>NZ_JBHWDS010000002.1:0-14902 GCF_042734615.1 Kitasatospora sp. NPDC059646
GCCCTGTCGCCCGTCGCCGCCCCGGTGGCCCCCCGCGCCCCGGCGCCCGGCTCTACCACGGCCGCCGCCCCCCGCGCCCGGGCGGCGGGGGGCGGCGGGGGTCCGCGGACTCCCGCCGCCCGTCGGCGTTCGCGGGGCCGCGTCCGGCACCGGCCGCCCGACGCCGCCCGCGTCACGCGGCGTCCAGCACCGACCGCTCGATGCCGCACAGGAACTGCGCCATCCGCGCGCGGTCCAGCAGGGCGCCGTCGGCGACCATCCGCAGTTCGACCGCGCCCGGCACGGCCGCCACGTCCACCGCGAGGGACACCCCGGGGCGGGCCGGGAACACCGCCGGGAAGGTCAACTCCCGCTCCGCCGCCGGGGCTTCGCCGAGGCCGTCGGGCATCAGCGCGGCCAGCGGGTCCCGGGTGTCGTTCCAGATCACCGAGTGGTCGGCCAGTTCGACGCCGGCGGCCCGCAGCGCGGCCAGGTCGGCGTCCAACCGCGGCTTGTGGTAGCCGGCGTGGCGGTAGGCGCCGAGCGCCGGGCCCTGGCAGCGGCGGACCGTGTCGGCGAAGTCGGCGCCCAGCTCCGGGAGGTGGAACAGGCCCTCCTGGGCGAGCGTGGTGACGGCCTCCGCGGCCCGCTCGGAGAACCGGTTGCCGACCACCACCTGGAACAGCACCTCGCGCTGCCCGCCGAGCCGCGCCAGTTCGGTGGCGGCCGCGGCCAGCAGCACCGTGGCGTCGCCGGTCCGCAGCCGGGTCGCGGCCCGGGGCAGCGCGGCGGCCAGCTGCGGGGAGCGCAGCACCGCGTACGGGAACGGCCGGTCCGGGTCCGGCCGGTCCGCCGGGCGCGGGAGTTGGGCGCGCGGGCCGGAGGTCAGCCGGTCCCGCCAGTGCCGGCGGGCGGCGGCGTCCCGGCGGCGGCCGCGCGGCGAGTCCTGCTCGGCGGCCTCCTCCAGCGGCTGCGCGAAGGTCCGCCCGGCCCGTAGCCCGTCGGCGGTCCGACCGCCCGCCAGCAGCGTCAGGTCGCGGACCGCGCGGCGCATGCCCCAGCCGTCCGCGGCGGTGTGCGACAGCACCAGCACGGTCTGCCGGACCATGCCGTCGACCACCACCAGGCCGAGCCGCACCGGCCACTCCCGCGGCAGGTCGAACGCCCGGCCGGCGAACGCGGCGAGCAGTTCGGCCGCCGCCCCGGCGGCCTGCTCGGCGCCGTCGCGGTGCAGCACCGTCACCGGCAGTGTCCCGTCCGGGTCCAGCCGCTGGACCAGGTCGCCGTCCTCCTCGACCAGCCGGGTCCGCAGCGCGTCGTGCAGGTGCAGCAGTTCGGTGAAGGCGCGGAGCGCCTCCGGGAGCGGCAGGCCCGGCTCGACCGGGGCGGCCAGCCGCAGGTTGTACCGGGGCGCGTCGGGGCCGAGCTCGGCCAGCGCGCTGTGGATCGCCCGCTGCCCCCAGGTCGCGGGACCGTACCCGCCTCGGGCCCCACGCACCGTCAACTCCGTTGTGCGGTCGAGTGTTTCGCTCGCTGCGTCCATGGGCGCAGACGCTACAAGCGGGGCGGGCGGGGCGGCCAGAGGGCGGTGGCCGCCGGGCCGGAAGAGGTCAGCGGATCCGCTCGGCGAGCCGGGGGACGGTCGGCAGCGGCGCGCCGTGCGGGGCGGGACGGCGCTGGCCGGGCAGCGGGGCGCCGGGGGCGACCCCGGCGGGCGGGACGGGCCGGCGCGGCGCCGCGGCGGACGGCTGCGGGTGCACCGGCGGGGTCTCGGCGTGCAGGCCGAGCGCGGCGACGGAGATCTGCACCCCGCAGTCGGCGAGCGCGTCGAGTTCGCGGGCCGTCGGGTCCTCGGCGGCGGTGTGCTCGTCGGTGACCAGGCGGGTGATCGCGTCGGTGGCGACGGTCTGGAACATGCTGTCCGCGCCGAGCTTGGTGTGGTCGGCGAGGACGATCACCTCGGTGGCGGCCTGCACCAGTGCCCGGTCGACGCTGGCGGACAGCATGTTGGCGGTGGACAGGCCGCGTTCGGCGGTCAGCCCGCTGCCGGAGATGAACGCCTTGGTGACCCGCAGCCCGGCCAGCGACTGTTCGGCGCCGCTGCCGACCAGGGCGTAGTTGGAGCCGCGCAGGGTGCCGCCCGTCATCACCACCTCGACCCGGTTGGCGTGCGCCAGTGCCTGGGCGACCAGCAGCGAGTTGGTGACCACCGTCAGCCCGGGCACCCGGGCGAGCCGGCGGGCCAGCTCCTGGGTGGTGGTGCCGGCGCCGACCACGATGGCGTCGCCCTCCTCGACCATGCCCGCGGCGAGATCGGCGATGGCGCTCTTCTCGGCCGCGGCGAGGTGGGTCTTCTGCGGGTAGCCGGGCTCCCGGCTGAAGCCGCCGGGTAGCACCGCGCCGCCGTGCCGGCGGTCGAGCAGCCCTTCGGCCTCCAGCGCCCGCACGTCCCGGCGGACGGTGACTTCGGAGGTCTGGACGACGCGGGCCAGCTCTCGGAGCGACACGGCTCCGTTGGCGCGCACCATCTCGAGAATCAACTGGCGACGTTCTGCAGCAAACACAGAACCGACGGTAACCCGAGTGACCGTCTGCTTTCAGGCGTTTGCACCTGGTAACTGGATTTGCTCACCTGGGAGCGGCGCGCGACCGTACAATGCGCGCTCCGCCGGGCGGGTGAGCCGGGCGGCGTGCGCCCGACTCGGCCCGAACACCTGGCGGAACGTCAGGAACCGGCGCCCTCGCGCTTGCGGATGTGCAGCTGGCGGGCCGCCTCGGCGGTGGAGCCGGACAGCGACGGGTAGACGGTGAACGCACCGGCCACCTGTTCGACGGTCAGGTTGTTGTCCACCGCGAGCGAGATGGAATGGATCAGTTCGGAGGCGCGCGGCGCGACCACCACGCCGCCCACCACGATGCCCGTGCCCGGGCGCGCGAACAGCTTCACGAAGCCGTCCCGGATGCCCTGCATCTTCGCCCGCGGGTTGCCGCGCAGCGGGAGCTTGACCTCGACCGCGTCCATCTTCCCGCAGGTCACGTCGGCGTGGGTGTAGCCGACGGTGGCGATCTCCGGGTCGGTGAACACGTTGGACGCGACGGTCTTCAGGTTCAGCGGCTGCACCGCGTCGCCCAGCGCGTGGTACATGGCGATCCGGCCCTGCATCGCGGCCACCGAGGCCAGCATGAACACGCCGGTGCAGTCGCCGGCCGCGTACACGCCGGGGGCGGAGGTGCGGGAGACCCGGTCCACCTTGATCTGGCCCCAGTCGTTGACCGCGACGCCGGCCTCCTCCAGGCCCAGGTCCGCGGTGTTGGGGATGGAGCCGACCGCCATCAGGCAGTGCGTGCCGCTGATCACCTTGCCGTCGGCCAGCGTCACCTCGACCCGGTCGCCGATGCGCTTGGCGCTCTCCGCGCGGGAGCGGCTCATCACGTTCATGCCGCGGCGGCGGAACACGTCCTCCAGCACCTCGGCGGCGTCCGGGTCCTCGCCCGGCAGCACCCGGTCGCGCGAGGAGACCAGCGTGACGTTCGAGCCGAGCGCCTGGTAGGCGCCGGCGAACTCGGCGCCGGTGACGCCGGAGCCGACCACGATCAGCTCGCGCGGCAGCTCCTCCAGGTCGTACACCTGCGTCCAGGCGAGGATCCGCTCGCCGTCCGGCTGGGCGTCGGGCAGCTCGCGCGGGCGGACGCCGGTGGCGATCAGCACCGCGTCGGCGCGCAGCGACTCGACGGTGCCGTCGGCGAGGTCGACCAGCACCTCGCGGGAGCCGTCCATCGCCTGGCCGCCGGCGCCGAGCCGGCCGCGGCCGCGCAGCACCGTGACGCCGGCCCGGGTCACCGCCTGGGTGATGTCGTGCGACTGGGCGATCGCCAGCCGCTTCACCCTCCGGTTGACCTTGCCGAGGTCGACCCCGACCACCCGGGCCGGGTCGGCCGCGTCCGGCGTGCCGTCCGCGACCAGGATGCCGAGTTCCTCGTACGAGCTGTCGAAGCTGGTCATCACCTCGGCGGTGGCGATCAGCGTCTTGGACGGCACGCAGTCCGTCAGCACCGCCGATCCGCCCAGACCGTCGCGGTCGACAACGGTCACCTCCGCGCCGAGCTGGGCTGCCACGAGGGCCGCCTCGTATCCGCCTGGTCCGCCACCGATGATCACGATCCGAGTCACGTGCTCCATTGTCCCGCATGCCGGAACCGATTCCACGCCGGGGCCGTTGTTGTTGACCCTTGCATCCCGCCCGCGCGCGGGAGCGGGGTCCGGCCGCCGCGGGCGCGCCTGGTCGGACGGGCCGCTCCCGTAGGCTGGCGGTCATGTCGCTCTATGCCGCCTACGCCACCAACCTCGACGCCCGGCAGATGAGCCGGCGCGCCCCGCACTCCCCGCTGCGCGGCTCCGGCTGGCTGACCGGCTGGCGGCTGACCTTCGGCGGCGAGCAGCTGGGCTGGGAGGGCTCGCTGGCCACCGTGGTGGAGGACGAGAAGGAGCAGGTCTTCGTCTCGCTCTACGACGTCGCCCCGATGGACGAGGACGGCCTGGACCGCTGGGAGGGCGTGCAGCTCGGCATCTACCGCAAGGTGAAGCTGCGCGCGCAGACCCTGGACGGTGAAGTCCCGGTGTGGACGTACGTGCTGAACGACTACGAGGGCGGCCTGCCCGCCGCTCGCTACCTCGGCCTGATCGCGGACGCCGCGGAGAGCGCGGGCGCCCCCGACGACTACGTGCTGGACCTGCGCCGCCGCCCCTGCTGACCTCGCCTGCACGCCTGCGGCGGACGGGAGTTCGGCCGCGGGCCGGCCGGCGCGGGGCGGACGAATGCTGGCGTTCGGCACATTCCGGGTAACGATCCGGCATGGCTCGGCCCGGTTGTCTACGCGCGTAGGCAGATTTGACCTATCCTCGACCGTGTGAACGCATCTCCTCAGACGGTCGTCTCCGCCGACCCCTACGCCGCCGCCCGGGAAGCAGCCGACCGGCTGCGCGAACTCACCGGCGCCGAGCGCCACGACGTCGCCCTGGTGATGGGCTCCGGCTGGGTGCCCGCCGCCGACGCCCTCGGTGAGACCCTCGCGGAATTCCCGGTCACCGACCTGCCCGGCTTCCCCGCCCCGGCCGTCGCCGGCCACGCCGGCACCATCCGCTCGGTGCGGATGCCCGGGGAGGGCGAGCGCCGCGCCCTGGTCTTCCTCGGCCGCAACCACTACTACGAGGGCCACGGCGTGGCCACCGTGGTGCACGGCGTGCGCACCGCCGCCGCGGCCGGCTGCCGGACCGTCGTGCTCACCAACGGCTGCGGCGGCCTGCGCCGCGGCTGGACGCCCGGCCAGCCGGTGCTGATCAGCGACCACATCAACCTGACCGCGGACTCCCCGATCGTCGGCGCCAACTTCGTCGACCTCACCGACCTGTACTCCAAGCGCCTGCGCGCGCTGTGCCGCGAGGTCGACCCGTCCCTGGACGAGGCCGTCTACGTGCAGTTCCGCGGCCCGCACTACGAGACCCCGGCCGAGGTCAACATGGCCCGGGTGATCGGCGGCGAACTCGTCGGCATGTCCACCACCCTGGAGGCCATCGCCGCCCGCGAGGCCGGCGCCGAGGTGCTCGGCATCTCGCTGGTCACCAACCTGGCCGCGGGCATGACCGGCGAACCGCTCAACCACGCCGAGGTGCTGGAGGCCGGCCGCGCCTCCGCCGAGCGGATGGGCGCCCTGCTGGCGAAGGTCCTGGAGCGGATCTGACACCCCGTCGGGGAGGCGACTCCCCGGCCGCGCACCACCTCTGACGGAGAATGAGGGCCCCGCGGCGGCGGTACGGCGTGCTGCGCCGCTGCCGCTGCCACGGGGCCCTCGCGCTCCCGTCCTCGCACGCCTCGTCACTTCACCTCGTCACCACACCCACAGGGAGCGGGCCGCATGCCGAAGGCACCCACCAACGACCTCCTCGACCGGGCCCGGGCCTGGCTGGCCGAGGACCCCGACCCGCAGACCCGCGAGGAGCTGGCCGCGCTGCTGGCCGCCGCCGAGGGCCCGGAGGCCGAGGCCGAGGAGCGGATCGCCTGGTCGCAGCTGGCCGAACGCTTCGCCGGCCGCCTCCAGTTCGGCACCGCCGGACTGCGCGGCGAACTCGGCGCCGGCCCGATGCGGATGAACCGCGCCGTGGTGATCCGCGCCGCCGCCGGCCTCGCCGGGTACGTCCGCAAGCACCCGGAGCTCGGCGACCTGGTCGTGATCGGCTACGACGCCCGGCACAAGTCGTACGACTTCGCCCGCGACACCGCCGCCGTGGTGGTCGGCGCCGGCCTGCGCGCCGCACTGCTGCCCCGCCCGCTGCCCACGCCGGTGCTCGCGTACGCCATCCGGCACCTGGGCGCGGCGGCCGGCGTGGTGGTCACCGCCAGCCACAACCCGCCGCAGGACAACGGCTACAAGGTGTACCTGGGCGACGGCTCGCAGATCGTGCCGCCCGCCGACGCCGACATCGCCGCCGAGATCGACGCGCTCGGCGCGCTCGCCGACGTCCCGCGCGCCGAGGACGGCTGGGAGGTGCTCGGCGAGGACGTCCTGGACGCCTACCTGACCCGGGCGGCCGGCGTGCTGGAGGCCGACGGGCCGCGCGAGCTGTCCACCGTCTACACGCCGCTGCACGGCGTCGGCCGGGACGTGCTGCTGGCCGCGTTCGAGCGGGCCGGCTTCCCGGCGCCCACCGTGGTCGCCGAACAGGCCGAACCGGACCCGGACTTCCCCACCGTCGCCTTCCCCAACCCGGAGGAGCCGGGGGCGATGGACCTGGCCTTCGCCGCCGCCCGCACCGCCCGCCCGGACCTGGTGATCGCCAACGACCCGGACGCCGACCGCTGCGCCGTCGCCGTCCCCACCGCCGACGGCGACTGGCGGATGCTGCGCGGCGACGAGGTCGGCGTGCTGCTCGGCGCGGCCCTCGCCGCCAAGGGCGCGAGCGGCGTGTTCGCCACCACCATCGTCTCCTCCACCCTGCTCGGGAAGGTCGCCGCCGCGGCCGGCCTCGGCTACGCGGAGACCCTCACCGGCTTCAAGTGGATCTCCCGCGCGGAGGGCATCCGCTACGGCTACGAGGAGGCGCTCGGCTACTGCGTCGACCCGGACGGCGTCCGCGACAAGGACGGCATCACCGCCGCCCTGCAGATCGCCGAACTCGCCGCCGGCCTCAAGCGCGACGGCCGCACCCTGACCGACCTGCTGGACGGACTCGCCCTCGCGCACGGCCTGCACGCCACCGACCAGCTCTCGGTCCGGGTCGACGACCTGTCGGTGATCGCCGACGCGATGCGCACCCTGCGCGACAAGCCGCCCGTCGAGCTGGCCGGCCTCACCGTCACCCGCGCCGACGACCTCACCGCCGGCACGCCCGAGCTGCCGCCCACCGACGGTCTGCGCTACTACCTGGCCGGCCCGTCCGTCGACTCCGCCCGGATCGTGGTCCGCCCCTCCGGCACCGAGCCCAAGCTGAAGTGCTACCTGGAGGCCGTCCTCCCGGTCGCCTCCGCCGCCGGCCTGGACTCCGCCCGGGACCGCGCCCGCGACCTGATGGACATCCTCAAGCAGGACCTCGCGGTCGCTGCCGGCCTCGCCTGACGGACCGTCGCCGACATGCCGCAGGGCCCCGGGAAGCTCCCGGGGCCCTGCGGCGTCGAAGGGCGGTCAGGTCGCGAGGACGACCGAGACCAGGGCGATCAGGCCGGCCACGGTGGGGCCGATCACCCACCAGCACCAGGTGGCCTGCACCTCGCCGGCGGCGCCGGGATCGCCCGCGTGCCGCTCCGCCTGCTCCTGGAGGCTGGCGACCACGGCGTCCGACCAGGCCCGGGTGGGGTCGAGCTGGTCGGCGCGGGCGGCCTTGGCGCCGCGCGCGGCGGGCAGGTGCGGGTCGCCCGCGGCGGCGGCCTTCGCGGCCCGGCGGGTGGCCTTCTTGCGCTGGCGCAGCGAGACGGGAACCGCCCAGACCTGGAACTTGCGTCCGCCGGCGAAGAGTTCGACCGAGTAGCCGGCCCGCAGCCCCTCCACGGTCGCCCACGGCGCGACCACCGTGCGCAGCGGGTTGCGGACCAGCAGCCGCTGGTCGTTGGACTTCACCACGGGCCGCAGCGTGTAGGCGGCCACCGGGAAGCCGAAGACAGGCGCGGCGGCGAGCGCCACCCACGGAGTGGCGCCGGTGCCGGAGACGACGGCGTCGATGATCAGCCAGGCGGCGACTCCGAGCAGCATGACGCCGGCGATGACGCCGGGAACGGAGCGGTAGACGCGGTCGGCGTACTTGGGCCCGTCGGCGGCGGACCCCGGGTCGGGTGTCCGGTCGGATTCGGTCATGGCGTCGATTCTGCCCCAGCCGGGGGCCGTCCCCAATGGCGGCGGGGGCACGGGACGGTCACGAATGACCCGTCCCGTGACCTGGGGCGTTCAGTCGGTGCGGCGGCGCAGGGTGGCGGCGCCGAGGGCGAGCGCGAGCAGCGCGCTGCCGGCCACCACCGCGAGGTCGGCGAGCACCGGGCCGCCCGGACCGCTCTCCCGGGTGATCCGGCCCGTCGCGTCGACGGCGTAGGAGAGCGGCAGCACGTCGGAGACGGCCCGCAGCACGGGCGCCATGTCGGCGCGGGGCACGAACAGCCCGCACAGCAGGAGCTGCGGCAGCAGCACGGCGGGCAGGAACTGGACGGCCTGGAACTCGGTGGCGGCGAACGCGGAGACCAGCAGGCCGAGGGCCATGCCGAGCAGCCCGTCCGCGAGGGCGACGGCGAACAGCAGCCAGGTGGGTCCGGCGACGTGCAGGCCGAGCAGTCCGATGGTGAGGGCGGAGGCGAGCGCGGCCTGCACCAGGGCGACGGCGCCGAACGCGAGGGCGTAGCCGAGCAGCAGGTCGAGCTTGCCGAGCGGCATGGTGAGCAGCCGCTCCAGGGTGCCGGAGGTGCGTTCGCGCAGCATCGCCACCGAGGTGACCAGGAACATCACCACCAGGGGGAAGACGCCGAGCAGTTCGGGGCCGACCCGGTCGAAGGTGCCGGGCTGCCGGTCGTACATGTACTTGAGCAGCACCAGCAGCAGGCAGGGGACGCCGAGCAGCATGGCGACGGTGCGCGGGTCGTGGCGCAGCTGGGCGAGGACGCGGCGGGCGGTGGCCAGGGTGCGGCGGACGGCGGCGCTCATCGGACGGTCTCCTGCGGGTGCTGCACCAGGGTGAGGAAGGCGCTCTCCACGTCGCTCGCGCCGGTGGCGGCGAGCAGTGCGGCGGGGGTGTCGTGGGCGAGCAGCCTGCCGTCGCGCATCAGCAGCAGGCGGTCGCAGCGGGTGGCCTCGTCCATGACGTGGCTGGAGACCAGCAGGGTGGCGCCGGCCGCGGCGAGCGCGCCGAACAGCTGCCAGAGGTCGCGGCGGAGCACGGGGTCGAGGCCGACGGTGGGTTCGTCGAGGACGAGCAGTTCGGGCCGGCCGAGCAGGGCGGCGGCGAGCGAGACCCGGGCGCGCTGGCCGCCGGAGAGGCGGGCGACGGGGGTGCGGCGGTGGGCGTCCAGTCCGACGAGGGCGATCACCCGTTCGGGGTCGGTGCGCGGGGCGCCGAGGACGGCGGCGAAGTGGGCGAGGTTCTCGCCGACCGTCAGGTCGCCGTACACGGACGGGGCCTGGGTGACGTAGCCGACCCGGTCGCGCAGGGCGGGGCTGCCGGCGGGCCGGCCGAGCACGGTGACGGCGCCGGCGGCGGTGCGCTGCACGCCGACGATGCTGCGCAGCAGGGTGGTCTTGCCGCAGCCGCTGGGGCCGAGCAGGCCGGTGACGGTGCCGCGGGGGACGTCCAGGTCCAGGCCGGGCAGCACGGTGGTGCCGCCGCGCCGGACGACGAGTCCGGTGATCCGGATCGCGGGGTCGGCGGACGGCCCCGCCGGAGAATTCATCATGTGATGAATTCTGCGCCGCGCCCCGGACCGCGTCAAGGCTCCGCACGCCCGCCGCCGTGAGCTGCGTCACCCCCTGTCAACCGGACCGGCGGCGCCGTTCGTAGGCAGGAGTAAGCAACCGAACCTGCAAGGAGCCGACCGATGACCGAGGAGGAGTTCACCGAGTTCTACAGCCACTCGGTCCACCGGCTCACCGGCCAGCTGTACGTGGTCACCGGCGACCTGCACGAGGCGCAGGACGTCGTCCAGGAGGCCTTCGTCCGCGCCTGGGGCCACCGCCGCACCCTCGACCGCGACCAGGCCCCCGAGGCCTGGGTCCGCACCGTCGCCGGACGCCTGGCGATCAGCCGCTGGCGGCGGGCCCGCACCGCCGCCCGGGCCTGGCGGCGGCACGGCGAACCCGCGGACGTCGCCGGACCGGACCCGGCCTCCGTCGACCTGGCCGCCGCGCTGCGCCGCCTGTCCGAGCGCCAGCGGCTGTGCGCCGCCCTCCACTACGTCTGCGACCTGCCGCTCGACCGGATCGCCGCCGAGACCGGCATGGCCCCCGGCACCGTCAAGGCCCACCTGTCCCGGGCCCGGGCCGCCCTCGCCCACCAGCTCGACGCCCCCTCCGAGGCCGAGGAGAACACCCGATGACTTCCAGTGACGCCCGCCTGACCGGCGCGCTGCGGGCCGCCGCCGACGCCGCCGCCGCCCGCGCCGCCGCCGCCCCCGCACCGCGGATCGCCGCCCTCGGCCGACGGCGGCGCCGGGTCCGGGTCGGCACGACCGTGGCCGTCACCGCCTGCCTGGCGGCGGCCGTCGGTGCGTCGCTCGTCCCGGGCCGGGCTCCCCGCCCGGTCGGCCCGGCCGGGGTGCCGGCGGTCACCGGACGGCCGACGCCCTCGGTCACCCCCGCGCCGACCGCCTCCGTCACCCCCGGCCCGACGCCCTCGCGCTCGCCGACCGGAAGCCCCCCGCCCCCGCCGTCCGCGTCGATCTCCTCGCCGCCGCCCGCTCCCGGCGGCAGCCCCACCCGGCCCTGAGCCCCGACCGACCAGGACCCCGATGACCCGCACCCCGCTCGCCGAGCGCCCGCTGCCCGCCGCCCCGCCCGCCCCGCACCACGCCCCCGCACCGCCCGCCGCGGACCTGCCCGCCCGCCTGTGGCACGCCGTCCGCCCGGCCCTCGCGGTGCACGCGGGCGCGCTGGTGCTGCACCTGGCACTGCTGGCCGTGATGATCACCCGGCCGGGCACCACGCTGACCGACCGGCTCACCGCCTGGGACGCCCGGCACTTCCTGGCGATAGCCGCCGACGGCTACCCCGACGCGTACAGCTACACCGCGGCCGGGCAGCTCACCGGCAACGACCTGGCGTTCTTCCCGCTGTTCCCGCTGCTGGTCCGCGCCGTGCACGCCGCCACCGGCCTGAGCTGGGCCGCCGCCGGGATCCTCACCGCCCAACTGGCCCTGCTGGCCGCCCTGGTGCTGGTCCACCGGCTGGTGAGCCGGCTGTACACCCGGCGCGCCGCCACCGTCGCGCTGGTCCTGCTGGCCGCCGCCCAGCCGATGTCGCTGGTGTTCTTCATGGCGTACAGCGAGTCGCTGTTCCTCGCCGTCGCCGCCGGCACCCTGCTCGCCGCGCACCGCCGGAACTGGGCCGCCGCCGGCCTGTGCGCGTTCCTCGCCGGGCTGACCCGGCCGGCCGGCCTCGCGGTGGTCGCCGCGCTCGGCGTCGCCGCACTGCTCGAACTGCGCCGCGAACGCCGCCTGCCGGTGCGCCCGCTGCTCGCCACCGCGCTGGCCTGCACCGGCACCCCGCTGTACCTGTGGTGGGTCGGCGACCGGCTGGGCGACGCCGACGCCTGGTTCACCGTCCAGGAGGCCGGCTGGAACACCCACTGGGACTGGGGCGCCTCGCTCTGGCAGTTCCTGGCCGACACCCTGCGGACCGGCGAGGGCTGGGTCCCGGTCTCGATCGCCGTCCTGCTGCTCGCCCACCTGCTGGGCGCCGCCCAGGCCGTCCGCCGCACCACCTGGCCGCCGCTGCTGGTCTACGGCGCGACGGTGGTGGTGCTGACGCTGGCGCAGAGCAACTACTACCACTGCAAGCCCCGCCTGCTGGCCCCCGCGCTGATCTTCCTGCTGCCCGCCGCCCTGGCCCTCTCCCGGGCCCGCCGCTCCACCCGGATCGCCGTCCTCGCCGCCGCGGCCCTGTTCGGCTGCTGGTACGGCGCCTACCTGCTCACCGCCTGGCCCTACGCGATCTGACGATCCGTCGGCGCGGTCCCGTCACGGGGCTTGACAGCCCGGCAATAAGCGGTGCGGCAACGGCGGGCCGGTTCGGTACGATTGCGGCGGCCGGGCGGCTGCCGACAGCGCGCCGCGGACCGGCCCTCGACACCCGCTCGCGGGCACCGCCGCGTGCCCGCCGGAGAGCATCGGAGCTCCTCAGGATGACTCGGCAGTTGATCACCAGCGCGCTTCCCTACATCAACGGGATCAAGCACCTGGGCAACATGGTCGGGTCGATGCTCCCGGCGGACGTGTACTCCCGTTACCTGCGCCAGCGCGGCCACGAGGTGCTGTACATCTGCGCCACCGACGAGCACGGCACCCCGGCCGAACTGGCCGCCCAGGAGGCCGGACTGCCGGTCGCCGAGTTCTGCGCCCGCGCGCACGACCAGCAGAAGGCCGTCTACGACGGCTTCCAGCTGTCCTTCGACTGGTTCGGCCGCTCGTCCTCGCCGCAGAACCGGGAGATCACCCAGGAGATCGCCCGCGAGCTGCACGCCAACGGCTTCATCGAGGAGCGGGCGATCCGCCAGGTGTACTCGATCGCCGACGGCCGCTTCCTGCCCGACCGCTACATCGTCGGCACCTGCCCGCACTGCGGCTACGACAAGGCCCGCGGCGACCAGTGCGAGAACTGCACCCGCGTCCTCGACCCGACCGACCTGCTGGAGCCGCGCTCCGCGATCAGCGGCAGCTCCGAGCTGGAGGTCCGGGAGACCAAGCACCTGTTCCTGCTCCAGTCGAAGCTGACCGACGAGGTCGAGGCCTGGATCGCCGAGCACGGCGACAGCTGGCCGGTGCTGGCCTCCTCGATCGCCCGCAAGTGGCTCACCGAGGGCCTGCAGGACCGCGCCATCACCCGCGACCTCGAATGGGGCGTCCCCGTCCCGGCCGACGTGTGGCCCGAACTGGCCGCCGAGGGCAAGGTGTTCTACGTCTGGTTCGACGCCCCGATCGAGTACATCGGCGCCACCAAGGAGTGGGCCGACGCGACCGGCGGCGACTGGCGCTCCTGGTGGTACGAGGCCGACGACACCGTCCGCTACACCGAGTTCATGGCCAAGGACAACGTCCCGTTCCACACGGTGATGTTCCCCGCCACCATCCTCGGCTCGCGCCAGCCCTGGAAGAAGGTCGACTACGTCAAGGCCTTCAACTGGCTGACCTACTACGGCGGAAAGTTCTCCACCAGCCAGAAGCTCGGCATCTTCACCGACGTCGCCCTCGAACTGCTCCCCGCCGACTACTGGCGCTACTACCTGATGGCGAACGCCCCCGAGTCCGACGACTCCAGCTTCACCTGGGACCTGTTCGCGGCCACCGTCAACAAGGACCTCGCCGACACCCTCGGCAACTTCGTCAACCGCGTCCTCTCCTTCAGCCGCAAGCGCTTCGGCGACGAGGTCCCGGCCGGCGCGGAGAACAGCGAGACCGAGACCGCCCTCGGCGCGCAGATCGCCGACCTGCTCGCCGAGTACGAGGCCCAGCTCGACGCGCTCAACTTCCGCAAGGCCGCGCAGGCGCTGCGCGCGCTCTGGTCGGCCGGCAACGCCTACCTCGACGTCACCGCGCCCTGGACGCAGATCAAGACCGACCCGGAGGCCGCGGCCCGCACCCTGCGCACCGCGATCAACCTGATCCACCTCTACTCGGTGGTCTCCGAGCCGTTCATCCCGACCGCCGCCCGCACCATCCGCGAGTCCTTCGCGCTGGACGGCGACACCCGCACCTGGGTCACCGCCGACGAGGCCCGGTCGCTGTCCCTCGTCCCGGCCGGCACCGGCTTCACCGTGCCCCCGGTGCTGTTCGCCAAGATCACCGACGAGGACCTGGCCACCTGGACCGAGCGCTTCGGCGGCGGCGCGGCCTGACCCCCCGTCAACCCGCCAGGTACCCCTGGACGGTGCGGCCCAGCAACGGGACCAGCACCTCCGGGGGTGCCGAGGCGAGCGGCTCCACCGCGATCACGTACCGGGCCATCGCCAGGCCGACGACCTGCGACATCACCAGCTCCACCCGCAGCTCCGGCTGCTCGACGTCCAGTCGGGCCGCCACCCGGTCGACCAGCTCGGCCACCATGAACGACCGCATCAGCGCCGCGACCTCCTCGCTCGCCGCCGCCGTCCGCACCAGCGCCAGCAGCCGCTCACGCACCGCGGGCTGCTCCCACAGGCCCACCACGAACGCCGCCACCCGCTCCCCGACCGTCGCCGGATCGCCCCCGAACACGTCCTCGACCACCGCCCGCGGCTCGAACGGGAACTCCAGCGCGGCCATGAACAGCCGGTCCTTGCTGCCGAAGTAGTGGTGCAGCAGCGCCGCATCCACCCCCGCGGCCCGGGCGATCGCCCGCATGCTCGCCTTCTGGTACCCCCTCGCCGCGAATTCGGCCCGCGCCGCGACCAGGACCGCCCCGCGCGTGTCCTCACCCCCGGGCCGCCGCCCCCTCGCCTTTTCACTCACGCAGCCATTGTGCAGGTGGGCGCGAAAACAGGGGCTCGGGGAACGGCGAGAGCCCCGCCAGGGGCTCGGGGAACGGCGAGAGCCCCGCCAGGGGCTCGGGGAACGGCGAGAGCCCCGCCAGGGGCTCGGGGAACGGCGAGGCCATGTCTGCGGAGGGCCAACGGGGCGCATGGCGTTCCGCCGTTTCGGCTCCCCGCCGTAAGGCCCGCCGCAGCCACGACCAACCGCTGTCTCCGACCGCCGGCAACACGGCGCCC
>NZ_JBHWDS010000002.1:15001-45775 GCF_042734615.1 Kitasatospora sp. NPDC059646
GCCGTTCCCCGGGCCCCTGGTGGTGAACCCCTCGCCGCCTCCGACCACCCGCAGACACGGCGCCGCCGTTCCCCGGGCCCCTGGTGGTGAACCCCTCGCCGCCTCCGACCACCCGCAGACACGGCGCCGCCGTTCCCCGGGCCCCTGGTGGTGAACCCCGCAGCCCCAAATGCCCGCCCCATCTACCGGCTCCCTACGCGCGTAGATATGCTGGTCTGGTGACTATGTCCACTCTTGCAGCCAACGCCCCCGGCGCCACGGGAGGCGGCCTCGCGGACGTCGCGGCGTCCGAGGCCACCTTGCGCCGCTTCCTGCACGGCCTGCCCGGGGTCGACCAGGTGGGCCTGGAGTCGCGCGCAGCGACTCTCGGTACGCGGTCGATCAAGACCACCGCGAAGGCCTTCGCCATCGATCTCGCCATCTCGATGATCGACCTGACCACGCTGGAGGGCGCGGACACGGTCGGCAAGGTCCGCTCGCTGTGCGCGAAGGGCCTGAGCCCGGACCCCGGCGACCGCACCGCACCGCAGGTCGCGGCGATCTGCGTGTACCCGGACATGGTCGCCACCGCGAAGGACGCGCTGCGCGGCAGCGGGATCCAGGTGGCGTCGGTGGCCACCGCGTTCCCGTCCGGCCGGGCCGGCATGCCGGTGAAGCTGGCGGACACCGCGGAGGCGGTGGCCGCGGGCGCCGACGAGATCGACATGGTGATCGACCGGGGTGCGTTCCTCTCCGGCCGCTACCTGGAGGTCTTCGAGGAGATCCGCGCCGTGAAGGAGGCGTGCAGGCGCCCGGACGGCAGCTCCGCCCACCTGAAGGTGATCTTCGAGACGGGCGAGCTGCAGACCTACGACAACGTCCGCCGGGCGTCCTGGCTGGCGATGATCGCGGGTGCGGACTTCATCAAGACGTCCACCGGCAAGGTCGCGGTGAACGCCACTCCCCCGGTGACGCTGCTGATGCTGGAGGCGGTGCGGGACTTCCGTGCGGCGACCGGCACCCAGGTCGGCGTGAAGCCGGCCGGCGGCATCCGCACCACCAAGGACGCGATGAAGTACCTGGTGATGGTGAACGAGACGCTGGGCGACGACTGGCTGAGCCCGCACTGGTTCCGGTTCGGCGCGTCCAGCCTGCTGAACGACCTGCTGATGCAGCGCCAGAAGCTCCGCACCGGCCGGTACTCCGGTCCCGACTACGTGACGGTGGACTGACCACGATGGCGAAGACCAACAAGAAGACCGAGACCGAGCAGCCCGTGCAGCCCGCGAAGGCCGCCGGCCTGTTCGAGTACGCCCCGGCCCCGGAGTCCCCGGCCGCCGCGGGCGAGATCGCGACGTCCTACGGCCACTTCATCGGCGGCCGGTTCGTCGACTCGTCCGGTTCGGAGTCGCTGAAGACCGTCAACCCGGCGACCGAGCAGGTGCTGGCGGAGTTCGCGCAGGGCACCGGGGAGGACGTGGACCGGGCGGTGCAGGCCGCGCGGAAGGCGTTCGCCGACTGGTCGTCGCTGCCGGGCAGCGAGCGCGCCAAGTACCTGTTCCGGATCGCCCGGATCGTGCAGGAGCGCAGCCGCGAGCTGGCGGTGCTGGAGTCGATCGACAACGGCAAGCCGATCCGGGAGACCCGGGACGTCGACCTGCCGCTGGTCGCCGCGCACTTCTTCTACTACGCGGGCTGGGCCGACAAGCTCGACTACGCCGGCTACGGGCCGAACCCGCGTCCGCTGGGTGTCGCCGCGCAGGTGATCCCGTGGAACTTCCCGCTGCTGATGCTGGCGTGGAAGGTCGCCCCGGCGCTGGCCACCGGCAACACGGTGGTGCTGAAGCCCGCCGAGACCACCCCGCTGACGGCCCTGCGGTTCGCCGAGATCTGCCGCCAGGCGGGTCTGCCGGACGGTGTGGTGAACATCGTCACCGGTGACGGCCGCACCGGCGCGGCGCTGACCGCGCACCCGGACGTGAACAAGGTCGCCTTCACCGGTTCCACCCCGGTGGGCCGGTCGATCGCCAAGCAGCTGGCCGGCACCCGCAAGAAGCTGAGCCTGGAGCTGGGCGGCAAGGCCGCGAACATCGTGTTCGACGACGCGCCGCTGGACCAGGCCGTCGAGGGCATCGTCAACGGCATCTTCTTCAACCAGGGCCACGTGTGCTGCGCGGGCAGCCGCCTGCTGGTGCAGGAGTCGGTGCAGGACGAGCTGCTGGACGCGCTGAAGCGCCGGATGGGCACCCTGCGGGTCGGCGACCCGCTGGACAAGAACACCGACATCGGCGCGATCAACTCGGCCGAGCAGCTGGCCCGGATCACCGAGCTGGCCGCGGCGGGCGAGCAGGAGGGCGCCGAGCGCTGGGCGCCGGAGTGCGAACTGCCGGGCGCGGGCTACTGGTTCCGTCCGACGCTGTTCACCGGCGTCTCGCAGGCGCACCGGATCGCCCGCGAGGAGATCTTCGGGCCGGTGCTGTCGGTGCTGACCTTCCGCACCCCCGCCGAGGCGGTGGAGAAGGCCAACAACACCCCGTACGGGCTGTCCGCAGGCATCTGGACGGAGAAGGGCTCGCGCATCCTGTGGATGGCGAACCGGCTCCGGGCGGGCGTGGTGTGGGCGAACACGTTCAACAAGTTCGACCCGACCTCGCCGTTCGGCGGGTACAAGGAGTCCGGTTACGGCCGCGAGGGCGGCCGCCACGGTCTGGAGGCGTACCTCGATGTCTGAGCAGACTGTCCGACTGGACATCTTCAAGACCTACAAGCTGTACGTCGGCGGGAAGTTCCCGCGCTCGGAGAGCGGGCGGGTGTACGAGGTGCAGGACGCGAAGGGCCAGTGGCTGGCCAACGCCCCGCTGGGGACCCGCAAGGACGCCCGGGACGCGGTGCTGGCCGCCCGTGCGGCGGTGAAGGGCTGGTCGGGCACGACCGCGTACAACCGCGGGCAGGTGCTGTACCGGGTGGCCGAGATGCTGCAGGGCCGCCGTGAGCAGTTCGCGGCCGAGGTGGCCGCGGCCGAGGGGCTGGGCGCCAAGAAGGCGGCGGCGCTGGTGGACGCGGCGATCGACCGCTGGGTCTGGTACGCGGGCTGGACGGACAAGGTCGCGCAGGTCGCGGGCGGCGCCAACCCGGTGGCGGGGCCGTTCTTCAACCTGTCCACCCCGGAGCCGACCGGCGTGGTCGGCGTGGTCGCGCCGCGGGCCGGCCACGGCTACTCGCTGCTCGGCCTGGTGTCGGTGGTCGCCCCGGCGATCGCCACCGGCAACACGGTCGTGGTGGCGGTCGCCGAGCAGGCCCCGCTGCCGGCGCTGTCGCTGGGCGAGGCGCTCGCCACCTCGGACGTTCCGGGCGGCGTGGTCAACCTGATCTCCGGCCGGACCGCCGACATCGCCCCGACCCTGGCCTCCCACCAGGACGTCAACGCGCTCGACCTGGCCGGTGCGATCGACCCGGACGGCCCCGGCGCGGCGGCGGCCCTGGAGGCTTCGGCGGCGGATACATTGAAGCGAGTGGTCCGACCGGCCGCCGACCCGTCCGCCGAGGACTGGACGGATTCCCCCGGCACCGGGCGGCTGCTCTCCTTCCTGGAGACCAAGACGGTCTGGCACCCGATGGGCATCTAGCCCGCCCGACCGGCCAACTCCACACAGACCGGCCGCCCTCAGCGCCCCTACCCCCCCGGGGGCCCGGGCGGCCGCGACGGGCCCGCACTTCTCCCCCCCTGGTGCGGGCCCGTCCTCATGCCCTCCGGCCCCGAACGGGGGCCGACCGGCGGGTTACGACCAGCCCGTCGGATGCCTCAGACTGGTATCTCGTGAGTGACTCCCCGCTGAACCGCCGACCGATATCCCGCGTCATCCTGCTGTCGGGCCCCTCGGGGTCGGGGAAGTCCTCGCTGGCCGAGCGCAGCGGGCTGCCGGTGCTGCAGCTCGACGACTTCTACAAGGACGGCGACGACCCGACGCTGCCGCAGCTGCCGGACGGCGGCGGCCCGGACTGGGACTCGCCGGATTCCTGGCACGGCGACCAGGCGCTGGCGGCGATCCGCACCCTGGCGTTCGAGGGGCGGGCCGAGGTGCCGGTGTACTCGATCCCGGCGAACGGCCGCTCCGGCAGCCACGCGCTCGCCCTGGACGGCGCGGCGGCGTTCGTCGCGGAGGGCATCTTCGCGGCCGAACTGGTGCGCCGCTGCGAGACGGAGGGCCTGCTCGGCGACGCGCTGTGCCTGCGCAACAAGCCGTCCACCACGGCGTGGCGGCGCTTCCGCCGGGACGTCCGGGAGGGCCGCAAGTCGATCCCGTACCTGCTGCGCCGCGGCTGGCGCCTGATGCGCGCCGAGCGCGGCATCGTCGCCCGGCAGGTCGAGCTGGGCTCGTACGCCTGCTCCGGCGTCGAGGCGGGCCGCCGGATCGCCTCGGTGGCCCGGCAGCTGCCCGCCGAACTGGTCTGAGGGACAACCGGAGCGAGGGGGAACGGCCGTGGACGAGCGCTGGCTGGTGGCGGGGCTGGGCAATCCGACCCGCCGGTACGCGGGGACCCGGCACAACGCGGGCTTCCTGGTCGCGGACCGGCTGGCCGGGCGGCACGGCGCCCGCTGGCGCGGGCTGACCACCCGGACCGCCTCGTTCGCGCTGGACGGCCGGACCGTGCTGCTGGCCGAACCGCAGTGGTCGATCAACCTGTCGGGGCGTCCGGTCGCGGCGCTGCTGCGCCGTCACGGGGTGCCGCTGGAGCGGCTGGTGGTGGTCCAGGACGACCTGGACTTCCCGTTCGGCACGGCCCGGTTGAAGCGCGGCGGCGGCCCGGGCGGCCACAACGGCGCGCGTTCGGTGCACCGCGCGCTGGGCACGGCCGACTACGCGCGGCTGCGGGTGGGCGTGGGCCGGCCGCCGAAGGGCACCCGGGTCGACCAGTGGGTGGTGCAGGAGTTCTCGGCCGAGGAGCGGGAGCGGATGCCGGAGCTGCTGGACCGCTGCGCGGACGCCGTGGAGACGCTCGTGCGCCGCGGCCTGAACCGCGCCCAGGACGTGCTGCACACCGCGGACGCGCGCTGACCCGCCGTCACTCGGGCGGGGCGGGCAGCCCGCGGCGGACCGCCCAGGGCAGGACGAACCACAGGCCGGTGAAGACCAGGGCGATCACCGCGGTGATCGGCACTGCGACGGGGAAGCCCAGGACCACGGCCAGGACCAGCAGGACGGCGCCGCTGAGCGCCATCGCCAGCAGGATCAGGCCGACCTGGGCGATCCGCGCGGAGACCTTGACGATCCGGGCCCGGTCGGGGTGGTGGAACAGGCCGCGGTGCAGGGCGACCGGGGTGGCCAGCACCGCGGCGGCGACCACCGCGAGGAGCAGCACCAGCACGTACAGGTCCTGCCGGGCGTCGTCGAGGGTGGCGAAGCGCGGGGTGAAGGCGACGCCGAGCAGGAACGCGAAGACGATCTGCACGCCGGTCTGCAGCACCCGGAGTTCCTGGAGCAGTTCGACCAGCCGCCGGTCGGCGCGGGCCTGCGGGGTTTCCGCGACGGGATCGTCCATCCGCTCATTGTCGCGGTCGGCGCGGCCGGGAAGGACGGAGGCGGGCCCCGGTGCTTTCTCCCCCGCACCGGGACCCGCCTGCGCCTGCGGTGCCGGACAGCCCCCGGCGGCCCGCTCCCCCGAGCGGTCCGCCGTTGTCCTTCACCTTCCCCACCACCCGTCCCCCCGACGGGAGTTCTGTGTGCTCAGGCGACCAGCTCGCCGAAGGCGTGCACGGTGTCGCCGGAGCGGTTGAGCTGCTCGTCCTCGCGCATCCGGCGCAGCGCGCGCCAGATGGAGCTCTTCACGGTGCCGACGCTGATGCCGAGGACGTCGGCGATCTCCGGGTCGGTGCGGCCCTCGTAGTAGCGCAGCACGAGCATGGTGCGCTGGTTCTCGGGCAGCTTGGCGAGCGCCTGCCAGAGCACGGTGCGCAGCTCGGTGCCGCCCATCGCGTCGGTGTCGCCGGCGTGCTCGGGGAGTTCCTCGGTCGGGTACTCGTTGACCTTGCGGCGGCGCCAGGCGGAGATGTGCAGGTTGGTCATGGTGCGGCGGAGGTAGCCGCCGACCGCGGCCTTGTCGGTGATCCGGCCCCAGGCGCGGTAGGTCGAGAACAGCGCGGACTGCAGCAGGTCCTCGGCCTCGTAGCGGTCGCCGGTCAGGTGGTAGGCGGTGGCGTACAGGGAGGCGCGGCGCTCGCGGACGTACGCGGTGAACTCGGCGATGTCGCGTGCCTCGTCCTTCGCGGCCGCCGGGTGCTCCCCCTGCGCGCCTCCCTGTTCGGCCTGTTCCCCTCGGAAGGTCTGCGGCGCGAGCCGCAGCATCCGTCCCGCGGCGGGCCCGGCGAGGCCGTTGCCGCCGGTCCTGCCGTGGGTGGTGTCCCCGCCCCTGGTCCCCACAACCGGGCGGCGGGTTCCGGCGCTGTGTGCGCACCCCCGTACGAGTACGGCGCCGGTGTTCTCCTCCTCGTGACGCGGCCGGTTGGTGCCCAGCACGGCTGCACGCGGCCCGGCGTTTCGGGTCGTCAGCGTTGCGGTCATCGGGCACCCCCATGGTCGGTACGAGCGGTTCCTTGCTCCGCCGCTTCCGGGTCCGGCCCGGTTGCGGCGACAAGGAAAATCCTGCCGGTCGCTCGTCATGGCGGTGTCTGTCGACTGTCACAGGGCTGTCACAAGGACGCCCGGTCGGGGACGGTCGTCGGCTCCGTATCGGCTGACGCCGGAGCGGGCCGGTCCGGTTCCCGGGCGGGCGAGGATCACCCGGGTGGGTGCTTCCGGGGTCCGGGTGGGTCACAATGACCTCCGTGTCTTTCCTGCTTCTGATCGAGGACGACGACGCCATTCGCACCGGCCTCGAACTCGCCCTCACCCGCCAGGGTCACCGGGTCGCCTCCGCCGCGTCCGGCGAGGACGGTCTGCGCCTGTTCAAGGAGCAGCGTCCGGATCTGATCGTGCTCGACGTGATGCTTCCGGGCATCGACGGCTTCGAGGTGTGCCGGCGGATCCGGCGCACCGACCAGCTGCCGATCATCCTGCTGACGGCGCGCTCCGACGACATCGACGTGGTGGTCGGCCTGGAGTCCGGCGCCGACGACTACGTGGTGAAGCCGGTGCAGCCGAGGGTGCTGGACGCCCGGATCCGCGCCGTGCTGCGGCGCGGTGAGCGGGAGAGTTCGGACTCGGCGGCGTACGGCGGCCTGGTGATCGACCGTTCGGCGATGACCGTGACCAAGGACGGCCAGGACCTCCAGCTGACCCCGACCGAGCTGCGGCTGCTGCTGGAGCTGAGCCGCCGCCCGGGGCAGGCGCTGTCCCGCCAGCAGCTGCTGCGGCTGGTGTGGGAGCACGACTACCTGGGCGACTCCCGCCTGGTGGACGCGTGCGTGCAGCGGCTGCGGGCGAAGGTCGAGGACGTGCCGTCCGCGCCGACGCTGATCCGTACCGTGCGCGGGGTGGGCTACCGTCTGGACCCGCCCGCGTGACGTCTCCCTTCTGCCTGGTGAGCCCTTTTTGACAGAGCATCAGTCCGCGCCGCGCCGGTTCCGTTCGGCGTCCTGGCGGCGGCTCAGTTCGCTGCGGGTCCGACTGATCGCGGTGTTCGCCGCGGTCGCGCTGGTCACCGCGGTGTCCGCGTCCGGGATCGCCTACTGGCTGAACCGCGACGCGGTCCTCAAGCGCGCCCAGAACGCCTCGCTGAACGACTTCCGGGGCTCGCTGACCCGCAACGTCTCGGAGTTGCCGCTCCACCCCAGCTGCCAGGACCTGGCCGCGCTGGCGGTGAAGGTGGCGAGCTCCGGCCTGGCGTACGACGTGGTGGTGGTCGACGAGTCGCAGCCGGGCTGCACCGCCTCGTCCGACCCGATCGCGTTCACCGTCAAGCAGGTGCCGCCGGCGCTGGTCACCGCGGTCAACAAGCCGCGCGAGACCGGCCCGGGCAACCCGTACGCGTACCACCTGTACTGGCAGCGGGTGAACCTGGCCGGGCCGTACGTGGTCGGCGGGACGAAGGTGGTGCCGGACGGGCCGACCGCCTACATGTTCAAGTCGCTGCAGAACGAGCGCGCCGACCTGAACACCCTGGGCGTCTCGCTGGCGATCGCCACGCTGCTGGCGCTGGTCGGCTCGGCGCTGCTGGCGCAGGCCGCGTCGGCGACGGTGCTGCGGCCGGTGCGCCGGCTCGGGGACGCCGCCCGGCGGCTCGGCGAGGGCGAGCTGGACACCCGGCTGGACGTCGAGGGCAACGACGAACTGGCCGACCTGGCGCGGACCTTCAACCGCACCGCGGAGTCGCTGTCGGAGCAGGTCGCGGAGCTGAGCGCGCGCGAGGCGCAGTCCCGCCGGTTCGTCGCCGACATGTCGCACGAGCTGCGCACCCCGCTGACCGCGATGACGGCCGTCACCGACATCCTGGAGGACGAGGCCGACTCGCTCGATCCGATGATCGAGCCGGCGGTGCGGATCGTGGTGTCCGAGACCCGGCGGCTCTCCAACCTGGTCGAGAACCTGATGGAGGTGACCCGCTTCGACGCGGGCACCGCCAAGCTGGTCGCCGACGAGGTCGACATGGCGGACCTGATCATGTCCTGCATCGACGGCCGGGCCTGGTACGACGCGGTCGAACTGGACGCCCCGCGCGGCATCCTGGCGGTGGTCGACCCGCGCCGGCTGGACGTGGTGTTCGCCAACCTGATCGGCAACGCGCTCAAGCACGGCGGCTCGCCGGTGAAGGTGACGGTCCGTCAGGACGACGACGCGCACACCGTGGTGGTGTCGGTCTCCGACGGCGGCCCCGGCATCCCGGAGGACGTGCTGCCGCACGTCTTCGACCGCTTCTACAAGGCCGACAAGGGCCGGGCCCGGTCCGAGGGCTCCGGTCTGGGCCTGTCCATCGCCGAGGCCAACGCCCGGATCCACGGCGGCACCATCACGGCCGCCAACCACCCGGAGGGCGGTGCCGTGTTCACCCTGACCCTGCCGCTCACCCAGCCGCCCGCCGCCGGCCGGGAGGAGGCCCGATGACCGCCCGCCGCCGCCTCGGCGCCGTCGTCCTGCTGGCCGGTTCCACGGTCCTGCTCGCCGGCTGCGGCATCCGCCCGACCGCCGTCCCGGTGGACGCGGGGGCGCCCGCCAGCCGCACCGCCTGCCCGACGTCGGTGCTGATGCCGGTCGCGCCCGCCGCGTCCGTCCCGGCCGCGGCCACGCCGGCGCCGACCGGGCGGCCCTCGGCGACCCCGGGCGCGGGCGCCTCCGCCGCCGCGGCCGTCCGGTCGGCGGTGCCGTCGCCGACCGCGTCGGCCCCCGGCGGGGTGTTCGGCGCCCCGTCGGCGAGCCACTGCCCCTGAGGTCCGCCGCGGCGGGTGTGCCGCGCGCCGCACCGGCGCGCGGGAACCGGTCCGCTACCGGTCGCGTCCCCCGGAATGTGCACACCACTGCGCGATCCGATCACCCGAACGGGGAGCCGACGGCCGAGCGGGCCGTCGGTCCGGCGGCACCGTACCGGCTCCGGCCGGCGGCCCGGGTGCTGCTCTCCCTCCACCTGCTGGTGCTCGGCTGGCTGGCGCTCCGCCCGGTCACGGCGCCGTGGACCGGCCCGTCCAACCTGACGCCGTTCGCCTCGGTGCACGAGGCGATGGCCGCCGGCGGCCTCGCCGCCGTCCGCCGGGCGCTGTCCGGCCTGCTCCCGCTGGCCCCGCTCGGCGTGCTGCTGCCGCTCGCCGTCGGCACCCCGCGCCGCGCCCGGGTGCTGTCCTTCCTGCGCACCACCGGCGCGGTCGCCCTGCTCGGCACCGGCCTGGAGATCGTCGAGGGCTGGGCGCCGGGCCACGTGCTGAACGTCGACGACGTGCTGCTCGGCACGCTCGGCGCGGCCCTCGCCCACCTGCTGCTGATGCCCGTGCTGCGGGCCTTCGCGGTGCGCCGCCCGTCCGCGCCGCGGCCGCAGCCGGACCCGCGGCCCGGTACGGCGCAGGGCCGGGAGGAGGCGCGTCCGCGCCCCGTCCCGGCCCGTGCCCTGGGCGGGCGTCAGGTTCAGCCCTTCAGGTAGGCGCTGCCGTCGACGACCTGCGAGGCGGGCGGTGCGGTGACCGTGACGGCCTTGTCGAAGTCGCTGAAGGTCATGCTGCCCTCGTCGGTGCCGGTGGTGACCAGCGACAGCAGGTAGGGCTGGCCCTCGGCGGCGATGGCGACCTCCGCGGAGGTGCCGCCGTCCTTGTCGGTGATGACCACGGCCTTGGTGCCGCCGACCTGCTTGGTGCCGGACTTGGTGCCGGTCATCGGGGAGGTGCTGCCGTCCTCCTCGACGCCGATGTTCTTCAGGGTCTGCAGGCCGAGGTCGCAGAACGCGGTGAGCTGCTTGGCCCGGGCCGCGTCGGTCGGGGCGGTCAGGTACTTGCCGCTCAGGGCGGCGCCCTTGCCCGGGGCGACGGCGTTCAGGAACGAGGCATCCGGCTTCAGCCACACCGTGGTGCCCTTGCGCAGCAGTTCGACCTTGCCCTGGCCCTGCAGCGAGATGGTGCCGGCGCAGTTGCCGGTGCCGTCCTCGGCGACCTCGCCGCTCATGGTGCCGTCGTCGGCCTTCAGCGAGAAGGCCAGCTTGACGGCGGTCACCTTGCTGCCGACGGCCTGCGCCCGCTTGAAGATCTCGTCCACCGGCAGGCTCTCCAGCGAACCGCCGGCCGCGGCGGCCTTCGAGGCCGAGGCCGCGGGGGTGGCGGGCGTGGTGGACTTGCCGGTGCCGCTGTCCGAGCCACAGGCCGTCAGCCCGGCCAGAGCCAGGGAGGACAGCACGGTCGCGGCCAGCAGGCGGTTCGCACGCATCAGAAACGTTCCTTGTTCGGTCGTATGACGATCGGATGCGCGAGTCTGACAGCCGGGGGTGGCGGCCCCCCGCACCGCCTCCTCTTCCTTTAATCAGCCTTTACATCCGCCCATACCCGACGAGCCGTCAGAAGTCCCCCGCACCGCCCCCGTACTCGTCGCCGCCCTCCTCGCCGAGGCGGACCACCCGGTCGGCGGGCGGCGGCGGGGTGATGCTCACCGGCGCGCCGAAGCCGCTCAGCAGCATCGAGCCGGCCGCCGGTTGACGCCGGATCAGCGCTGGATGCCGAGGGTGATCCGGTAGCCGCCGGCGTCGACCACCTGGTCGGCGGGGGGCGGGGTGACCGTCACCGGCTCGCCGAAGGAGTCGAACCGCATCGCCAGGGGGTTCTTCCCGGCCTGGTCCACCGCCAGCAGGTACGGCGGGCCCTCGGCGGCGATCGCCATCGTCCCGGGCCCGCCCTGCCCGGCGCCCTCCGGGCGGAAGCCGAGGATCACCGCCCGGGTGCCGCCCACCGGCCGGACGGCGTTCCGGCTCCACTCCACCGGGTCGGTCGCCTTCAACGGTCCGCCGCCGGTCGCGAACCTGAGGACGGCGTCGCAGTACCCGGCGTACAGCCCGCCGAGGAGGCCCGCGTTGGTCAGCCACTTGTCGGCGAGTTCGGGCCCCGCGTCCGGCACGGTCGCCCGCAGCATCGCGGCGGGGGGCTTCACCCACACCGTGCCGCCCTGCCGCCGCACCTCCGCCTCGACGCCGCCCTGGGACACCGTCCCCGTGCAGGCCCCGTCCCGGTCGACCGAGAGCGCGTACTCCAGCGTCCCCGACTCCTGCTCCAGCCGGACCGTCCCGCGGAGCGAGGTGAGGCCCGCGTCCGCCTCCCGCGACTTCGCCACGATCCGGTCCGCCGGCAGGTTCTCCAGCGCGCCGCCCGCCTCCGCCGCGGGAGCCTCGCCGGTGCCCCGGTGCGGCTCGCAGGCCGCCACCGACACCACCCCGGCCATCCCCAGCACGACCAGCCCCACCAGCGCCGTCGTGGCCGGCCACTGTCCCGCCCGCATCGCCCGTCCCCCTCGCTCGTCCGCCGGTGATCCGGTCGTTCTCCGACGATTCCGGTCGTTCTCCGAACGATCCCGGTCGCGCGAGTCTCCCAGCCCGACCCGACCGGGCACCACCGTTACCGGCGGTTCGAACAAGCACCGTTACCCAGCGGCCCGGCACTCAATCTCGGGGTCCGCCCCGGAGCGGACCCCTAGGTCGGCGTCCACCCGGACGGGGAGGGCCTCCGGGTCCGAATCCGCACCGCGGTGGACGGAAAACCGCAGGTCGCGGCGGGACCATGGAGTCAGCCCGGTCGGACCGCCCGACCCGGCAGCACTCCTCGGAGGAGAAGATGAGCGTCCTCGCCCGTCCCCGACACAACCGCATCATCGGCGGCGTCTGCGCCGGTATCGCCCAGCGCTTCGGGCTCACCCCGTGGACGGTCCGGACCATCTTCCTGGTGTCCTGCCTGCTGCCCGGCCCGCAGTTCCTGATCTACCTGGCCCTGTGGCTGCTGCTCCCCCAGGAGCCGTGACCTGCCCCGCCCGACCCCACCGCCCGTCCGACCCGTGCCGAAGGGGCCGCCCCGCACTGCGGGACGGCCCCTTCGGGCGTTGCTGCTAGCTGCCCTGACGCGTCGTCGGCGTCAGCCGCCCAGCCCGGGCAGGCTCGGCAGGCCGGGGGCGCCGCCACCGGTCGGGGTGAGGCCGCTCAGGGTGCCGACCACGCTGCCGACCGGGGTCTTGGCCAGACCCTGGCCGCCGGGGATGGCGTCCAGGCCGCCCACCCGGTGGCCGACCTCGGCCGCGGGGGCGGCCTGCGGGTCGACACCGCCCGGGCCGACGTGCTCGGCGACCGGCTTGGCCTGCTCGGCGGCGGCCGAGGCGGTGCCGGGCGCGGCGTTGCCCGCGGCCGGGTTGAGCGCGCCGGTCACGGTGCCGAGCTGGTCGGCGCCGGGCAGCTTGCTCACGGCACCGGTGGCGGCACCGGTCACGCCCGGGTTGGTGAGCGCGCCGGTCGGCAGTCCGAGGCCGCCGGGGGCGACCGGCGCGGCCGAGGCGGTGCCCGCGGCGACGGCGGCGGCGACGACGCCGAGCACGGCGGTGCCGGCGGCCTTCAGAGTGGCCTGCTTCATGTGTGCGTCCTCAGTCCTGGTCGGGTCGGTGCGGGAGCGGACGCCCGGGGGATTCAGGGCGCAGCCGTCACACCGCGTCAGCAGTGACCGGCTCACCGTAGTGACAAGCCTGCTCGCCGTTCAAAATCCGACCACTCCCCCGAGTGATAAGTCCGACCATCTCCATGGACGTTGACCACTCGGGGGCCGCCCGTCACCGGCGGGACGTCAGGCGCGCGGACCGAACAGCCACTCGGCCTTGAGCTCCGCGTAGCCCGGCTTGATGACGTCGTTGATCATCGCCAGCCGCTCGTCGAACGGCAGGAACGCCGACTTCATCGCGTTGACGGTGAACCACTCCAGGTCGCCCAGCGTGTAACCGAACGCCTCCACCAGGTGCTCGAACTCACGGCTCATGCTGGTACCGCTCATCAGCCGGTTGTCGGTGTTGACGGTGACCCGGAACTTGAGCCGCGCGAGCAGCCCGATCGGGTGCTCGGCGTACGACGCCGCGGCCCCGGTCTGCAGGTTCGACGTCGGGCACATCTCCAGCGGCACCCGCTTGTCGCGCACGTACGCGGCCAGCCGCCCGAGCTCCACCCGGCCGTCCTCGCCGACCGTGATGTCGTCCACGATCCGCACGCCGTGGCCGAGCCGGTCCGCGCCGCAGCACTGCAGCGCCTCCCAGATCGACGGCAGGCCGAACGCCTCGCCGGCGTGGATCGTGAAGTGGTTGTTCTCGCCCTTGAGGTAGTCGAACGCCGCCTGGTGCCGGGTCGGCGGGTGACCGGCCTCGGCGCCCGCGATGTCGAACCCGACCACGCCGCGGTCCCGGTGACGGTTCGCCAGCTCCGCGATCTCCTGCGAGCGCGCCGCGTGCCGCATCGCGGTCAGCAGCGTCCCGACCCGGATCCGATGGCCGCGCGCCCGGGCGTTCGCCTCGCCCAGCCGGAAGCCCTCGTTGACGGCCTCCACCACCTCGTCGAGGCTCAGCCCGCCCTCCAGGTGCTGCTCCGGTGCGTACCGCACCTCGGCGTACACGACGCCGTCCGCCGCGAGGTCCTCCGCACAGTCCGCGGCGACCCGGACCAGCGCCCGGCGGGTCTGCATCACCGCGCAGGTGTGCGCGAACGTCTCCAGGTAGCGCTCCAGCGACCCGGAGTCCGCCGCCTCCCGGAACCACTCACCGAGAGCCTTCGGGTCCGTGGTGGGCAGGTTCTCGTAGCCGCACTCGGCGGCCAGCTCGACGATCGTTTCCGGCCGCAGGCCACCGTCCAGGTGGTCGTGCAGCAGCACCTTCGGCGCCCGGACGATCTGCTCCGACGTGGGAACGCGCGGGGCCGTGGTGCCCGCGATGCCAGGGATCTGCTTCTCCATTGCCGGAGCATAACGCCTACGCGCGTAGATCACCTACCGCCGCACCGCCCCGCCCCCGAACGACCTCCCCCGCGCGCCCCCGCCACCCGGGCCCGGACCGGACCGCCGCGGCCGGCGCGCGCGATGCGAAGTCCGTCACCCGGCCACCCGCCCTCCGGGAAGCGGAACGCCGCGCCACCGGGAGAACTCCCCGCCGCGCAGCGGGGGAAAGCCACGCGGACACGCCCACCCGGCCAGCTGCCGGCGCGGACCGGAGCCCCTCCCCGTCGCGAAGCGGAACGCCCCGGCACGCACCCCGCCCGACCGGCCGGCCCTCCCCGGCCTCCCGGCGCGGCGCGGCCCTCAGTCGTGGGTCAGGATGCTGCCGCGGCGGGACAGGACGAAGTCCCGGAAGGCGGCCGCCGGCGGGGTCAGTGGGCGGGCCGCATGCCAGGCCAGGCCGATGGCCCGGCGGGTGCGGGGGGCGGTGACCTCCAGTTCGACGACGCCGGGGCGGGGGACGAGGGACGGGGGCAGGAGGGCGACGCCGAGGCCGGCGGCGACGAGGCCGCGGAGGGTCTCGACCTCCTCGCCCTCGAAGGCGATGCGCGGGGTGAAGCCGGCCTCGGCGCAGAAGCCCTCCATGATGTGGCGCAGGCCGTAGCCCTCCTCGACCGTCACCCAGGTCTCGTTCGCGACCTCGGCGAGGCGGATGCGACGGCGGACGGCGAGGCGGTGGTCCGCGGGGACGGTCAGGTAGAGCCGCTGCTCGTCGAGCGGACGGGCCGTCAGGTCGGGGGTGTCCGGGAGCGGGGAGACCAGGCAGAGGTCGAGCTCCCCGGCCCGCAGGCGTTCGAGCATCGCGGCGACGTAGTCCTGCACCAGCTGGAACCGCACCTGCGGGTGCCCGGCCCGGAAGCCCCGGAGCAGGGCGGGCACCGCGTCCGTCCCCATGGTGTGCAGGAAGCCGAACGCGACCCGGCCGGCCGCCGGATCGGCCTCCGCCCTGGCGGCCTCCGCGCCGCGTTCGACTTCGGCGAGGGCCCGTTCGACGGCGTCCAGCAGCAGCCGGCCGGCCCGGGTGAGGCGGACGGTGCGGCCCTGCCGGGCGAGCAGGTCGACGCCGAGTTCGGACTCCAGGCGGGCGACGGCCCGGGACAGCGTGGGCTGCGGCATGCCGAGCAGCTGCGCGGCGCGGGTGACGTGCTCCAGCCGGGCGACGGCCGCGAACTCGGCCAACTGCGGTGCGAGGCGCGTCACATCGGTGTCCGGACCGAGTTCCGCGAGGCGGACCGGCGCGGAGCTGCTCTCATGCGTCATGGCATGAATAATCCAGCATTCATGCATTGGACGCATGAGCCGGCGCGGTCATAGCGTCGACGTCATGCAGCCCGCCAGTACCGAGGCGTCCGCGCCCGCCCCCGAATCCGTCTCCGACCTGCGTCTGCGCCCGGGCAGCCGGGACTTCCGCCGCGCCAACCTCGCCCTGTTCGCGGCGGGCGTCGCCACCTTCGTCCTGCTGTACTCCACCCAGGGCCTGCTGCCGGTGCTCTCCGCCGACCTGGACCTGACGCCCGGTCAGGCCAGCTGGACGGCCTCCGCATCCACGCTCGGCCTCGCGCTCGCCCTGCTGCCCGCCAGCGCCCTGTCCGACCGCTACGGGCGCACCGCCGTGATGACGGCCTCCACCCTCGCCGCCGCGCTGCTCGCCCTCGCGCTGCCGTTCGCCCCCGACCTCACCGCGCTGGTGGTGCTGCGGGCCGTCCAGGGCGCGGCCCTCGCCGGGCTCCCGGCCACCGCCATGGCCTACCTCGCCGAGGAGGTGCACCCGGCGGCGCTCGCCTCCGCGATGGGCCTGTACGTGGCCGGCAACTCGATCGGCGGGATGGGCGGACGCCTGGTCTCCGGCTGGGCGGCGGCCGCGTGGGGCTGGCGCTGGGGCCTGGCCGTCTCGGCCGCGCTCGCGCTGCTCGCCGTCCTCGCGTTCCGGCTGCTGATCCCCCAGGCCCGGCACTTCCGGCGGGCGCCGGTGGACCCGAGGGCACTGGCCGCCACCGTCGCCGGGCACCTGCGCAACCCGCTGCTGCTGCGGCTGTACGCGCTCGGCATGCTGTTCATGGCGGTGTTCGGCGCGGTCTACAACACCGTCGGGTACCGGCTGACCTCGGCGCCGTTCCACCTGCCGGAGTCCGTCGCCGCGTCGATCTTCGTGGTGTACCTGGTCGGCACGGCGTCCTCCGCCTCCGCGGGCCGGCTGACCGCGCGCTGGGGCCGCCGCGGCACCCTCTACCTGGCGATCGGCACCACCACGGCGGGTCTGCTGCTGTCGCTGGCCGGCTCGCTGTTCTGCGCGATCCTCGGCCTGGTCCTGATCACCGCCGGCTTCTTCGCGGGCCACGCCACCGCGTCCTCCGCGGTCGGCCGCACCGCCACCACCGGCCGCGCCCAGGCCTCCGCGCTCTACCTGATCGCCTACTACCTCGGCAACAGCCTCGGCGGCACGATCGGCGCCGACGCCTACCACTCCACCGGCTGGTCCGGCACCGCCGCCGTCGCCCTCGCCGCCATGGCCTGCGCGGCCGGCGTCACCCTCTACGCCACCCACCGCGCCACCACGGCCCGCCGGGCGACGGCCGTCGATACACTCCGGGCCTGAGCACCGACCCCGCCGCGTTCGCCAGGCTCCGCGAGATCGCCGGCCAGTTGCCGCAGGTGCCGGGGACAGGGAAGGTCGAGAACGCGGACGGCGGGATCGTCATGACGATGTCGCCGGTGAAGCGGCACGAACTCGCAGTCGTTCGCCTCGCTCGGAAGCTCAACGAGCAGCTCCCCCGGACCCACCCGGGCTACCTCGCCCACGGCGGGGCGGATCTGGAAGACCCCGGGCTGGGGCGGCTCCGGAACCCCGACCTCATGGTGTTCGCCGAGGCGGCCCTGGACGACGAGAAGCCCGCGCTGCTGCCCCACCAGGTGCTGATGGTCGTCGAGATCGTCTCGGCGTCCGATCCCGGGAACGACTACCGGGCCAAGGTCGCCGACTACGCCGCCATGGGCATCCCGCTCTACCTGCTGGTGGACCCCCGCAAGGGCACCGGGATCATCCACGACGAGCCGGGCTACGCCCGCCGCACCGACTTCGTCTTCGGGGACGTCATCACCGTCGGCCCGTGGACCCTCGACACCGGCGTCCTGCGCACGTACACCTGACGGGGCGCGCGCAGGACGTCGTGACGGCCTGTCAGGCGATCCGGTCGAGGACGATCGGCGCCGGGGTGAACAGGGTGCCGGTCGGGGCGACGGTGACGGCGTCGGCGAGGGCTTCGAGGGCGTAGGGGAAGCGCTCGGGGGTGTCGGTGTGGAGGGTGAGGAGGGGCTGGCCGGCGGTGACGGTGTCGCCCGGCTTGGCGTGGAGTTCGACACCGGCGCCGGCCTGGACCGGGTCCTCCTTGCGGGCGCGGCCGGCGCCGAGGCGCCAGGCGGCGACGCCGACGGCGTAGGCGTCGAGGGCGGTGAGGACGCCGGTCGCGGGCGCGGGGAGGACGTGGGTCTCGCGGGCGACGGGCAGGGGGGCGTCGGCGTCGCCGCCCTGGGCGGTGATCATGCGGCGCCAGTGGTCCATCGCGGAGCCGTCGCGGAGCGCTTCGGCCGGGTCCTTGCCGTGGACGCCCGCGGCGGCGAGCATCTCGCGGGCGAGGGCGAGGGTGAGTTCGACGACGTCGGCGGGGCCGCCGCCGGCCAGCACCTCCAGCGACTCGCGGACTTCGAGCGCGTTGCCGGCGGTGAGGCCGAGCGGGGTGGACATGTCGGTGAGCAGGGCGACGGTCGCCACGCCGGCGGAGCGGCCGAGGCCGACCATGGTGCGGGCGAGTTCGCGGGCGTCGTCGAGGTTCTTCATGAACGCGCCGGAGCCGACCTTGACGTCCAGGACGAGGGCGCCGGTGCCTTCGGCGATCTTCTTGGACATGATCGAGGAGGCGATCAGCGGGATCGCCTCGACGGTGCCGGTGACGTCGCGCAGGGCGTAGAGCTTCTTGTCGGCGGGGGCGAGGCCGTCGCCGGCGGCGCAGATGACGGCGCCGCAGTCGCGCAGGACGGCGAGCATCTCGTCGTTGGAGAGCAGGGCGCGCCAGCCGGGGATGGATTCGAGCTTGTCGAGGGTGCCGCCGGTGTGGCCGAGGCCGCGGCCGGAGAGCTGCGGGACGGCGGCGCCGCAGGCGGCGACCAGCGGGGCGAGCGGGAGGGTGATCTTGTCGCCGACGCCGCCGGTGGAGTGCTTGTCCGCGGTCGGGACGCCGAGCGAGGAGAAGTCCATGCGCTCGCCGGAGCGGATCATGGCGTCGGTCCAGCGGCTGATCTCACGGGGCGTCATGCCGTTGAGCAGGATGGCCATGGCGAGGGCGGACATCTGCTCGTCGGCGACCTCGCCGCGGGTGTAGGCGTCGATCACCCAGTCGATCTGGGGGTCGGTCAGTTCGCCCCGGTCGCGCTTGGCCCGGATGACGGAGATGGCGTCCATGCAGGTGCTCCAGAGAGTGTGAAATGCGAAGAGTGCCGCGGGATGTCCTCCCGCGACACTCTACGCGCGTAACAACGCAATCAGCCAGAGAAAGCCGGCCGGTCTACAGCTTGTCCGGCCCGAACGCGTCCGGCAGGACCTCGCTCATCGGCCGCACCCCGGAGGGCAGTTCGACCAGCAGGTCGGGCCCGCCGTGCTCGAACAGCAGCTGCCGGCAGCGCCCGCACGGCATCAGCAGCTCGCCGGCGCCGTCCACGCAGGTGAACGCCGTCAGCCGGCCGCCGCCACTGGCGTACAGCGCCGAGACCAGGCCGCACTCGGCGCACAGGCCGAGGCCGTAGGAGGCGTTCTCCACGTTGCAGCCGGTCACCGTACGGCCGTCGTCGACCAGCGCGGCCGCCCCGACGGGGTACTTGCTGTACGGCGCGTAGGCGTGGCGCATGGCCTCGCGGGCCGCGGCCCGCAGCGCCTCCCAGTCCACCTCGGTCACTTGGCCTGTCCCTTGCGGTAGATCTGGCCGTCGGCCTTGGGCATCCGCAGCCGCTGGGCGGCGAGCGCGAGCACCACCAGGGTGATCACGTACGGGGTGGCGACGATCAGCGGGCGCTGGACGGCCTCGGTGGTGGCGTACCAGAGGGCGACGCCGCCGGCCACCACGATGCTGATCGCGCCGGCCACGAACTTGCGGCGGTAGAAGTGCCACAGCGCGAGCATCGTCATCGCGATGGCGACCACCAGCAGCAGCACGTGCACCGAGTCGGCGTCGCGCAGCTGGAGGCTGTCGGTGAAGCCGAACAGGCCCGCGCCGGCGGCCAGGCCGCCCGGCATCCAGTTGCCGAAGATCATCGCGGCCAGGCCGATGAAGCCGCGGCCCTGGGTCTGGCCGTCCCGGTAGAAGTGCGCGGCGACCAGCGACAGGTACGCGCCGCCGAGGCCCGCGAAGGCGCCGGAGGTGATCACCGCGAGGTACTTGTACTTGTAGACGTTGACGCCCAGCGACTCGGCGGCGGTCGGGTTCTCGCCGCAGGAGCGCAGCCGCAGGCCGAACACGGTGCGCCAGAGCACGAAGTAGCTGGCGACCAGGAACGCGGCGGCGATCAGGGTGACCACCGACAGGTCGGTGACCACGCCGCGGACGATGCCGGCCACGTCGGAGACCAGGAACCAGTGGTGCTTCTCGATGCCGTCCAGCCAGCTCGACAGGCCGGGGAGGGTGAACGAGGGCAGCGAGTCGGCGGGCGGCGACTGGTTCGCGCCGGCGCCGTCGGCCACGTAGTCCTTGTAGTAGATCCGGTTCATGTACGCGCAGATGCCGGGGATCAGCAGGTTGATGCCGACGCCGGACACGATGTGGTCCACCCCGAAGGTGACGGTGATCAGCGCGTGCAGCAGACCGCCGAGCGCGCCGCCGGCCATGCCGGCCAGCAGGCCGACCCACGGGTTGACCAGGAAGCCGCCCCAGGCGCCGCAGAAGGTGCCGGCCACCATCATGCCTTCGAGGCCGATGTTGACCACGCCGGCCCGCTCGGACCACAGGCCGCCGAGGCCCGCCATCGCGATCGGCACGGCGGAGGACAGCGCGGCGGAGATCTGGCCCGAGGAGGTCAGGCCGTGGTTGCCGGTGACCGCGCCGACCACCGCGAACAGCACCAGGGCGAGCGCGATCAGCAGCAGCACCACCGGCCAGGTCAGCTTGGACTTCTTCGCGGGCAGGGCGGACGACTTCGGCTTGGCGACAGCGGTGCTCATGCCGCCACCTCCTTCTGGGCGGCCGCGGCAGCCTGCGCGGCGAGCTCGGCGCCGACCTTCTGCTGCTGGCGCTTCAGGCCGAAGCGGCGCACCAGTTCGTAGGCCACGACGACGCAGATGACGATGGTGCCCTGGATCACCGGGATGATCTCGGACGGGTAGTCGCCCCGGGTGGGCAGCTGGGCGCCGGAGGCGTCCAGGAAGGCGAACAGCAGCGCGGAGAACGCGATGCCGATCGGGGTGTTGCGGCCGAGCAGCGCCACCGAGATGCCGACGAAGCCCAGACCGGTCTGCACGTTCTGGCCGAAGTACGGGGTGTTCTGCATCAGTTCGGGCAGGCCGACCAGGCCGGCCAGCGCGCCGGAGACCACGATCGAGGTGATCACCATGCGCTTGACGTTGACGCCGGACGCCTTGGCGGCGGACTCCGAGCGGCCGGTGGCGCGCAGGTCGAAGCCGAACCGGGTCCGGTTCAGGGTGAACTGGAAGACGACGCCGACCAGCACCGCGATCACGATGAAGCCCCACAGGGTGCCGCCCTGCGTCTCGAACGAGAAGAAGTGGCTGGACTCGGAGATCTTCGCGGTCTGGATGGAGTTGGTGGTGCCGCTGGTCTTCGGGGCCAGGATGCCCGGCACCAGCAGCACGCCGATCACGGCGGTGGCGATGGCGTTCAGCATGATGGTCGAGATGACCTCGCTGACGCCCCGGTAGACCTTCAGCACACCGGCGATCGACGCCCACAGGCCGCCGACGAACATCGCGACGATCAGCAGCAGCGGGATCTGCAGGAAGGCCGGCAGGTCGATCTGGGTGCCGACGAACGCGGCGAACATCATGGCCAGCTTGTACTGGCCCTCGATGCCGATGTTGAACAGGTTCATCCGGAACCCGAACGCGGCGGCGGCCGCGGCCAGGTAGTAGACGGTCGCCTTGTTCAGGACGGCGACCTGGCCGTCCGACGCGGTGCCGTAGTTCCACATGATGGTGAACGCGTCGAACGGGTCGCGGCCGGAGACCGCCAGCAGCGTGCCGGCGATGATCACCGACAGCAGCACGGCCAGCACGGGGGCCGCCAGGGCGAGCCCGATCCGCTCCAGGTCGATCCGCTGCGAGAGCGGCCGCTTGGCCGCTTCCGCAGCCGGGGGGTTGGGACTGGTCATGTGGCTACTCCCCCGCCTGCTCGTCGTCGGCGGTGTCGGTGGACGGTCCCCGGTCGGGCGCCGCCTCGGTGGCTTCGGCGGCGAGCGCCTGGGCCGCGGCGACGGCCTCCGGGTCGGAGGCGATGTGACCGGTGGCCGCGCCGGTCATCGCGGTGCCGAGGTCCTCGGCGGTGACGGTGGCCGGGTCGGCGTCGGCGACCAGCGCGCCGCGGTAGATCACCCGGATGGTGTCGGACAGGCCGATCAGCTCGTCGAGGTCGGCGGAGATCAGCAGCACCGCCAGGCCCTCGCGCTGCGCGGAGCGGATCTGCTCCCAGATCTGCGCCTGCGCGCCGACGTCCACGCCGCGGGTCGGGTGGGCGGCGATCAGCAGCTTCGGGTCGTGGCTCATCTCGCGGCCGATGATCAGCTTCTGCTGGTTGCCGCCGGAGAGCGACGCCGCGGTGACCTCGATGCCGGGGGTGCGCACGTCGAACTGCTCGACGATCCGCTGGGTGTCGGCGCGGGCGCCGGCCGGGTCGAGCAGCAGGCCCTTGGAGTTGGGCCGCTCGGTGACGTGGCCGAGGATCCGGTTCTCCCAGAGCGGGGCCTCCAGCAGCAGGCCGTGCCGGTGCCGGTCCTCCGGGATGTAGCCGATGCCGGCCTCCCGGCGGGCCCGGGTCAGCGAGCCGGTCAGGTCGGCGCCGTCCAGCGTGACGGTGCCGGCGTCCAGCGGCAGCATGCCCATGATCGCCTCGACCAGTTCGGCCTGGCCGTTGCCCTCGACGCCGGCGATGCCGAGGATCTCGCCCTTGCGGATGCGCAGCGAGATGTCGTCCAGCACCACGCGCTCGACGCCCTCGGCGTCCGGCTTGGCGATCCGCAGGCCCTCGACCTTGAGCATCTCCACGTCGGTGACGGTGGACTCGCGGCTCTCCGGGGAGGGCAGCTCGGCGCCGACCATCAGCTCGGCGAGCTGGCGGGCCGTCACGGTCTTCGGGTCGGCGTCGCCGACCGTGGTGCCGCGGCGGATCACGCTGATCGCGTCGGCCACCGAGAGCACCTCGTGCAGCTTGTGCGAGATGAAGATGACGGTGACGCCCTCGGCCTTGAGCTCGCGCAGGTTGTCGAACAGCGCGTCGACCTCGTGCGGGACCAGCACCGCGGTCGGCTCGTCCAGGATCAGGATCCGGGCGCCGCGGTACAGCACCTTGAGGATCTCGACCCGCTGGCGGTCGGCGACGCCGAGGTCCTCGACCAGCTCGTCCGGCCGGATGTCCAGGCCGTACTGGTCGGAGAGCTCGCGGATCCGGGCCTTGGCCTTCGCGCCGATGCCGTACAGCTTCTCGCCGCCGAGGACGATGTTCTCCCAGACGGTGAGGTTGTCCGCCAGCATGAAGTGCTGGTGCACCATGCCGATGCCGCGGGCGATCGCGTCGGCGGGGGTGGAGAACTCCACCTGCTCGCCGTCGATGGCGATGGTGCCCTCGTCCGGCTTCTGCATCCCGTAGAGGATCTTCATCAGGGTGGACTTGCCGGCGCCGTTCTCGCCCATCAGGGCGTGCACGGTGCCGCGCTGCACGGTGATGTCGATGTCGTGGTTGGCCACCACGCCGGGGAAGCGCTTGGTGATGCCGCGCAGTTCGACGGCCGGTGTCGCCGTCCCCGCGCTGGGGGTGCCGCCGGGGGAGGCGGAGTCGGAGGGGGTGATGGCGATCTCCTGCTGGTCGTCGGGCGCTTCGTCGCGCTGGAGGCTCAGGGGGTCGGCTGGAGGCTCGGGGGGCCCGGGGTGGCGGCCGCCGGACGGGCACCGGGACGACCGGTGCGGAGACGGGCAGGGGCCCGGTGGATGCGCTGGGCGCATCCGTCCGAGCCCCTTCCGTGCGATGTGTCAGACCACGCGCCGCCCGGTGGGCGGGCGGCGCCGATGCAGGGCGTCGGCCCTTACGGAGCGGTCGGAACCTTGGTGGCGCCGCTGGTGATCTGCTGGGTGGCGGCGTCGATCTTGGCCTTGATGTCGTCGATGTAGCCACCGGTGGTGGCCAGCGACACGCCGCCGTCCTTCAGGTCGAAGTTCTTGATGCCGGACTGGACGTTGCCGTCCTTGACCGACTTGACGAAGGAGAACACGGCGGTGTCCACGTTCTTCACCATCGAGGTGAGGATGTGGTCCTTGTACTTGTCCAGGGCCGGCTGCTTGGCCTGGTCGGAGTCGACGCCGATCGCCCACTTGCCGTTCCCGGCGGTGGCGACGGCCTCGATGGCGCCGCTGCCGGAGGAGCCGGCGGCGGAGTAGATGACGTCCGCGCCCTTGTCGAGCTGGCCCTGCGCGGCCTGCTTGCCCTTGCCCGGGTCGGCGAAGCCGGTGAAGTCCGGCGGGGTGGTGAGGTAGGTGACCTCGACCGCGATGCTCGGGTCGACGGACTTGGCGCCCGCGGTGTAGCCGGCCTCGAACTTCTTGATCAGCTCGGACTGCACGCCGCCGATGAAGCCGATGTGCTTGGACTTCGACTTGTTGGCCGCGGCCACGCCCGCCAGGAAGGAGCCCTGCTCCTCCGAGAAGGTCAGCGAGGTCACGTTGGACGGCTGGTCGGGCGAGTTGGAGTCGATGATCGCGAACTTGACGTTCGGGTTGTCCTTGGCGACCTTGTTGACCGCGTCCTGGTAGACGAAGCCGACCGCGATGACCGGGTTGAAGCCGCTGGTGACCAGGGACTTCAGGCGCTGCTCCTTGTCGCCCTCCGACTCGCCGGACTTGGCCTCGGCCTCGTTGATGACCGCGCCCAGGTCGGACTTGGCCTTGTCCAGACCACGCGCCGCCGAGTCGTTGAAGGACTGGTCGCCGCGGCCGCCGATGTCGTAGGCCATGCCGACCTTGAGACCGGAGCCGGAGCCGGCGCCGGCGGAGGTGTTGTTGTCGGTGCTCTTTGCGCCGCAGGCGGCGAGCGAGGCGATGCCCAGGGAACCCGAGAGCACGGCCGCGGCGAGCTTGAGTGAACGGCGCAAGGGAGTTTCTCCTTCTCACACACCCGGTTGGCGTGGTCGAGCGCCACCGTAACGCGCGTAGAACACGGTTGTGTTACGGCCTGCACGGGCCTGGGTGTTGTTATCAAAATGTGGTCGTACGCCCGGGCAAATCCGGACATAGCCGCACACTTGTTCAACTCCCGTTCCGCTACTGGCTGGTATCGGTCCACCACGGTACGCCTCCCCGCCGGGCCCCGAGAAGGAGCCGCGCCGACCCCCCGGCACGGCTCCGGACCGGGCGGGGAAGCGCCGGGTTCAGCTCAGCCCGACCCAGAACATCTGCACCGTGCCGTCGGTGTTCCGGTTCTGCGCCGGGTCGAAGGAGGACGGCAGCGAGGCGGCGGGGTCCTTCAGCGAGGCGACCCGGTAGGCGGCCGGGGCGAGCCCGGCGTTCAGGAACGCGCCCGGGTTGGGGAACGTCGAACCCCGGGCGAAGGACGGCGGGTCGGCGGCGTTGGCCAGCAGCGCCACCCAGTGGAAGCCGGGGCCCAGGGTGACCGGCCCGGACAGCGGCATCCGGCACAGCTCGTTCACCCCGCTCGACCACGCCGGCGCCTGGTCCGCGGCGGTGCGGGCCAGCAGCCTGCCGGTGCGGTCGTACACCCCGGCCTGGTTGCCGGCGGTGAACCCGCTGCCGGTCCCCGCCAGCAGCACCGAGACCGCCGAGACGGTGACCGGCTGGTGCGTCTCCACCCGCACCAGGTAGACGTTGCCGGAGGTCGTCCGGCTGCTCAGGTCGGTGGCCGTGGCCGGGTCGAAGGACCAGGTGCCGAAGCCGAAGTCCGCGGGCTGCGGCGCGTTGCCGACCGGGGTGATCGCCGGCGACGGCACGTTGTAGCTGACGCCGGCGCCGGTGGTCCGGTTGTGCATGGTGGTGCCGGTGTCGACCACCGCGCCCGCGTCGTCGCGCACGCTGGCCACCGTGCCGGTGAGCACGCAGCCGGTGAGCAGCACCCGCAGCGCGCGGTCGGCGTACACGCCGTAGTCGGGGGCGAGCAGTCCGCCGGGCGCGTCGTCGCCGGAGACGTGGGTGGCGCAGCCGGTCAGCGCGACCGGGAGGGCGGGGGCGCCGCCGGCCGGGGCGGTGATCCGGAAGCCCGCGTAGCCGCCCGGGTTGGCGTTGTCGTTGCGGCCGTCGCGGCTGGCCTGGCAGCCGGTCAGGGTGATGACGTGCGGGGCGGGCGCGTGCGTCGGATCGTTCTGCGGGCTCTCGACCAGCCAGCCGTTGAGGCGGTTGCGGTCGGTCTGGCACTCGGTGAAGCCGACCGTCCCGCACTTGCCGGTGACGTGGAAGCCGTTGCCCTCGTTCCAGGTGGCCCGGACGCCGGTGAAGCCGGTGGCGCCGATGCCGGCGAAGGACCAGCCGTCGCCGCCGTTGGCGGCGGCCTCGCAGGAGTCCAGCAGGGAGTCGGCGAAGGCGAACGCCGCCCCGCCGGTGTTCTCGGAGCGCCAGCCGCCGAACTTGTTGGCCTCCAGGCAGACGTGCGAGACCTCCCAGCCGCCGGGGAAGCCGTCCGCGGTGGAGTCGGTGTGCACCGCGTAGCCGTGGAAGTTGAAGATCCCGACGTTGTCCAGCCGGACGGCCTTGACCGGGCCCTTGGCGGTCAGGCCGTCGACGGTGCCGCCGCCGGTGGAGTTGTCGGTGGTGCGGGCCGAGCTGAGCACCAGGTTCCGCAGCCGGGCGCCGTTGCCGTCCAGCCGGATCAGCGTGGAGCCGGTGAACGCGCCCCACTTGGCCTTGATGAACACCGGCGGCACCGGGCCGCCACTGGCGTTCTTCGGCAGGTAGCCCCACCAGCGGCTGCCGAGCGTGCCGGCCAGCGTGATGTGGCCGGGCACGGCCAGGGTCTTCCCGACCACGTACTGCCCGGCCGGGAAGTACACGACGCCGCCGGGCGGGCAGGCGGCGATCGCCGCGGTGATCGCGTTCCAGTCGTCGGTGTTGCCGTCGCCGACGGCGCCGTACTGCTTGACGTCGAACCGGTCGACGGGCGGCGCCGCCGGGTCGGCGGCGGCCGCGCCGGGTGCGGCGGCCAGGCCCGCGGCGGCGGTGGCGCCGGCGGCCCCGGCGGCGAGCAGGAGTCTGCGGCGGGTGCTGTGCACGGTTCGGGTCCCCTCCCTGGTGATCGTTCGCGCGGCCGATTCGACCACGGAACAACCGCCCGGGGAAGGGCGCCCGACCGCTGACGCCGGATCAGGTCCGGGCGTGCTCCAGGGCCAGCGAGGCGAACAGTTCGACGCCGATCGCGATGGCCCGCTCGTCCGCGTCGAAGTCGCCCTGGTGGAGGTCCCGGACGCCCTTCTCGTCCGGGCCGCGCACGCCGAGGCGGGCGAGCGCGCCGGGGGCGTGCTCCAGGTACCAGGAGAAGTCCTCGCCGCCCAGGCTCTGCTCGGTCGGCTCGACCACCGGGCCGTGGCCGTCGGCGAACCGGGCGTTCATCGCCGTCTCCAACTGGTCGATGGAGTCGGCCTCGTTGACCACCGGCGGGACGCCGCGGTGGTAGTCCAGCGTCCACTTGGCGCGGTGCGTCTCGGCGAGGTGCGCGACCAGTTCCTCCAGCACCTCCGGGGCCTGCCGCCAGCCCGCCAGCTCCAGGCAGCGGACGGTGCCCTCCAGCTCGGCGTGCTGGGGGATCACGTTCGGCGCGGAGCCGGCCGCGATCCGCCCCCACACCAGGGACACGCCCCAGCGCGGGTCCATCCGCCGGGCCAGCCCGGCCGGCGCCTCGGCGGCGAGCTTGGCGACCGCGGTGACCAGGTCGGTGGTCAGGTGCGGACGGGCGGTGTGCCCGCCCGGGCCGTCGACGCCGATCATCACCTTGTCGCAGGCCGAGGTGATCGCCCCGGTCTTCAGGCCGATCCGGCCGACCTGCACCTTGGGGTCGCAGTGCACCGCGAAGATCCGGCCGACCCCCTCCATCCCGCCGGCCGCGATCACGTCCAGCGCGCCGCCCGGCATCATCTCCTCCGCAGGCTGGAAGATCAGCCGGACCGGGCGGGTCAGCTCCCCCGCGGCCAGCGCCTCGGCCAGCACCAGGCCGGTGCCGAGCACCACCGCGGTGTGCACGTCGTGCCCGCAGGCGTGCGCCCGGCCGGGCAGCGTGGAGCGGTACGGGACGTCCTGCTTCGCGTCGTCGATCGGCAGTGCGTCGATGTCGGCGCGGAACGCCAGCAGCGGGGTTCCGGGGGCGGTGCCGGGCGGCACCAGGTCCACCAGCAGGCCGGTGCCGCCCGGGAGCACCCGCGGCTCCAGCCCGGCGGCCAGCAGTCGCTCGCGGAGCAGCCGGGTGGTGCGGAACTCCTGCCGGCCTAGCTCCGGATGCCGGTGGAGGTCACGTCGCAGGTCGACCAACTCGGCCTGGTGGGCCGCCACTCGGGCCCGGAGGCCGGGCAGCGGGCGGACGGCGGTGACGGTGGCAGCGGATGCGGGCTGAGGATCGTTCACGCTTGACAAGAGTAGGCCGGTGGTGGGCTTTTGGCCTGCCTTCCGGCGAAGTTCTCACCGTTTGGATGCATACCGGCCCCCAGGGTGGGTATGACTCGTCGATTCGGCCCGCCCCTGTGTTCGAGCTCCTTCGTGTGCAACGACCTGCACCGGCCGCCGGACACGGCGATCGCCCCGCCCGGGACCCGCCGCCCGCCCCGGCCCAACCCTTCCCCCCGATCGGGTCATGGCGCGGTAAAGCTTTCGGGCGCGCTCTTGAGTGGCGCACATCAGTCCGAATAGACAGCTACCGCACAGTCAACTCCGGTGCCGCGGTGGGGTGCCAACCGCCTGCGGCGCGCCTCGTCACGCCCTCACGAGGGGCTGCTGACGCTCCATCGAACCGAGAAGGGGGGACCGACGTGCCCATATCGCGCAATCGGCTCGCCAAGAGCATCGCTCCGGCCGGCGTCGCGGCCGCACTGATCCTCACCACCCTCGGCGCGGCCGTTCCGGCCTCCGCCGCCACCCCCGCGGGCGACACCGCCCGCGCCCTGCCGGGCACCCACCCGGACTGGGCCACCCCGCAGGCCGACGCGGGCGCGGCCGACGCCGCCGCCCCGGCGACCGCCCGGATCTACCTGGCCGGACGCGACGCGAGCGGCCTCGCCGCCCTCGCCCAGGCCGTCTCCGACCCCCACTCGGCCGCCTACGGCCAGTACCTGACGCCCGCTCAGGTCCAGGCGAAGTTCGGCGCCACCCCGGAGCAGGTCAAGGCCGTCACCGACTGGCTGGCCGGCGCGGGCCTCACCGTCTCCGCCAGCAACGCCCACTACGTCCAGGTCGCCGGCTCCACCGCCGCGATGTCCAAGGCGTTCGGCACCGGCTTCCACAACTACCGCACCGCGGACGGCACCCACCGGGCGCCGACCGCCGACGCGAAGGTCCCGGCCTCCGTCTCCGACGCCGTGCTGGCCGTCTCCGGCCTGGCCGACGCGATCCACCGGAACAGCTCGTCCGCCACCTCGGTCCGCGAGGCCGAGAAGAGCGCGAACGCCAAGCTGGCCGGCCCGGACAAGAAGGACCCGGCGACCCTGCCGACCGTCCCGACCTGTTCCGAGGACGGCTACGGCTCGAAGATCGCCAAGGGCGCCCCCGAGGGCTACGAGAAGAACGAGCCGTTCGCCCCCTGCTCCTACCAGCCGTCCCAGCTCCGCAAGGCCTACGGCGTCACCGACGCCAAGGTCGGCGGCAAGGGCGCCCGCGTCGCCATCATCGACGCCTACGGCCTGTCCACCATGGAGCAGGACGCCAACCACTTCTCCACCCTGCACGGCGACCAGCCGTTCAAGCCGGGCCAGTACACCGAGTACGTCACCCCGGACAAGTGGACCCACCAGGACGAGTGCGGCGGCCCCGCCGGCTGGGCCGGCGAGGAGGCGCTCGACGTCGAGATGGTGCACGGCCTCGCGCCGGACGCCGACGTCGTCTACGTCGGCGGCAACTCCTGCTACGACGAGGACCTGTACGACGCCATGGCCAAGGTCGTGGACGAGCACCTCGCCGACGTGGTCTCCAACTCGTGGGGCGAGATCATGCACGGCACCGGCGGCGACATCGACCCCGCCGTGGTCGCCGCCGACAACCAGGTCTTCCAGCTGGGCGCCGTCAGCGGCATCGGCTTCACGTTCTCCTCCGGCGACTGCGGCGACAGCTCCCCGGGCGCGGCGGCCACCGGCGTCAACTGCCAGGCCGACACCAACCAGGCGCAGGCCGACTGGCCGTCCGCCTCCCCGTGGGTCACCTCGGTCGGCGGCACCGCCCTCGAACTGGGCGACAAGGAGGGCAAGTACGCCCACGAGGTCTCCATGGGCGACCGCCGCTCGGTGCTCTCCGCCGACCAGAAGTCCTGGAGCCCGATGCCGGGCAACTTCTACTTCGGCGGCGGCGGCGGTGTCTCCAAGGACTTCGCCCAGCCGTGGTACCAGCACGGCGTCGTCCCGGACAGCATCAGCAAGACCGCTGCCGACGGCACCAAGTCCAGCACCCCGCTGCGCGCCACCCCCGACATCGCGATGAGCGGTGACCTGGTCGCCGCCACCCTGGTCGGCTTCACCTCCGGCGGCGCCTACAGCGAGGGCGGCTACGGCGGCACCTCGGTCTCCGCCCCGGAGACCGCGGCGATGTTCGCCAACGCCATCGAGACCCGCGGCGGCCGCGCCCTCGGCTTCGCCAACCCGGCGCTGTACGACCGGGCCTCCACCAACGCGTTCCACGACGTGGACGACAACGCCGTCAGGACCAAGCGCGGCAACGTCGTCGACCTGGGCGTCGTCAACAACACCCTGCGCGTCCGCCTCTACAAGATCGGCGCCGACTACGGCCTGTCGGCCGCGAGCGGCTACGACACGGCCACCGGCCTGGGCTCCCCGGGCAAGGGCTTCTTCAAGTCCTTCGCCCTCAAGAAGTAGCGGTCGCACAGCAGTCGAGGGGTGGGGGGGGGGTGTAGCGCCCCCCCCATTGCCGCTGAGCGCGCCCCCGGGGGGGAGACCGGACTACCCCGGGGAGGGGCGGCCCACCCCGCGCCCCCCCG
>NZ_JBHWDS010000002.1:45785-259110 GCF_042734615.1 Kitasatospora sp. NPDC059646
CCTCCTTTTTTTTTCATTCCCCCCCCCCCGGTCTCTTGTAATAATAACCCCCCCCCCCCAACCCCTCCCCGGGGCCCCCCTGCGGGGGGGGGGGGGGGCCCCCCCCCCCCCCACCCCTCTTCCGCGTTCCGCGCCCGCGCGGGTCAGAAGCGGTCCACCGGCGTGTAGGTGCCCCACACGCCGCGCAGCGCGTCGCACACCTCGCCGACCGTCGCCCGGGCGGCCAGCGCCTCCTTCATCGGGTACAGCACGTTGTCGCTGCCCTCGGCGGCCTTGCGCAGCGAGGTGAGCGCCCGGTCCACCGCCGACGAGTCCCGGTCCGCGCGCAGCCGGGCGAGCCGCTCGGCCTGCTGCGCCTCGATCGCCGGGTCGACCCGGAGCGGCTCGTAGGGCTCCTCCTCGGCCAGCTGGAAGCGGTTGACGCCGACCACGGTCCGCGCGCCGGAGTCCTGCTCCTGCTGGATGCGGTACGCGGTGCGCTCGATCTCGCCCTTCTGGTAGCCCTGCTCGATCGCGGCGACCGCACCGCCCATGTCCTCGACCTTGGCCATCAACTCCAGCGCGGCGGCCTCCAGTTCGTCCGTCATCGCCTCGACGACGTAGGAGCCGGCGAACGGGTCGACGGTCGCGGTGATGTCGGTCTCGAAGGCCAGCACCTGCTGGGTCCGCAGCGCGAGCCGCGCGGACTTCTCGGTCGGCAGGGCGATCGCCTCGTCGAAGGAGTTGGTGTGCAGCGACTGGGTGCCGCCGAGGACCGCGGCGAGCGCCTGCACCGAGACCCGGACCAGGTTGACCTCGGGCTGCTGGGCGGTCAGCTGGACGCCGGCGGTCTGGGTGTGGAAGCGCAGCATCTGCGACTTCGGGTTCTTCGCGCCGAACTCCTCCTTCATGACGCGGGCCCAGATCCGGCGCGCGGCACGGAACTTGGCGACCTCCTCCAGCAGCGTGGTGCGGGAGACGAAGAAGAAGGACAGGCGGGGCGCGAAGTCGTCCACGTCCATGCCGGCGGCGACCGCGGTGCGCACGTACTCGATGCCGTTGGCGAGGGTGAAGGCGATCTCCTGCGCGGGGTTCGCCCCGGCCTCGGCCATGTGGTAGCCGGAGATGGAGATGGTGTTCCACTTGGGGATCTCGGCCCGGCAGTACTGGAACACGTCGGCGATCAGCCGCAGCGAGGGCTTGGGCGGGAAGATGTACGTGCCGCGGGCGATGTACTCCTTGAGCACGTCGTTCTGGATGGTGCCGGTGAGCCGGTTCGACGGCACGCCCTGGGCCTCGCCGACCAGCTGGTAGAGCAGCAGCAGCAGCGAGCCGGGGGCGTTGATGGTCATCGAGGTGGAGACCTCGCCCAGCGGGATGCCGCCGAACAGCACGCTCATGTCCTCGACGCTGTCGACGGCGACGCCGACCTTGCCGACCTCGCCGTGCGAGATCGCCGCGTCCGAGTCGTAGCCCATCTGGGTCGGCAGGTCGAAGGCGACGGACAGGCCCATGGTGCCGTTGGCGATGAGCTGCTTGTAGCGGGCGTTGGACTCGGCGGCGGTGCCGAAGCCGGCGTACTGGCGCATCGTCCACGGCTTGCCGGTGTACATGGTCGGATAGACGCCGCGGGTGAAGGGGTACTGGCCGGGGGCGCCGAGCCGGCTCGCGGCGTCGAAGCCGGCCAGGGTCTCGGGGCCGTACACCGGCTCGATCGGCAGGCCCGACTCGGTGCGGCGGGGCTCGGCTGCCATGGGGGTCCTCCGCGGAAGATGGTGAAGGGTCAGCGCCGACGAACGGCTCGGCTGGATACGCAATGTAGTCGCGCCCCCCACGGCCAGACAGATGCCACGGCTGGGAGCTTGCTCACAACACCGGCCGACCGCTCCTTGGGATGATCGCTGCACCGAACACGGGCCGAACACACGAGGAGTGGGACATGAGCGAGCAGAAGGTGGCCGTGGTCACCGGCGCCAGCAGCGGCATCGGGGCGGCGACCGCCCGCCGGCTGGCCGCGGACGGCTTCCAGGTGGTGCTGACCGCCCGCCGCACCGAGCGGATCGAGGCGCTGGCGAAGGAGCTCGGCGCCCGCGCGTACACCCTGGACGTGACCGACCGGGCCGCGGTGGACGCGTTCGCGGCCGAGGTCGGCCGGGTGGACGTGCTGGTGAACAACGCGGGCGGCGCGATCGGCGCGGACAGCGTCGAGGCGGGCGACCCGGCGGACTGGCGCACCATGTACGAGGTCAACGTGCTCGGCGTGCTGCACCTGACCCAGGCGCTGCTGCCCGCGCTGCGCGCCACCGGCGACGGCACCGTGCTGATCGTCTCCTCGACGGCGGCGCTGGCCGCGTACGAGGGCGGCGGCGGCTACGTGGCGGCCAAGCACGCCGTCCACTCGGTGGCGCAGACGCTGCGCCTCGAACTCGTGGGCGAGCCGCTGCGGGTGATCGAGATCGCGCCGGGCATGGTGAAGTCCGAGGGCTTCGCCCTGACCCGGTTCCGCGGCGACCGGGAGAAGGCGGAGGCGGTGTACGCGGGCGTCGACCGGCCGCTGACCTCGGAGGACGTCGCGGACACCATCTCCTGGGCGGTGACCCGTCCGCCGCACGTGAACATCGACCTGCTGGTGGTCAGGCCCCGGGCGCAGGCCGCCAACCACAAGGTGCACCGGGCCGGTTGAACCGCGCTCCACCGGGAGCGGTCGGGAACGGAAACGGCGGCGGGTCACAACTTGATAGCTCGATCGGATGAAATCGGCCCGCCGCCTCCACAACTGATGAACCCTCAACTACCGTGGAGGCGCTGCCCCGCCGAGCCGCAACGGCCCCGCGCGGCGGCGCCGCCGCACGCTTCCCTGTCTCTGCAGCATCCCCCCTTCCCGCCCTCACGAGGAGGATCCGCTGGCCAGCGACATCCCGCCGCAGCGCCTGGACGCGCGGACGGACCCGTCCCTGCTGGGACTCCACCGGTTCAACGAAGCCGACTCCGGTGCGGTCGAGGAGGCGCTGCTCGCCTGCTGCGGCAGCCACCGCTGGGCGCTGCGCCTGACCGCCCACCGCCCCTACCCCGACATCCCGTCGCTGCTCGCGGCCGCCAGCGAGGCCAGTTACGACCTGCGCCCGGCCGACCTCGCCGAGGCGCTGGCGGACGAGAGCTGGATGCCGCAGCCGCTGCTCGGCATGCGCGCCCCCGGCAGCCAGGCGGCGCGCACCGCGCTGCGGGCCGCGCACGCCGCGTACGAGGCGCGGTTCGGCCACGTCTTCGTGGTCTGCCTGGAAGGGGTGGACCCGGAGGAGATGCTGGACGCGGTGCTGACCTCGATCCGCACCCGGCTGGCCAACGACCCCGACGAGGAGCGCCTCGTCTCGGCCGAGGAGCTGCGCCGGATAGCGCTGTCCCGGCTGGAGCACCTGGTGGCCGTGAAGAGCTGACCCGGCGCCGGCGCGCCCGCGGCGCTTTCATTCGTCGGAGTGAACGCGCCGGCGCCGGGGCGTTCGCCACCCGTTCGGTGCACACGCACCGCGCACGCGTGCTCACGGAGGGTGCGGGTTCCCGTTCCGATTAGGCCGTGCGTGCCTGATTGATCACACCAGGGGCCCCCGACGGCGGCGCGGGACGGCGCGTCGATAGGATGCTCGCGGCCGGTGGACCGTATCCGGCCGGGCTGACCGACAGAAAGCCGGCCGAGCCCCCAAACCGCTTCCGGAGGGTTTTCCGTGCCGGCTGGAACGCTGTACCGCGGCCGGGAAGGCATGTGGAGCTGGGTGGCTCACCGAGTCACCGGCGTCCTGATCTTCTTCTTCCTGTTCGCACATGTCCTGGACACCGCCCTGGTGCGGGTGTCGCCCGAGGCGTACGACTCGGTGATCGCCACGTACAAGATGTGGCTGGTGAACCTGATGGAGTACGGCCTGGTGGCCGCCATCCTGTTCCACGCCCTGAACGGCCTGCGGGTCGTCGCCGTCGACTTCTGGGCCAAGGGCCCGAAGTACCAGAAGCAGATGCTGTGGACCGTGGTCGGCATCTGGATCGTCCTGATGGGCGGCGCCTTCTACCCCGTTCTGCAGCACACCCTTCGCACCTGGTTCGGGGGCTGATCCCGCATGTCCGCTGAGACCAAGGACCTGGTGGTCCCCTCGCTGCAGGCCCACACGGGCCAGGGCCTGGGCACCGGCAACCCGGCCGACGCCTTCGTGGTGGAGCCCGCCCGGGCCCGCACGAAGAAGACCCCGCGCCGCACCCGCACCAACTTCGAGATGCTCGCCTGGCTGTTCATGCGCCTGTCGGGTGTCGTCCTGGTGGTGCTGGTCCTCGGCCACCTGCTGATCAACCTGATGCTGGACGGCGGCGTCTCGAAGATCAGCTTTGCCTTCGTGGCGGGCCGCTGGGCCTCCCCGTTCTGGCAGATCTGGGACCTGCTGATGCTGTGGCTGGCGATGCTGCACGGCTCGAACGGCATGCGCACCGTCATCAACGACTACGCGGAGAAGGACGCCACTCGTCTGTGGCTGAAGGGCCTGCTGGCTGTCGCGACCGTCTTCACGGTGGTCCTCGGCACCCTGGTGATCTTCACCTTCGACCCGAACATCTGACGAGCCACCAGAGGCGACTGACCCCATGCAGATTCACCAGTACGACACCGTCATCGTCGGCGCCGGCGGCGCCGGCATGCGCGCGGCCATCGAGTCGACGCAGCGCAGCCGCACCGCGGTCCTGACCAAGCTCTACCCGACCCGGTCCCACACCGGCGCGGCGCAGGGCGGCATGTGTGCCGCGCTCGCCAACGTCGAGGAGGACAACTGGGAGTGGCACACCTTCGACACGGTCAAGGGCGGTGACTACCTGGTCGACCAGGACGCCGCCGAGATCATGTGCAAGGAGGCCATCGACGCGGTCCTCGACCTGGAGAAGATGGGCCTGCCCTTCTCCCGCACCGACCAGGGCCGGATCGACCAGCGCCGCTTCGGCGGCCACTCCCGCAACCACGGCGAGGCCCCGGTCCGCCGGTCCTGCTACGCCGCGGACCGCACCGGCCACATGATCCTGCAGACGCTGTTCCAGAACTGCGTCAAGCACGGTGTGGAGTTCTTCAACGAGTTCTACGTCCTCGACCTGCTGATCAACGAGGGCAAGACCGCCGGCGTGGTGGCCTACGAGCTCGCCACCGGCGAGATCCACGTCTTCCAGGCCAAGGCCGTGGTGTTCGCCTCCGGCGGCACCGGCAAGATGTTCAAGGTCACCTCGAACGCCCACACCCTGACCGGTGACGGCCAGGCCGTCGCGCTGCGCCGCGGCCTGCCGCTGGAGGACATGGAGTTCTTCCAGTTCCACCCGACGGGCATCTGGCGCATGGGCATCCTGCTCACCGAGGGCGCCCGCGGCGAGGGCGGCATCCTGCGCAACAAGGACGGCGAGCGCTTCATGGAGCGCTACGCCCCCGTCATGAAGGACCTGGCGTCCCGTGACGTCTGCTCCCGCGCGATCTACTCGGAGATCCGGGCCGGCCGCGGCTGCGGCCCCGACGGCGACCACGTCTACCTGGACCTGACGCACCTCCCGCCGGAGCAGCTGGACGCCAAGCTGCCGGACATCACCGAGTTCGCCCGCACCTACCTCGGCATCGAGCCCTACACGGACCCGATCCCGATCCAGCCCACCGCGCACTACGCGATGGGCGGCATCCCGACCAACGTCGAGGGTGAGGTGCTGGCCAACAACACCGACATCGTCCCGGGCCTGTACGCCGCGGGCGAGGTCGCGTGCGTGTCGGTGCACGGCGCCAACCGCCTGGGCACCAACTCGCTGCTGGACATCAACGTGTTCGGCCGCCGCGCGGGCATCGCCGCCGCCGAGTACGCCGAGAAGCACGACTTCGTCGAGCTGCCGGCGAACCCGGGCGCGCTGGTCGAGGCCATGGTGGAGGGCCTGCGGGAGTCCACCGGCACCGAGTCCGTCGCGCAGATCCGCAAGGAGCTGCAGGAGTCGATGGACACCAACGTGTCCGTCTACCGCACCGGCAAGACGCTGCAGCAGGCCGTCGAGGACGTCGCGGCGCTCAAGGAGCGCTTCAAGAACGTCTCGATCCAGGACAAGGGCTCGCGCTACAACACCGACCTGCTGGAGGCCATCGAGCTGGGCAACCTGCTCGACCTGGCCGAGGTCCTGGTCGTCTCCGCGCTGGCCCGCGAGGAGTCCCGCGGCGGTCACTACCGCGAGGACTTCCCGACCCGCGACGACGTGAAGTTCATGCAGCACACCATGGCGTACCGCGAGGTGGCCGAGGACGGCTCCACCTCCATCCGCCTCGACTACAAGCCGGTCGTGCAGACCCGCTACCAGCCGATGGAGCGTAAGTACTGATGTCCACTCCGACCGTCGAGACGCACTCGGCCGCGCTGGACGCGGCCGAGGCGGGCAGCGTCCAGCTGATCAGCGTCACCTTCCGGATCCGCCGGTTCAACCCGGAGGAGCACCCGGACCCGGTGTGGGTGGACTACCAGCTGGAGATGGACCCGAAGGAGCGCGTCCTGGACGCGCTCAACAAGATCAAGTGGGAGCAGGACGGCACGCTCACGTACCGCCGCTCCTGCGCGCACGGCATCTGCGGTTCGGACGCCATGCGGATCAACGGCCGCAACCGGCTGGCGTGCAAGACCCTGATCAAGGACGTCAACCCGGAGAAGCCGATCACGATCGAGGCCATCAAGGGCCTCGCGGTCCTCAAGGACCTGATCGTGGACATGGACCCGTTCTTCCAGGCGTACAAGGACGTCATGCCGTTCCTGATCACCTCGGGGAACGAGCCGACCCGCGAGCGCCTGCAGTCGCAGGCCGACCGCGAGCGCTTCGACGACACCACCAAGTGCATCCTGTGCGCCGCCTGCACCTCGTCGTGCCCGGTGTTCTGGAACGACGGCCAGTACTTCGGCCCGGCGGCGATCGTCAACGCGCACCGCTTCATCTTCGACTCCCGCGACGAGGGCGCCGAGCAGCGCCTGGAGGTCCTCAACGACCGTGAGGGCGTGTGGCGTTGCCGCACCACCTTCAACTGCTCGGAGGCCTGCCCGCGCGGCATCGAGGTCACCAAGGCGATCCAGGAGGTGAAGCGCGCGCTCGTCACGCGTCGCTTCTAGTCCAGCGCTGTCGAAGGGCCCGTCCGGAGTGCGCTCCGGGCGGGCCCTTCCGCGTCGTCAGGAGGCGGGGCCCCGGCCGTTCCTGACGGTGGCCAGGGTGAGCAGCAGCGGGCCGAGGAACAGCGCCGCGGCCATCGTCCGGTAGTCCTGGCCGGCCGCGGCGGCGGTGAGCGCCAGCTGGGTGCCCAGGACGGCCGCGCCGGCCACCGGGACGACCGCGGGCAGCCGGTGCCGCCAGGCGTACAGCAGGGCCGCCGCCAGGCCCAGGTACGCCCACAGGGCACCGCGCCACAGCAGCCAGTCCAGCTGCGGGGCGCGCAGCAGGGTGCGGCTCCACGCGGCGGCGGAGTGCAGCGGCCGCAGCAGGCCGGGCGAGGACGGGGACGCCTCCGGCACCTCGGTGGCCGCGTGCGGGCCGTCGGCGGCCGCCCACACCGACCAGGCGAGGCGGCCCCGGCAGAGCCGGGCGTCCAGCACCCGGTCCGGGTGGTCGCGCAGCAACTGCCGCCAGGCGGTGGCGAGTCCGTCCTGGTCGCGGCGGGCGGCCGCGGCGTCCCAGCGGTCGGTGAGGGCGGCGGTCGACGAGCAGTCCGCGCCGGCCGCGTCCCAGGCGGCGGGCGGCGCGACGGCCGCCGGCGCCGCGCCGCCGGGGTCGCGGTGCCGGGCGAGCGCCAGGTCGGCGGCGCGCAGGGTGTGCAGGTCGCCGGTGCGGGCCGCCGGGTGGCCGAGCAGCGCCAGCGCGATCGGCACGGCCAGCGCGAGGGCGGTGAGCAGCGCGAGCCGGACCCGCACCCGGGGCAGCGCCGCCACCAGGACCAGGGCGGCGACCAGCGCGGCGCCCGCGCCCCGGGTGCCGGTCAGGGCGAGCAGCGCGACGGCCCCGAACAGCACCGCCAGGTCCAGCCGCTGCGCCGGGCCGCCCCGCTGCAGCGTGCCTCCGGCGCGCCGGGCGAGCAGCCGCAGGCCGGCCGCGGTGAGCAGCAACGCGCCTGCGGTGAACGGCACTTCGGGGCTGAGCGAGACCACCAGGCTGCCGGTCGGCGGCAGCGCGGCCAGCGCGAGGGCGACCGGGCCCGACCAGCGGCCGCGCACCCCGAACCGGGCCAGCGCGGCCACCAGGTACCCGAGTGCGAACGCCACCGCCACGGTCTGGGCCAGCGTCACCGCGCCCGGGTGCAGGGCGCGCACGGCGGCGTCGTACAGCGGTGCGCCGGTCGGTCCGCCCCCGGTGAACGCCGGGTACCCGGCGGCCCACCACAGCAGCAGGACCGCCTGGCAGGCCGCGGCCGCCGCGAACGGCAGCCGCAGCCGGGACTTGGCGCGGCGGTGCCGCCGTTCGCGTTCCTGGCGCTGCGCCCACTCGGGGCGGGTGTCGCCGAGGGTGGTGCTGGTGCTCATCGCGGAGCCTCCCACATCCCCTGCTCCCCGGCCCGGCCGCCGGCCCCTCGCCGCCATCCGCCCGGAAGTCGTGCCGGGCAGGCTAGCAGCAGGATTCGGCCACCTCCAGAGGCCAGGACGCGGACGTTCCAGGGGGCCCGCCCCGGCCGTGGCCGGAACGGGCCCCCTGACGTCGGATCAGGCCAGCGCGCCCAGGTCCTTCGGGTTCGCGACGCCCTTGAACGTCACCAGGTGCCGGCCGGCGGTGACGGCGTACAGGTCGGCCTGCCCGTCGCCGTCCAGGTCGCCGGAGCTGCCCAGGGTCGGGTAGTCGGCCACCGGGAAGCTGCCGATGACGGTGCCGTTCGCCGGGTCGGCGAGGCCGGAGTAGTCGTAGCTGCCGTCGGCGAGCTTCGGCACGGCGTGCGCCCGCAGGGTGCCGGTGGCCTGCTCGCGGGACCACAGCGCCAGGTTGCCGTCGGCGTCGGGGCCGGGGGCGACCAGGTCGTAGCCGTTCCACAGGCCGGCGGTGGTGAGCTGGGTGGACTTGCCGAACCGCGACGGGTCGCGCTGCAGCCACAGGTTGCCCTGCTCGACGTCCAGCAGGGTGATGCCGTTCGGGTTGGCGGCCTCCACGGAGCCGAACGCCACCAGCTGCTGGACGTCCTTGTAGCTGGTGCTGTGGTCGGCCGGGCAGGCGACGGCGAGCTTGGCGGCGTCGACGCACGAGGTGGCGTGGCCGACCAGCGACGGCGACCGGGTGCCGAGCGGCAGCCCGCCCTGGTTGACGTACTGGTAGAGGTAGCCGGAGTTGCCGGGGGCGGCGTCGCGGACGTACACGGTGTCGGCGGGCGCACCGCCGCCGCTCCAGCCCTTGTGGACCACCTGGAGGCCGCTCCAGCTGCCGCCGATCGGCGCCTGCGCGGCCGGGACGACGGTGGTCGGGGCGGTGCTGCCGGTGCCGCCGCCGATCACCAGCAGGTTGCCCTGCGAGTCGGGCAGCAGGATGTCGGGGACGCCGTCGTTGTCGACGTCGCCGAGGGCCTTCGGCGGGTTCGGGTTCGACGGGGCGTAGAAGGTGTAGGAGACCGGCCCGCCGGCGTTGCCCGCCCGGTCGACCGCCTGCACGGTGAGGGTGTGGCTGCCCCACGCGGCGGGCTTGAGGGTGACGCTCGCGGTGCCGTCGGCGGCGGCCTCCACGACGCCCTGGCCGGGGGCGCAGCCGCCCACGCCCGGGGTGTTGTCGAGCACGTAGCGGAAGCAGACCACGCCGGAGGACGCGTCCGTCGCGGAGAAGGTGAAGACGCCGTTCTGGCCGGCGTACTTGCCGCCGCCGGCCTCCGGGAAGTCCGTGGAGGCCACGGCGGGGCCGGCGGGCGCGGCGGTGTCGACGCCGAACCGGCAGGTCTCGGTGGGCGCGCCGGAGCCGGGCTGGAAGTCCGGCCAGACCTGCCAGGTGTAGCCGGCGCCGTCGGCCAGGCCGGGGACGGTGACCTGGACGGTGCCGTCGGCGGCGGTGGCGGCGGTGTCGTCGAACACCTTGGTGCCGGCGGCGTCCCACACCTTGAAGCGGGCGGAGGGCGCGGTGGTGTGCGCGGTGAGGACCGGGGAGGCGGTGGTCAGCCAGCCGGGCGTGCCGGTGGCGTCGCAGCCGTCACCGGCCAGGCTCGGCGTCGACCGGACGGTCGGGCCGGTGACGGCGTGGCCGGGAACCGCCTGTGCGGCGGGCGCGGCGAACAGGCCGGCGGCGAGGGCCGCGGTGGCGCAGGCGGCGAGCAGCCGCGGAGAGGTGGCGCGGGACATCGGGAGTTCCCCCCAGGAAGCGTTGCCCGGGCAGGTCGGTCACCTGCCCGGCCGGGCATCCTGACACCCGGCGTGACCTGCGCGCAAGCAGAATCTCCGCAGCCCGGGCGGCTACTGGGCGGCGGCCGCCCGGCGCAGGGCGCGCAGGCCGCGGACGCCGATCCAGCCGATGCCGAGGCCGAGCAGCAGGGAGGTGACGGCGAGCAGCAGGTGGACCCAGAAGAAGGCGGTCGGCTGGGAGTGGTCGCCGTTGACGAAGGCCTGGCCGCCGGAGTCCTTCCAGAGGTTCTTCGCGAAGGTCGTCCAGATCATGACCGACCAGGCGCCGAAGGCGGTGAGGAACCAGGAGACCGGGCGGCTGAGCTTCATGACGGGGTCCTTCGCGGCAGGCGGGTGGCCCGTCCAGTATGCGCGCCCGCCGTTCGGAGCAACCGCCGGTACTCGTTCGTGGCGACGGGCGGCGGCTCCGGCGGCGGGACGGCGGTCGGCCGGGGGGTGCGGGTTAGTTTCCCGGAATGCAGATAATCCGCCGGATCGTCCACGGTTCGTCCGCTGCCGCCCTGGTGCTGCTCGTGACGGGCCCGGTGACCGCGAGCGCCGCGACCGGTGACGCCCCGCCGCCCGCCGTGGTGGGCGGCGACCGGCTGGGCGCGGCGGGCGTGCAGGTCGCGCCGGGGCCCGGCGCGCCGCCGCTGCCGGGCAGCCTGACCGGCAAGTCCTGGATGGTGGCGGACGCGACCAGCGGCGAGGTGCTCGCCGCGTTCAACGCCCACGCGCAGCTGCCGCCCGCTTCGACCCTGAAGATGCTGTTCGCCGACACCGTGCTGCCCCGGTTCAAGGCCGACGAGGTGCACCGGGTGACCTGGGCGGAACTCCAGGGGATGGGCGCGGGCAGCAGCCTGGTCGGCATCAAGGAGGACCTGGACTACAAGGTCGAGGACCTGTGGCGCGGGGTGTTCCTGTCGTCCGGCAACGACGCCGTGCACGTGCTCGCGCACATGAACGGCGGGGTGGCGAAGACCGTCGCCGACATGCAGGCCCGCGCGGACCAGCTGCAGGCCCGCGACACCCACGTGGTCACCCCGGACGGCTACGACATGGACGGGCAGGTCACCTCGGCGTACGACCTGACGCTGTTCGCCCGGGCCGGCCTGCGGATGCCGGAGTTCCGCGGGTACTGCGCGACCCGCTCGGCGCAGTTCCCCGGCGCGGTGGACAAGAAGACCGGGCAGCGCGGCAGCTTCGGCATCGCCAACACCGACCGGCTGCTCGGCAAGTACCCGGGCCTGATCGGCGTGAAGAACGGCTACACCACCAACGCGGGCGCGACGTACACCGGCGCGGCCGAACGCGACGGGCACACCCTGCTGGTGACGGTGATGCACCCGACGAGCAGCCCGAAGGTGTACGACGAGGCGGCCTCGCTGCTCGACTGGGGCTTCGCCGCGGTCGGCAAGGTCACCGCGGTCGGCGTGCTCGCCGACGACCAGGCGCCGCCCGCCGAGGCCACCGAGGCCCCGGCCCGGCCGGTCACCGACGCCCCTTCCGCGCCGCCCGCCGCCGAACCGCCGACCGCCCCGCCCGCGCAGCAGCCCCCCGACCGGGCCGCCGCCCGGCCGGACGCCGTGCAGGCCGGGCACGCCGCGGCGGACGGGCCGGGCGCGGCGACCTGGTCGGCGGTCGGCCTGTGCGCGGCCGTGGCGGCGGCCGGCCTGCTGCGGCTGCGCGCGCTGCGCCTCCGGGCGCTGCGGGACGCCCGCCTCCCCGGCCGCCCGCCCGGCCCGCCCCGCCACCCGAGGAACCCGGGGCCGCGGCGCTAGCGCCGCCGTGTGCGGCCGGCCTGCAGGGCGCGGCGGACCGCCCGGGTGGCGACGGGGGGCAGGACGTCGAGGAGGACCCGGCGGGTGAGCGAGCGGCGGGGGCGGGGGCGGCCCCCGTTCTCGCCGCGGCCGTCGGGGTCGTCCCAGGCGAGGCGGTGGCAGCGCTGTCCGGCGAAGTGCTCCTCGTCGAGCCGGAAGCCTTCGGCGCGCCAGTCCCGGGCGAGCAGGTCGGCGCGGACGGCGTCGGGGTCGCCCCAGGTGCCGTAGAACTTCTCGGGGGTGAGCAGCACCGGTTTCAGTCCGAGGGTGAACACGGCCTCCCAGACGGCGGCGGCCACGCCGGGGGTGTGCGGGGCGCGGTAGTCGTCGAGGGCGATCACGCCGTTCCCGGCGAGGGCGTCGCGGGCCACCAGGATGTCGCCGGCGACGTGCTCGTACAGGTGGGAGGCGTCGACGTGGACGAAGCGGCAGCTGTCGGCGGGGATCCGGCCGCCGGCCAGCACCGAGGTGGGGCCCTGCACGATCACCGGGAGTTCGGCGTGGAAGGCGAGGTAGTTGGTCTCGAAGGCGCGCCGGGTGAGGGTGGAGCGGTAGGACATCGACATCTCGGCGGAGTTGTCGTCGTCGGGCGCGTCCAGGTCGAACAGGTCGCAGACGGTGAAGGTCTCGCCGGGGCGCAGGTGCTCGCCGAGCAGGATGGCGGAGCGGCCCAGGTAGGCGCCCATCTCCAGCAGGTCGCCGGTGACGCGGGCGGCGCTCTGCCGGGCGAGCAGCCAGCCGAACGCCTCGCGGTCGGCGCGGAAGAACCAGCCGGGGACGTCGGCCGGGGTGGCGGGCACGGCCGGTGCGGCGGTGGTGTCGGTGACGGACACGCGGCCTCCAGAGGAGCTGGCCGGGGTGCGGGGCGCCCCGGCGGTACGGTCGGCCCGGTGCACGGGCTCAGCAGAGTGTGACCGGGATCACGCTCCGTTGTCCGGCTGGCGTCCTTCCGGCGGGTTCGGCGTTTCGTTCGCCTTCGCGAGGGCGTCCTCGGCCTGCCGGACGGCCCGCGCCCGGGCGGCCTCGGGGTCGGCCAGGGCGGTCCAGGCGGCGCAGTACATCAGCAGCCGGGAGACGAAGTCGATCCACAGCAGCAGGGCCACCGGCACGCCGAACGCCCCGTACAGGCTGCGGCCGGCGACCGAGCCCAGGTAGGAGGAGAGCGCCAGCTTGAGCACCTCGAAGCCGACCGCGCCGATCAGCGCCCCCTGCAGCAGGGCCCGGCGGCGCTGGCCGCGGATCCGCGGGAACGGGCCGAGCAGGTAGGCGAACAGCAGCAGGCCGGCGCCGACCGCGATCAGGAAGCCGAGCGCGGACAGCAGCCAGCGGCCGATGCCGCCGTCGAGGCCGAGCCGGTCGGCGATCCGGTGCGCGAGGGTGGTGGCGAGCGCGGACGCGGCGAGCGAGGCCAGGCAGACCACGCCGAGGCCGAGCAGCACCAGGCAGTCCCGGGCCTTCACCAGGACCGGGTTGCCGCCCTCGTCGGGCAGCCGCCACACGGTGCGCACGGCGCCGCGCATGGTGTCCACCCAGCCGAGGCCGGAGATCAGCAGCAGCGCGCCGGAGACCAGGCCGACGGTGCCGGCGTTCGCGACCATCGCGTTCAGGTCGAGCGAGTCCGACAGGCCGGGCAGCTGTTCGGCGATCCTGTCCTGGAGCTGGTGCACCCGGGAGTCGGAGAGGGTGGCGAGTGCGATCGCCAGGGCCACGGTGAGCAGCGGGAACAGCGCCAGGAAGCCGAAGAAGGTGACCGCCCCGGCCAGCCGGTTGCCCTGCACGTCGGCGAACAGCCGGTACACCAGGTACGGGCGGCTGCGCAGCACCCGGGCGACCACCGGGCCGATCACGGGCAGCTTGGTGAGGAAGTCCACCTCCGCTGTATACCGGCCGGGCGGTGGCGGGAGCAGTGCTCGGCGGCGCGGCGGAAGAACTCGCGGCGGTCGGCGGCCGGGACGCGTCCGGGCTTGGTGACCACGGTGACGAGGTGGCCGAGCATCATCCGGTAGATGACGGGCCGCCAGCGGTCCAGGTCGGGGCGGGCGTCGAGGAAGGCGAACACCCGGTCGTACTGCTCGAAGACGTCGAAGTGCTTGCGGGAGGCGGTGGCGAGGATGTTGCCGCCCTCGCGGCGCTGCCGGTAGTGGACGCCGACCTGGTCGAGCAGGGTGATGGACCCGGCGGCGAGCAGCGCCGGGTAGGTCCACGGGGTGTCCTCGTAGTACCCGGGCGGGAAGGTCAGGCCCTGCTGCTGGACGAACTCGCGGCGGTAGGCCTTGTTCCACACCACCTGGAGCAGGTCGAGCAGGTCGCGGCGCTCGTCGAGGGTGAAGGTGTCGGCGCCGGGCCGGCCGAACACGGGGGCGGACGCGGAGCGCACCACCCGGCCGTCCCAGTAGCTGCGGGCGTAGTCGTACACCAGCAGGTCGGGGTCGCCGGTGGCACGCAGGCGGGCGTCGACGGCGGCCAGCAGGTCGGGGGTGAGGGTGTCGTCGCTGTCGAGGAACAGCAGGTAGTCGCCGGTGGCGAGCTCCAGGCCGGCGTTGCGGGCCAGGCCCAGGCCGACGTTCTGCTCCAGGTGGCGGACGGTGACCCGGTCGTCCCGGGCGGCGGCCTCGTCGAGGAGGGCGCCGCAGCCGTCGGGCGAGCGGTCGTCGACCGCGATCAGCTCGAAATCGGTGAAGGTCTGGTGCAGGACCGATTCCAGACAGGCCGGGAGGTACTCCTCGACGGCGTGGACGGGCACGATCACGCTGAACCGCGGCATCTCTCACTCTCCTGACCTGGCCTGGCCAGGCGCAGACTAGCAAGCCCGGAGAGGTAGGATCGCGGCCGGTGCCGGTCCGGCTTTTCCGCATTTGGCCGGGCCCACCCGGCCGCACTCCCTGAGGAAAGGCTCTGCGCTCCCGATGGCCCCCCGTCTGTCCGTCGTCGTCCCGATCTACAACGTCGAGCGTTACCTCGAGGAGTGCCTGGACTCGATCGCCGCCCAGACCTTCGACGACTTCGAGTGCGTCATGGTCGACGACGGCTCGAAGGACTCCAGCGCCTCCATCGCGGAGGCGTACGCCGCGAAGGACTCCCGTTTCCGTCTGGTCCAGCAGGTGAACAAGGGTCTGGGGGCGGCCCGCAACACCGGGTACCGGCACATCTCCGAGGGCACCGAGTTCCTCGCGTTCGTCGACAGCGACGACACCATGCCGCCGTCCGCCTACGAGCTGATGATCAGCACGCTGGAGGAGACCGGCTCGGACTTCTGCACCGGCAACGTGCTGCGCTTCCGCGCCGTCGGCCACTACCAGTCGGGCGGCCACCGCAAGCCGTTCGCGGAGACCCGGCTGCGCACCCACATCACCGAGATCCCGGCGCTGGTCACCGACCGCACCGCGTGGAACAAGGTGTACCGCCGCGCGTTCTTCGACCGGGCGGGCGTGCTCTACCCCGAGGGCATCCTGTACGAGGACGCCCCGGTCTCCGTGCCGCACCACTACCTGGCCCGCCGGGTCGACGTGCTCGCCGAGCCGATCTACCACTGGCGCGAGCGGGAGGTCGGCGAGATGTCGATCACCCAGATGAAGACCAACCCCAAGGGCGTCATCGACCGGGTCAAGTCGATGGAGCTGGTCCGCGAGTGGCTGGGCAAGCAGAGCGACCCGAAGTTCCGCAAGTACCTGCAGTCCTACGACGAGAACAACCTCGTCGAGGAGATCCCGATGTTCTTCGGGTCGGTGCTGGAGGGCGACCCGGAGTACAACGCCGCCTACCTGGAGTCGGCCGGCCGGCTGCTCCGCGCGATCGGCCCGGAGCAGGTCCGCAAGCTGCGCGCCCCGCTGCGCCTGAAGTACCACCTGACCCTGCAGGGCCGCCTGGACGAGCTGATCGAGCAGCTGCGCTTCGAGAAGGACAGCAACGGCGCCGCCCCGGCCCGCGGCCTGCTCCGCCCGTACGCCGACTACCCGTTCCTGCGCGGCGGCCGCAAGAGCGTCCCCGCGGACGTGCTGCGGCTGAACAACGCCCTGGTGATGCGCTCCCGGGTGCACGAGGCCCGCTGGGCGAACGGCAAGCTGCTCCTGACCGGGCACGCCTTCCCGGAGCACCTGGGCGCCGAGAACAAGCACGACATGGTCAAGGCGCTGATCCTGCGCGAGGCCAAGGGCCGTCGCGTGGTGGCCGTGCAGACCAAGGCGGAGTTCAGCCCGGAGGCCACCGCCAGCTCCCCGCACGACCTGTACAGCTGCGACTGGGCGGGCTTCTCCGCCGCCATCGACCCGCAGCGGTTCAAGCACCGCGGCGAGTGGAAGGACGGCTCCTGGCGGGTGCTGGTGGCCGGCGCCGGCAAGGGCGGCATCTACAAGGGCCGGGTGTCGGTCGGCTGGCACGACCGCGCCGAGTACCCGCCCTCCCAGTGGGTCGAGGACGACGTCCGGATCGTGCCCTGGCAGCGCGACAACCACCTGCTGCTGCGGGTGGAGCGGGTCCGGGCCCGCGCCGTGTCGGTGACCGCGCAGGGCGGCACCGTCGAGCTGCGCGGCCTGGTCCGCTCCGGCGCCGACCTGGCCGGCGCGGAACTGCGGCTCAAGCACGCCGAGTCCGAGCGCGACGTGTTCGCGGCGCTGGAGCTGGGCGTCCCGGTCGGCCGCGACGTCCCGTTCACCGCGCAGGTCCCGGTCGCCGAGCTGACCGCCGTCCGGGAGGCCTGGAACGCCCTCGACCCCGCCGCCGAGAAGCGCACCCGGGACCGCTGGGACCTGGAGCTCAAGCTCACCGACGGCACCGGACTGCCGGTCGTCCTCGACGACCGCACCGCGCCCGTCGAGCTGCACCTGCCGCTGGCCGGCGGCACCCGCGCGCTGTTCGCCAAGCCCTCCCCCAGCGGCTACCTGCAGCTGTGCGACCAGGTGCTGCAGCCCGTCGTCGAGGAGGTCACCCGGGCCAAGGACGGCGAGGGCTTCGTGCTCAGCGGCTCCTTCCCGCTGCCCGGCACCCACCGCTACGAGCTGGTGATCCACCACGTCAAGCGCCGCGAGGAGCACGCCTACCCGGTGGAGATCGCCGACGGCAGGTTCCGGGCCGCGCTGCCCGCCGTGCCGACCGCGTCCTTCGCCGGCCGGGTCCCGCTGCACAAGGGCACCTGGACGGTGCAGTTCCGCCCGGTCGGCGCCGCCGCCGACAGCAAGTGGCCGACCGCGGTGCTCGCCGCGTCCACGTTCGACACGCTGCCGCTGGAGGTCGAGGCCCGCGGCAAGCGGATCGCCCTGGAGCGCCGCCTGTTCGACAGCCTGTCGCTGGAGTCGCACGACCCGCTCACCCCGGCCGAGCGCAGCGGCTACCGGCAGCGGCAGCTGCGCCGCTCGTTCGCCGAGCTGCAGCGGCGCCCGCTCACCGACACGGTGCTGTACCACACCGTCCGCGAGGACTGGTGGGCCGCGGACGGCGGCCTGTACGCCGACTCGCCGCGGGCCGTGCACGAGGAGCTGGTCCGCCGCGGCGAGCCGCTGCGCCACCTGTGGACCTCCGTCGACCTGCAGGCCGAGCTGCCGCAGACCGCCGAGTGCGTCCGGCACCGCTCCCCCGAGTGGTTCGAGGCGCTGGCGACGGCCAAGTACATCGTCACCTCCACCCACCTGCCGACGTACTTCCGCCGCCGCCAGGGCCAGGTGGTCCTGCAGACCTGGCAGGGCACCCCGCTGAAGCGGATCGGCACCGACTTCGAGAAGGTCTGGTTCACCGACGCCGGCTACCTGGAGCACCTCAAGGAGGAGGTGCCGCAGTGGAGCCTGCTGGTGGCGGGCAGCCGCTGGGCCGCGCCGGTGCTGCGCCGCGCCTTCGACTACCGGGGGAAGCTGCTGGAGAGCGGCTACCCGCGCAACGACCTGCTGTTCGCGCCCGACCGGGAGAAGACCGCCGAGCGGGTCCGCGAGCGGCTCGGCCTGCCCGAGGGCAAGCAGGTGGTGCTGTACGCGCCGACCTTCCGCGAGGACCGGCGGCTGCCCGAGGGCGGCTACCAGCTGAACCTGCAGCTCGACCTGGCGGCGGCCCGGGCCGCGCTCGGCGACGACCAGGTGCTGCTGGTGCGCGGCCACGAGGTGGTCCGCGGGCAGCTCCCGGAGGCCGGCAACGGCTACGTCTGGGACGTCAGCACCTACCCGGACATGGCGGAGCTGCTGCTGATCGCCGACGTGCTGGTGACGGACTACTCCGCCGCCGTGTTCGACTTCATGAACACCGGCCGGCCGGTGCTGTTCTTCACCTACGACCTGGCGCACTACCGCGACAACCTGCGCGGTTTCAGCCTGGACCTGGAGGCCTCGGCCCCCGGCCCGCTGCTGTCCACCTCCGCCGAGGTGGTCGCCGCGCTCGGCGACCTGCCGCGGGTGACCGCCGAGTACGCCGACAAGTACGAGGCGTTCCGCGAGGCGTACTGCGACCTGGACGACGGCGGCGCCGCCGCCCGGGTGGTGGACGCGCTGCTCGCCGAGGGCGCATAGCGAAAACGCATCGCACACGGACAGAAGCCGGTTCCCACCCCCTTCCGGAGAGGGTGGGAACCGGCTTTTCCGTGCGCCGGCGGAATTCCGCGCGGCCGCGTCAGGCGACCTCCGCGCCGCGCTGGACCGGGAGCGCCACCGCGGGCCGCCCGCCCGGGGTGCGGGCGGCCGGGCGCTCGTAGGGGCCGGGGACGGGGAAGTACGCGGCCAGGAACTCGGCCATCGCCCGGTCCTGCTCGTCCGCGGGGCTGCCGTCGCCGGCGCCGTCGGCCAGGCAGAACACCTTGAGGTCGCGGTCCTCCAGCAGCCGGACCAGCCGGGCCCGGTCCTCGGCCCGGTCCACCGCCAGGTAGGCGTGGGCGATGGCCCCGTCGACCGCGGCGCCGCGCAGCTGCGCGTGGTACAGCGCCAGGGTGACGGGCGCGATGTCCGTCGCGGACCGGAAGACGGAGCGGCCGGTGGCCTCGGTCTCGGTGCGCCAGCGCCGTTCGGCGTCCTCCAGCAGGGTGCGCCGCAGCGCGTACGGGACGTGCGCGAGCACCCGGGTGAAGGCCCGGCCGTGGTCGCGTTCGAGGGCCCGGCGGGTGTTCTGCTGGACGGCGGTGTACACGTCGGCGGACCCGGCGCCGGCGGACGGCGGGACGATCCGGGTGTCCCGGAACACCCGGGGCAGCCCGTTGCCGAGGAAGAAGTCCTCGGGGGCGACCGGCCCGCCGAGGAACATGTCGTCGTTGAAGTACAGGAAGTGCTCGGCCAGGCCGGGGATCCGGTGCAGCCCGGTCTCGATGGCGTGCGAGTTGAACACCGGCCCGCCGGGCAGCAGCCGGCGGTGCGACACCAGGGTCAGGCCGGGCACGGACGGGTCCAGCCAGGCCGGCGTCTGGTCGTCGGTGACCAGGAAGATCCGCCGGATCCAGGGCGCGTACATGGCGATCGAGCGCAGGCAGTGGCGCAGTTCGTCGCGGTCGCGGTAGCGGTGGTCGGCGTCGTCGTGCCCGGGGTCGCCGTCCGGCGCGCGGTCGCCGAACAGCCGGGCGCGGGCGGCGTCGCGGCGCTCGCGCCAGGCGGGGTCGCTGTCGTCGACCCAGGTGATCACGGCGTCCACCGGGAAGCGGACGTCCTCCGGCAGGGCGTGCAGGAACGGCTCGGCGACCGGGTAGTCGCGGGCGCCGACCCGGACGGTGCCGGCCGCCTCCAGTGAGGGCAGCCACCAGCCGAACGGGGTGGCGTCGATCGACGCGACCGCGCCGTCGGCCGTCCCGTCGGCGTCCCAGAACTCCAGGTCGCAGCCGTGGTCCTGGCCGTAGTGGAGGGTGCGGGTGGCGGTCACCACCGGCCGGTACAGCCGCACGCCCTTGACCCGCTCGGGCGGGTCCGGCGGCTCGACGGGCTCGGCGGCGTCCTGCGGCGCCTCGGGCGCGGGCGGCGGCAGTTCGTGCGCGGCGACGGCGGCCGGCAGGTCCTCGGCGAGCACGGTGCGGTGCACGCTGCCGTGGCCGAGCAGGGCGGCGTACACGGCGGCGCCGGGGAAGGCGTCGGCGACGGCGGCCAGGGCCCGCTCCCGCTGCCCGGGGGGCACGGCCAGCCGGTGGCGCGGGCCGCGGTCGGGGATCAGCAGGTAGGGCACGCCGGCGGCGTCCAGCGCGCCGGCGGCGGCGGTCAGGTTGGCCTCGCGGGCCTGCGGGGCGAGCAGGTCGTCGCGGAGCTCGGCCAGCCGGCCGCGGTGGCGCACCAGGCGGCGGTCGGCGGCGAGCAGTTCGTCCTCGCGGACCCGCTGCGGGTCCGGCGGCGGCGGGGCCGGGGCGGGCGGCGGCGGGGGCGCGGGCAGCACGCCCAGCGAGCGGAGCATCCGGCCCGCCATGCGCCGTGCCGGCCTGAGCACCGACCGCCTGCTCACATCGTTCTCCCGCCGCGTCGATGATCCGTTTCGAAAGTAACAACGACGAAAGGCAGGGTGAAGAAATGGCAAAGGACTCCCAGACAACTCCGGGAATCCCCAGGTGGAACGCTCAGCCTCGGCCGAAGGCGTAACTGCGCCAGGGCCGCCACACGCCGTCCGCGCCGAACATCGACAGCACGAACTCGGTGACCTCGAAAACGGCGCGGAATCCGCGGGACTGCTCCTGCGCCCGGTCGAGGACGGCGTCGGGCAGCCCGTGGGCGACGGTGACGTGCGGGTGGTAGGGGAAGGCGAGCTCGCGGGCCAGCGGGCCGGAGCGGACCTCCGCCTCCAGCTCGCGGCACTCCTGCGCGCCCTCCTCGACCCGGACGAACACCACCGGCGAGACCGGCCGGAACGTGCCGCTGCCCTGCAGCAGCATCCGGAACGGGCGCTGCGCGGCGGCCACCGCCCGCAGGTGCTCCTCGATCCCGGGCAGCAGGGCGGTGCTGGTCGCGGTGGGCGGCAGCAGGGTGACGTGGGTGGGTATCGACCGGGCCTGCGGGTCGCCGTGGCCGGCCCGGGCGTCCTGCACCTGGCTGCCGTACGGTTCCGGGACGTGTATGGACACGCCGATGGTGACGGCCTCGTCGAGACCGTCACCGTCGGGGGCGGCAGCCGTCGGCATCAGCGCTTCGGCGCCAGGAAGCCGACGCGGTCGTACACCTGGTCGAGCGTCTCGGACGCCACCGCACGGGCCTTGTCGGCGCCGAGGGCCAGCACCCGGTCGAGCTCGGCCGGGTCGTCCAGGTAGCCCTGGACGCGGGTCTGGAACGGGGCGACCCAGTCGGTGAACAGCTCGGCCAGCTCGGTCTTCAGGGCGCCGTACATCTTGCCCTCGAAGTGCGCGACCAGCTGGTCGATGCTCATCCCGCTGAGCGCGGAGTGGATCTGCAGCAGGTTGGAGACGCCGGGCTTGTTCGCCTCGTCGTACGTGACGACGGTGTCGGTGTCGGTGACGGCGCTCTTGAACTTCTTGGCGCTGGCCTTCGGCGCGTCGAGCAGGTTGATCAGGCCCTTGTCGCTGGCCGCGGACTTGCTCATCTTCGCGGTCGGGTCCTGCAGGTCCTGGATCTTGGCGGTGGCCTTCAGGATGTACGGCTCGGGGACGGTGAACGTCTTCCCGTAGCGGGTGTTGAACCGCTCCGCGAGGTCGCGGGTCAGCTCCAGGTGCTGGCGCTGGTCCTCGCCGACCGGGACGGTCTGGGTCTGGTACAGCAGGACGTCGGCGACCATCAGCACCGGGTAGGTGAACAGGCCGACGGTGGTGCGGTCGGCGCCGTGCTTGAGGGACTTGTCCTTGAACTGCGTCATCCGGGAGGCCTCGCCGAAGCCGGTGAGGCAGTTCATCACCCAGGCCAGCTGGGCGTGCTCGGGCACGTGCGACTGCACGAACAGCGTGCAGCGCTCCGGGTCGAGGCCGGCGCCGAGCAGCTGCGCGGCGGAGATCCGGGTGTTCTGCCGCAGCGTCGCCGGGTCCTGCGGGACGGTGATCGCGTGCAGGTCGACGACCATGTAGAAGGCGTCGTTGGCCTCCTGCAGATCGACCCACTGGCGCACCGCGCCGAGGTAGTTGCCCAGGTGGAAGGAGCCTGAGGTGGGCTGGATGCCGGAGAGCACCCGGGGACGGTCCTTCACCGGACCGGTGACCGCTGCGTTGACCATGCCGCCCATTGTTCCAGTTCTCCCGCCCGCTCAGGAAACCTCCGGCCCACCGGGGTTGGGCAGTGTGACGGCGCTCACCCGCAGCCGTTCGATCCGGCGCCCGTCGAGCCGGGCCACGGTGAGCCGCGCGCCGGACCCGGTGACCACCTGGTCGCCCTTCTCCGGCAGCCGGCCCAGCTCGCGCACCACGTACCCGGCCACCGTCTCGTAGGGGCCCTCGGGCAGCGTGAAGCCGGTCTCCTGGGCGAAGTCGGCGAGGTTGAGCAGGCCGTCGAGCTCCATGCCGCCGCCGGCCAGCCGGCGGGTCGCGGTGGTGTCCTGCGCGTCGTACTCGTCGCGGATCTCGCCGATCACCTCCTCGACCAGGTCCTCCAGGGTGACGATGCCCGCGGTGCCGCCGTACTCGTCGACCACGATGGCCAGGTGGTGGCCCTCGCGGCGCATCTCGCTCATCGCCTCCAGCACCCGCTTGGTGGCGGGCAGCAGCTTGACCGGCCGGGCCAGGTCGCGGACCCGGGCCGCCTCCTCGCCGCGCACCCCGTACAGGTCGCGGACGTGCACGAAGCCGGTGACGGCGTCGTACGAGCCCTCCACCACCGGGTAGCGGGAGTGCGGGGACGAGTCGGTCTCGGCGCGGACCTCGCGCACCAGCCGGTCGCCGTCCAGGAACGTCACCTCGGTGCGCGGCACCATCACCTCGCGCAGCTGCCGCTCCCCCGCCGCGAACACCTCGTTGATCAACTCGCGTTCGTCCGGGCCGAGTTCGGTGTTGGCGGCGACCAGGCCGCGGAGCTCCTCGGGGCTCATCACGCCGCGCCCGGCGGTCGGGTCGCCGCCCAGCAGACGCACCATCAGGTTGGTGGAGCGGCCCAGCAGCCAGATCGCCGGCCGCAGCACCACCGACATCACGTCGACCACCGGCGCGGCCAGCAGCGCGATCGACTCGGCCCGCTGCAGGCCGATCCGCTTGGGCGTCAGCTCGCCCAGCACCAGGGACGCGTAGGAGATCACCAGGGTCAGGCCGACCAGCGCGACGGCGTCCGCGACCCCGTCCGACAGGCCTGCCCGGACGAACACCGGGGCGAGCTTCCCGGCCAGCGTGTCGGCGCCGAACGCGGCCGACAGGAAGCCCATGCACGTCACCCCGACCTGCACGGCGGCCAGGAACCGGTTCGGGTCCGCCGCCAGGTGCGCGGCCCGGGCGGCCCGGCGCGAACCGGCCGCCTCCAGGGTGCGGATCTGCCCCTCGCGCAGCGAGATCAGCGCGATCTCGGCGACGTTGAACAGCCCGCCCAGCATGATGAACACCAGGACGAGCGCGGCGTCCTGCAGGGTTTCGCTCACGGCCCGAGTGTAGGAGAACGGCCGGGCGCCCCGTGGGCGCCCGGCCGTTCCTTCACACGTGGTGGGGCGGCGCTCAGATGAGGCCGAGCTCCTGCACCGCGTCGCGCTCCTCGGCGAGCTCCTTGACCGAGGCGTCGATGCGCTTGCGGTCGAACTCGGAGAGCTCCAGGCCCTGGACGATCTCGAACTTGCCGTCCTTGGTGGTGACCGGGAACGAGGAGATCAGGCCCTCCGGCACGCCGTACGAGCCGTCGGAGACGATGCCCATCGAGGTCCAGTCGCCGGCCGGGGTGCCGTTGACCCAGGTGTACACGTGGTCGATGGCGGCGTTGGCGGCCGAGGCGGCCGAGGACGCGCCGCGGACCTCGATGATCTCGGCGCCGCGCTTGGCGACCTTCGGGATGAAGAAGTCCTCGACCCAGGCCTGGTCGGCGCCGACGGCGTCGAACGCGGCCTTGCCGGAGATCTCCGCGTGGAACAGGTCCGGGTACTGGGTGGCCGAGTGGTTGCCCCAGATGGTGACCTTCTTGACGTCCTCGACCGTCACGCCGGCCTTCTTCGCCAGCTGGGCGACGGCGCGGTTGTGGTCCAGGCGGGTCATCGCGGTGAAGCGCTCGGCCGGCACGTCCGGGGCGTTGCGCTGGGCGATCAGGGCGTTGGTGTTGGCCGGGTTGCCGACCACCAGGACCTTGATGTCGTCCGCGGCGTGGGCGTTGATCGCCTTGCCCTGCGGGCCGAAGATGCCGCCGTTGGCGGACAGCAGGTCGCCGCGCTCCATGCCCGCGGTGCGCGGACGGGCGCCGACCAGCAGCGCCACGTTGGCGCCGTCGAACGCCACGTTCGCCTGGTCGGTGATGGTGATGTCGCGCAGCAGCGGGAACGCGCAGTCGTCGAGCTCCATGGCGACGCCCTCGGCGGCCTTCACGCCCTGCGGGATCTCCAGCAGGCGCAGGTTCACCGGAACGTCGGCACCCAGCAGGTGACCGGAGGCGATGCGGAAGAGCAGCGCGTAGCCGATCTGGCCGGCCGCTCCGGTAACGGTGACGTTGACGGGGGTGCGAGTCATATCTACCTTCTCCAGCTGATCGCCAGGCGCCCCAGGCACATCGGCGCGCTGGAGCCGAGGATGATCTCTCGATGTCGAGAGACCCGAGACAGGCTATCGCAAGCCGATGGGGCGGACGGACAGGGGCGCGGGGACGGGCCGCGGGAGCGGGCGGGCGCGGGAACGGCGGCGCGGGGAACCGCGCGAGCGAGGAGCAGAACCGCAGGATCGCGACGCGGACAGTGACCTGCCCGCGACCGCGACCCGACCGGCCCCCGCTCCTCGTTCGCGCGCGGTTCCCCGCGCCCCCTGGTCGTGCGTCGCCGTGCTCTCAGTGCACCGGGTGCCCGATCAGCCGGCCGATGTTGTCGAGCACCGGGACGTTCAGCCACGGGCCGGGCTGGGCCACCAGCGTGAGCAGCACGATCACGCCGCCGAGCGCGAACATCAGGGTGACGTCGGTGAACCGGCTGCGGACGGCGAGCATGCCGACGTCCGGGAGGCCGAGTCGCAGCAGCGCGCCGAGCAGCGGCGCGGCGCCGACGGCGAGCAGCCCGAGCCGGAAGTTCCCGGCCCAGGTGATCAGCAGCCCGAGGGCGGCGACGGCGAGGACCAGCGTGATCGGCCACTGCCGCACGGGGAGGGTGTGGCCGCGGCCGAGTGCCGCCGCGGAGCCCTCCGGCGGCAGGGTGCCTTCGGTGGTGACGGGGCGGCGGCGGGTGCGCCTCATGACGCCGGGCACCGGTGTCAGACGCCGGCGCGGCGCTCGGCCGCCTCGACGATGTTGTTGAGGAGCATCGCGCGGGTCATCGGGCCGACGCCGCCGGGGTTCGGGGAGATCCAGGCGGCGACCTCGGCGACGCCGGGGTGCACGTCGCCGACGATCTTGCCCTCGCTGCGGGAGACGCCGACGTCCAGCACGGCCGCGCCGGGCTTGACGTCCTCGGGCTTGACCAGGTGCGGGACGCCCGCGGCGGCGACGACGATGTCGGCGTTGCGCAGGTGCGCGGCGAGGTCGCGGGTGCCGGTGTGGCAGAGCGTCACGGTGGCGTTCTCGCTGCGGCGGGTGAGCAGCAGGCCGATGGAGCGGCCGACGGTGATGCCGCGGCCGACCACGACCACCTCGGCGCCGTCGATGGCGACGTCGTGGCGGCGCAGCAGTTCGACGATGCCGAGCGGGGTGCAGGGCAGCGGGCCGTCGATGCCGAGGACGAGCCGGCCGAGCGAGGTCGGGTGCAGGCCGTCGGCGTCCTTGTCGGGGTCCATGAGTTCGAGGACGCGGTTCTGGTCCAGGCCCTTGGGGAGCGGCAGCTGGACGATGTAGCCGGTGCAGGCCGGGTCGGCGTTGAGCTCGCGGACGACGTTCTCGACGTCCTCCTGGCTCGCCGTGGCGGGGAGTTCGCGCTGGATCGAGGCGATGCCGATCTCCGCGCAGTCGCGGTGCTTGCCGTTGACGTACCACCGGCTGCCCGGGTCGTCGCCGACCAGGACGGTGCCGAGGCCGGGGACGACGCCCCGCTCCTTGAGGGCCGCCACGCGGACGGCGAGTTCGGACTTGATCGCGGCCGCGGTGGCCTTGCCATCGAGAATCTGGGCAGTCATGGGCACCATTCTCCACCCCGGCCCTCCGCCCCCGCGAAGGGTTGCGGTTGTGCCACATTCGTGCGCGCCACGCCGCAGTCGGCTGGACATCGCAGGTGGGTGCGCACAACGATGTTGCCCGAGCACTGCGCCCGCCGGCCCGGTGACCGGCCGTCGGACCAGACGGGGGAGAGCACGGGGGACCGAGAGATGAGCAATCCGTACCAGCAGCCCGACCCGTACAACGGGAGCGGCTACGGCCAGCAGCCCCAGCAACCGGGCTACGGCTATCCGCAGCAGCCGCCGCAGCCCAACTACGGCTATCCGCAGGCCCCGCAGCAGCCGCAGGGCTACGGGTACCCGCAGGCGCCGCAGCAGCCCTACCCGCCGGTGTACCCGGCGGCTCCGCCGCAGAACACGCTGGCGACCGCGTCGGCCGCGATCGGCGTGGTGTCGATCCTGACGGTGTGTTTCTACGGGTGGCTGCTGGCGCTGGTCGGGGTCGGCCTGGGCATCGGCGCGTTGAACAAGTCGTCGCAGCTCGGCGGCCAGGGTCGCGGCGTGGCGATCGGCGGCATCGTGATCAACACCTTGGCGCTGTTGATCGGTGTGGCGGTGGTCGTGCTGTACGTCGTCATCCCGAAGTGAGCACGGTCCGGCAGTCCGGCCCGGTGGAGCGCTGGCGCAGGTCGGCGGGGACCACCGCGGGCGGGCTGTCGCGGGTGCTGGTCCGGGGTGCGGGCGCGGCGGTGGTCGCGGTGGCGGCGGCGCTGCTGCACGACGCCCACGACCCGGGCGTGCTGTGCCCGTTGCGCCGGTTCACCGGGATCCCGTGCCCGGGCTGCGGGTCGACCACGGTCTTCATCGAGGCAGGCCACGGGAACCTGCTCGGCGCGGTGGCCGCGAACCCGGTGACGGTGGTGGTCGCGCTCGGCCTGCTGGTGGCCCCGCTGGGGCCCGGCCGGTGGTGGTGGCGGCTGCCCAACTCCCGCCGCAACGCGGTGATCTGGGGGGCGGCGGCGCTCTCCTGGAGCTGGCAGCTGCACCGCTACGGCTTCCTCCCGGTGTGAACCGCCCTACTCCTTCGTCCTTCCCCCTTAGCGCCGTCAGGGCCATCCGCTAGTCTCCCGTCCCGGTCGGTACGTCAACTGCCCGTCCGTCCACGGGGCTTCCAGCCGTCCGTCCACAACTCGCATCCTGCCCGGAGGCATTGAAAATGAGTTACCCGCCCGACCCCAACAACCCGTACGGCCAGCAGCCCCCGCAGCAGCCGGGCTACGGCTACCCGCAGCAGCCGCCGGCCGCCCCGGGCTACGGCTACCCGCAGGCCCCCGCGCCGGGCTACGGCATTCCGCAGCAGGGCTACGGCTACCCGCAGCAGGGCTACCCGGGCGTCCCGCCGTACGCGGGCTGGGGCAGCCGCGTGCTGGCGTACATCATCGACTACCTGATCGTCGGTCTCCCGGCGGGCATCCTGTACGGCATCGGCGCCGCGCAGGCGGTCGGCAGCGTCAACTGCACCACCAGCTCGTCCGGTCTGAGCCACTGCACCACCTCGGGGTCGAGCAGCGGCAGCATCTTCGTGATGCTGGGCGGCCTGGTCGCGCTGGTCGGCTGGCTGATCCTGCTGTACCGGGTCGGCACCACCGGCCAGACCCCGGGCAAGAAGGCGATGGGCATCCGCCTGGCGCGTGAGGCCGACGGCCAGAACATCGGCTTCGGCCTGGCGGTCGTGCGCTTCCTGTGCCACATCCTGGACGGCTTCTGCTGCATCGGTTACCTGTGGCCGCTGTGGGACGAGAAGAAGCAGACCTTCGCCGACAAGATCATGAGCACCGTGGTCGTCCGGACCAAGTGACCGTGAGCCCGAAGGGCCCGCACGCCTCGCGGTGTGCGGGCCCTTCGGCGTTCGGGGCGGCTCAGTGGAAGAAGTGCCGGGTCCCGGAGAAGTACATGGTCACGCCGGCCTTCTCGGCGGCGGCGATCACCTCTTCGTCGCGGATCGAACCGCCGGGCTGCACCACGGCCCGGACGCCCGCGGCGAGCAGGATCTCCAGGCCGTCGGCGAACGGGAAGAACGCGTCCGAGGCGGCGTAGGACCCGGCGGCGCGCTCGCCGGCCCGGGTGACGGCCAGCTTGCAGGAGTCGACCCGGTTGACCTGGCCCATGCCGACGCCGACCGAGGCGCCGTCCTTGGCGAGCAGGATCGCGTTGGACTTGACGGCCCGGCAGGCCCGCCAGGCGAAGGCGAGTTCGGCCAGCTCGGCCTCGTTCAGCGCGTCGCCGGTGGCCAGCGTCCAGGTGGCCGGGTCGTCGCCCTCGGCGTCGACGCGGTCGACCTGCTGGAGCAGCACGCCGCCGGAGATCCGGCGGGACTCCAGCTTGTCGGCGGGGGCGTCGGGGGCGAGCAGCACCCGCAGGTTCTTCTTCTTGGTCAGCACCTCCAGGGCGCCGTCCTCGTAGCCGGGGGCGACGACGACCTCGGTGAAGATCGGGGCGATCTGCTCGGCCAGCTCGACGGTGACCGGGCGGTTGACGGCGATCACGCCGCCGTACGCGGAGACCGGGTCGCAGGCGTGCGCCTTGCGGTGCGCCTCGGCGACGTCCGCGCCGGTGGCGATGCCGCACGGGTTGGCGTGCTTGATGATCGCGACGGCCGGGCCGGCGTGGTCGTAGGCGGCGCGGCGGGCGGCGTCGGTGTCCACGTAGTTGTTGTAGGACATCTCCTTGCCGTGCAGCTGCTGCGCGCCCGCGAGGCCGCCCGTGCCGTCGGTGTAGAGGGCGGCCTGCTGGTGCGGGTTCTCGCCGTAGCGCAGGACGTTGCCCAGCTCCCAGGTGCTGCCGAGGAAGGACGGGAACGCGGCGTCGGACTCGGTGTAGCCGGACTCCTCGAACCACGTGGCGACGGCCACGTCGTACGCGGCGGTGTGCGCGAACGCGGCGGCGGCCAGCCGCTTGCGGGCCAGCAGGTCGAAGCCGCCGGACTGCACGGCGCTCAGCACGTCCGCGTAGCGGGCCGGGTCGACGACGACGGCCACCGAGGGGTGGTTCTTGGCGGCGGCGCGGACCATCGACGGGCCGCCGATGTCGATCTGCTCGACGCACTCGTCGGGGGTGGCGCCGGAGGCGACGGTGGCGGTGAACGGGTAGAGGTTCACCACGACCAGGTCGAAGGGCTCCACGCCGAGCTCGGCGAGCTGCGCGCGGTGCGACTCCAGGCGCAGGTCGGCGAGGACGCCGGCGTGCACCCGCGGGTGCAGGGTCTTGACCCGGCCGTCCAGGCACTCGGGGAAGCCGGTCAGCTCGGAGACCTCGGTGACCGGGACGCCGGCGGCGGCGATCCGGCCGGCGGTGGAGCCGGTGGAGACGATGGCGACGCCGGCGGCGTGCAGCCCCTGGGCCAGCTCCTCCAGACCGGTCTTGTCGTACACGCTGATCAGCGCGCGCCGGATCGGGCGAACGTTCTCGGAGACGGGGGGAGTGGCGGAGGAAGCGGCGCTCATGCCGGAATCCATACCTTTCGGTCTTCGATGCGGTGTCCTTCGCGGGCCAGCCGGCCCACGACCTCGACGAGCAGCTTGCGCTCGACAGTCTTGATGCGCTCGTGCAGCGCCTCGCCGCCGTCCGCGTGGTCGGCGTCCTCGACCTGCACCACGCCCTGGGCGATGATCGGCCCGGTGTCGACGCCGGCGTCCACCAGGTGCACGGTGCAGCCGGTGACCTTGACGCCGTACGCCAGCGCGTCGGGGACGCCGTGCGCCCCGGGGAAGGCGGGCAGCAGCGCGGGGTGGGTGTTGACGGTGCGTCCGGCGAAGGCGGCGACGAACGCGGAGCCGAGGATCTTCATGAACCCGGCGGTGACCACCAGGTCGGGCTCGTACGACGCGACGGCGGCAGTCAGCGCGGCGTCCCAGGCGGCCCGGTCGGCGTGGTCCTTGACCCGCTCGACGAACACCGGGATGCCGGCCTTCTCGGCCCGGTCGATGCCGGCGATGCCGTCCCGGTCGGCGCCCACCGCGACGATCTCCGCGCCGTAGGCGGGGTCGGCGGCGGCGTCGATCAGCGCCTGGAGGTTGGTGCCGGAGCCGGAGACCAGGACCACGAGCCGGGCCGGTCCGGGGGTGCGGGGCGGGAACACTTGGGCGTCAGCGGCAGCCACGGCGCGAGTCTCCGTAGGTCGGTGTCGCCCGCTGGTACGTCCACCGTCGGTGGGGCCACTACGGGCGGCGGCAGGTCGGGAGCCTTCGGCGGGCGCCGGGCGGCCGCGGCGCTGCGGGGCCCGGGGAACCGTCGGGAGCTGCCGACCGTCACCACGATAACGGCTGGTGGGAGGCCACCCGTAACCACCTGGCAACGCTACGCGCGTAGTTGAGACGGGGATCTCCCGGCCGCCGGGCAGCGGTCCGGCAGGGTGCCGTACAGCCGCCGGGCGCTTGGGGGATCATTGACCGACCGCCCACTCCCCCACCGCCGGGCGGACAACCGACGAGCAGAAACGGCCGACACCATGAGCAGCGGCGAGGACAGCGGCGAGCGCAACCCCTTCGCGCCCCCTCCGCCCGGCGCCCCGGACCAGCCCTGGCGTCCGCGCGTCCCGCAGCCGCCCGCCTCCGGGGACCGGCCGGACGGGCCGCCGGACGGCGAGCGCCCGCAGCCGCCCGGCTGGGGCCCGCGCCCCGAACCCGGCCCGCCGCAGCCCCGCCTCGACCTGTCCGACCCGGCGCACCGCACCGCCCGCAACGCCCTGCTCTCGGGCTTCGCGGCGCTGCTGTGCGTGCTGTTCGGCCTGTTCTGGATCGGCTTCCCGCTCGCGCTGCTCGCCGTCTGGTACGCCGTCACCGTGCTGCGGGTGCCGGCCGAGCCGGTCGCCGACCCGTTCGCGCCGCGCCCGGTGCGCCCGCAGGTCCCGGCCGCGCTGTCCGCGCTGCTCACCGGCGGCCTCGCGCTGGTGATGTCGCTGGCCACCTTCACCATGCAGTTCGCCTACCACGACTACCTGGACTGCGTGGACGCGGCGATCACCAAGGAGGCCGTGCACAGCTGCGGCGTCGACGTCCCGACCTGGGTGACCACGCTCTACGAGGGCCCCGCGGAGTGACCCGCCGTCAGTCCCCGTCCGCGGACGGGGTGACGAAGCCCGACTCGTAGGCGGCGATCACGGCCTGGGTGCGGTCGCGCGCGCCGAGCTTGCCGAGCAGGCTGCTGACGTGCGTCTTGACGGTCTGCACGCCCAGGTGCAGCCGGTCGCCGATCTCGGCGTTGGACAGTCCGCGGGCCATCAGCCGCAGCACCTGGCCCTCGCGGTCCGTGAGACCGGCCCGGGCGACCGCCCCGCCGTCCGCGGCCCGTCCGGCGCGGGCCGCGGCGAGCCGGCGGATGGCCGCCGGGAACAGCAGCGACCCGCCGGCCGCCACCAGCCGCACCGCCTGGACGATCTCCGCCGGGCGGGAGCGCTTGAGCAGGAAGCCGTCCGCACCGGCCCGCAGCGCCTCGTACACGTAGTCGTCGGCCTCGAAGGTGGTGACCACCAGGATCTTCGGCGGCTCGTCGGCGCCGCGCAGGATCGCCCGGGTCGCGGCCAGCCCGTCGACGCCGGGCATCCGGACGTCCATCAGCACCACGTCGGGGCGCAGCGAGCGGACCAGGCCGAGGGCGTGGGCGCCGTCCTCGGCCTCGCCGACCACGGCGATGCCGTCCTGGGCGTCCAGGACGGCCCGCAGGCCGGCCCGGATCAGCTCCTCGTCGTCGACCAGCAGCACCTTGATCATCGTCACCGGCCCAACCGTAGCGGCAGCCGCACCCGCAGCAGCCAGTCCGTCCCGTCGGGGCCGGCCTCGCACGCGCCGCCGAGCAGCACCGCGCGCTCCCGGACGCCGCGCAGGCCCTTTCCACCGCCCTTGCGGCCGCCGCCCCCGCCGGTGCGCGGGGTGCGGCACTCCAGGACGAGCGCGCCGTCGGCGACCGCGCCGCGGATCCGGATCGGCGCACCGGGGGCGTGCCGCAGCGCGTTGGTGACGCCCTCCTGCACGATCCGGTACGCCTCGCGGGACAGCACACCCGGCAACTCGCCCGTCCGGACGTCCAGTTCGGCGTCGACGCGGCTGCCGGCGGCGCGCGCGGCGGCGAACAGCTCCTCGGCCCGGTCCAGGCCGGGCCGCTCGGTGGCGGCCGTCTCGGGGGCCTCGCGCAGCAGCACCAGCATCCGCTCCAGGTCGTCCAGGGCGCGGCGGCCGGTGGTCTCGATCGCCTCCAGCGCCCTGTCCCGGAACGCCGGGTCGGCGACCTCGCGGGCCGCGCCGGCCTGCAGGACCGTCACGGTCAGCGCGTGGCCGATCGAGTCGTGCAGTTCGCGGGCCAGCCGGTTGCGCTCCAGCAGCCGCTCCGCACGGAGCTCCGCCGCGGCCAGCCGCTCCGCCGCCGACGGCCCCAACAACCTTGTCGCCAGCAGGAGTTGGAGCCGCCCGGCGAGGACGACCAGCCACAGCAGGGCGAACAGCACGACCGGCGCGAGCAGCGCCCGCGGCCCGAACGGCGGCCCGACGGCCGCGTCGGCGGCGCTGACCGCCACGATCATCAGCACCCCCACGGCCGTGCCCAGCGCCACCCGGGCGACCAGCCAGCACGCCGTCCGCCCCCGGTCCGCCCAGCTCGCCGACGGCGCGATCCCGATCGCCTCCTCGCGCCGCGGCACCAGCAGCAGCCGCGCCTGGACGCCCTCCGCCCGCCGCACCGCCGGCACCAGCGCGATCAGGCACAGCAGCGGCACGTCGACCGCGCAGCAGGTCAGCAGCATCCGGCCGGTCGAGATCCCCTCCGTGCCCGGGTAGACCAGCAGCACCACTCCGGCGAACAGCATGCCGATCAGCAGGTGCAGCCAGCGGGCGTACGTGGCGGGCAGCAGCAGCGGGGCGATCACGGCGGGCATCGCGCCATCCTCCCCCACCCCCGCCCCGCCGCGCCCTCCCTCCCGGGAGGGAGACGGACCACTCCCGGGCGGGATCTCCCCCGCGCCGCCCGCCGGTTGACTGGTGCTCACAGCCGAACGGCACCGACGGAAGGAGAGCCGCCGTGATCGAGATCCGCGACCTGACCAAGGCGTACGGGGAGCGCCGGGCCGTGGACGGCCTCGACTTCCGGGTCGAGCCGGGCCGGGTCACCGGCTTCCTCGGCCCGAACGGCGCCGGCAAGTCCACCACCCTGCGGATGGTGCTCGGCCTGGACCGGCCGACCTCCGGCGCGGCCCTGGTCGACGGCGTGCCGTACGAGCGGCTCACCGCGCCGCTGCACCGGGTCGGCGCGCTGCTCGACGCCCAGGCCGTGCACGGCGGCCGCACCGCCGCCGGCCACCTGCGCTGGATCGCCGCCTCGCACGGACTGCCGGCCCGCAGGGTCGACGAGGTGCTCGCCCGGGTCGGGCTCTCCGACGCCGCCGGCCGCCGGATCCGCGCCTTCTCGCTCGGCATGCGCCAGCGCCTGGGCATCGCCGCCGCGCTGATCGGCGACCCGGCCGCGCTGCTGCTGGACGAGCCGGTCAACGGCCTGGACGCGGAGGGCATCCGGTGGATCCGGACGCTGCTGCGCGGCCTCGCCGACGAGGGCCGTGCCGTGCTGGTCTCCTCGCACCTGATGGCGGAGATGGCGCAGACCGCCGACCACCTCGTGGTGATCGGCCGGGGCCGGCTGCTGGCCGACACCTCCACCGCCGACTTCCTGGCCGAGAACGGCCGCCGCCGGGTCCGGGTCCGGGGCGTCGACCGGGCCGCGCTGGCCGCGCTGCTCGCCGAGGCCCACCCCGGGGCGGTGCCGGCCGGCGACGGCGCCTGGGACGTCCCCGACGCCGACCCCGGCGAGCTGGGCGCACTGGCCGCCGCCCGCCGGGTGGTGCTGGTCGAACTGTCCGTCACCCACGACTCACTGGAGGAAGCCTTCATGCGGATGACCGCGGACGCGGTCGAGTACCGGGCGGTGACGGCATGAGCACCACGTACCCGCTGCGCGCCGAGTGGGCGAAGTTCACCACGCTGCGCTCGCTGTGGACGACGCCGCTGCTGGCGGTCGCGCTGAGCGCCGGCATCACCGCGGCCGCCCAGTTCGCCTACGGCAGCACCGACACCTCGCTCACCGAGGACCCGATGGAGGGCCTGTACTACGGCCTCAACTTCGGCCAGGTCGCGGTGGCCTGCCTGGGCATCCTGCTGATCGGCCAGGAGTACGCCTCCGGCACCCTGGCCACCTCGCTGGCCGCCGTCCCCGACCGGCTGCGGTTCTACCGGGGCAAGCTGCTCCTCGGCGCCGGCCTCGGCCTGGTCGTCGGCCTGCTCACCGTGGGCGGCCAACTCGCCGCCACCGCCGCCTCGGTCGGTCTCGACCTGTCCGCCCCCGGCAGTCTGCGGGCGCTCGCGGCGGGCGTGCTCTACCACCCGCTGCTGCTGGTGCTCTGCCTGTCGCTGACGACCGTGCTGCGCAGCCAGACCGCCGCTCTCGGCCTGCTCTCCCCGATGCTGTTCCTCGGCACCACCGTGCTGTCCGCGATCCCCGGCGTCCGCGAGGCGGCCCAGTTCCTCCCCGACCGGGCCGGCCTCTACGCCCTGCGCCTGCACGACGACCCGGGTGTCCACTACGGCCACGGCACCGGCCTGGTGCTGATGGCCGCCTGGACCGCCGTCGCCGTCCTGGCCGGCCTGCGCACCCTGCGCCGACGCGACGCCTGACCCCGCGTCAACCGCCCTCGGTCGCCGCCCCCGCACCTCCGGGGCGCGGCGCCAAACGGCACACCAGCCGGTACGCACCCGCCCGCACCCGGACCACCGGGCCGGGCCCGCCGCGGGTGCGCCACCAGCGGGACGCCAGCACCCCGGGCACCGCCACGGCCAGCAGCCAGGCACTCTGCGCCAGCCCGAACTGCCAGGGCGCCGGCCCGAGTTCGGACATCCGCCCGGCGCCCAGCGCTCCGCCGCACGCCCAGCCGGCCAGCACGCCCGGCGGGGCCGCGGCCAGCGCGACCGCGGCCGTCACCGCCGCGGCCTGCGGCGCACTCCAGCGGACCGCCGCCCGGCCCAGCAGCAGCGCCGTCAGGACGGCCGCCGCGGCCGGGACGGCGCAGGCCAGCAGGTGCCAGTCCGGGCCCCGCTGCCCGGGCAGCACGGCCAGCAGCGGAAAGTCCGGGACGGTGCCGAGCCGGGTGCCGAGCGGCCCCGCGTGGCTGCCCGTGCCGACCGCGAAGCCGGTGCCGAGCGCGTAGGACACCGACCACAGCAGCGCGTTGGGCACCAGCGTCAGGCAGGCCAGCAGCATGCCGAGCCACCCGGCGCTGCCGCCGCCGAGCCGCTGCGCGCCGTGCCCGGCCGAGCCGAGCACCACCGCCACCACGAACACCGCCCCGCCGCCGGCCAGCAGCGTGCCCGCCCATCCGGCCAGCGCCCGCAGCGCCACCCGCTCCGCACCGCCCGCCGGCCACAGCGCCGCGGACAGCGGCAGCCGCCGCAGCTGCCCCGGCCGGCCGAGCCCGGCCCACAGCCCGTAGCCGAGCGCACCGGCCGTCAGCACCGCCACCGCCAGCAGGTCGGGCAGCGCCCGGGAGCGCAGCGCGGCCTGCGGGTCCGCGCACTGCGCGACCGCCCCGGCCGCGACCAGCAGGTAGCCGGCGTACGCCGCCAACGGGGAGCGCCAGCGGACGAATCCGCGCCCCCGGGCGCGCCGGGCCAGCCGGCGTCCGGCGCGCACCTGCAGCGCCGAGACGAGGACGGTCAGCAGCAGCGGGGTGACCGTCACGGGCGCGGCCTCCGGCCCTCGCGCGAGCGGCGCGCCGTGCCCGAGCAGCCACAGCCCGAACGCCGTCCGCGCCGCCCCCTGCGCCGAGTCGTCGCCGTACGGGGCCAGCACCCACAGGCCGAACACCGGGACGGCGACCACGGACAGGGTGAGCAGCGCGGTACGGACTCCGGCGAGCAGATCGGCGAGGGGTGAGCGGCTCTCGAGTTCGCTCGGCAGGCCGAGGATCGGACGGCCCATCAGCTGCGTCATGGCCCTCATGCTGCCAAGGCCACTCCTTGCGGGGTGTCAACGCGCAAACCTTCGCCGTGTCCCGGATTATCAGTACATGTGCCTTTTTCCGGGATGGATTCGCAGCGGAGGAATGCGGTGACTTCACCTTCGACCGCCGAGCCCGAGCGCACCACCGGAAGCCCGTCCCGGTCCCGCGAGGACGCCGAGCGCCTGCTGCGCCGCCTCTCCCCCCGCGAGGCCCAGGCACTGGCCCGGCTCGCCGCCGGCGACGACCTGCGCACCCTGGCCCGCAACCTGGGCATCGCCCCCGGCACCGCCCGCGCCCACCTCAACCGCGCCATGCGCAAACTCGGCGCCCGCAGCCACGAGGAGGCCGCCGCCCTCGCCGCAACGCTGGCCGTGCCGACCGCTGCTGACGCACCGCCGGAGGCCGGGCGTCCGGCACCCGGCGCGCCGCCCGCTGCCGACTCCCCGTCGGCCGCCGGTCCGGGCCGGAAGGACCGGGAGCGGCCCGGCAGCCGGGAGCCCGCCGCGCCGACCGACCGCCCCGGGGCACCCGGGCACTCCCCGGCCGCGCAGCCTCCCGACACCCCGCCGACTGCCGGTTCCCGCCCCGAGCAGGGCGCACCGGACCGGGGCCGACAGCCCGCGCCGCGCCCCGCCGAGCCCACACAGCCCGGGCCGCGCCCCGCCGAGCCCACACAGCCCGCGCAGCCCCCGCAGCCGGACCCCGGCGTCGCGGCCGACGACCCGCGCCCCGCCGCGTTCGCGGACTTCGCCGCCCTCGTACACACCCGCCTGGTCCAGCAGACCTTCCTGCTGACCGGCCACCGGCACCGCGCCGCGCACTGCGTGCACCTCGCGCTGGGCGCGGCCGGCCGGCGCTGGGACGAGGTCGCGGCGGCGCCGGACCCGGAGGGCCGGGTGCGGTCGGCGGCGTTCGACCTGGCGCTGTCGCCCTGGCACCGGGACGGCCCGCGCCGGACCGGGGCGCTGTACCGGCGGCGCCGGATCAAGGTCGCCGAGCAGACCGACCCGGAGCCGCCCGAGCGGCTGACGCCGCACGACCGGGCGCTGCTGAAGGCGCTGCAACGGCTGTCTCGGCCGCGCCGCCGCGCGCTGGTGCTGCACGACACGCTGGGACTGCCGGTGGAGCGGGTGGCGCTGGAGGCGGAGTCGAGCAGGGCCGCGGCCGAGGCCCGGGTGCGGTCGGCGCGGGAGTCGCTGGCCCGCGAGGTGCCGTCGCTGGTCGGCGCGGACCCGGACGCGGCGGGGTTCGGGGAGCGGCTCGGCGAGTTGCTGCACCGGGCGGCGGTGCACGGCTGCCCGGGCCCCCGGCTGCCGTCGCCCGCCCTGCTGGTCGCGGACAGCCGCCTGCACACCGGTCTGCCGACGGGCGCGGCGGCGGCCCTGACCGTGGGGGTCGCGGTGGCCGTGGCGACCACCCTGTTCGGGGTCGGTCCGGCCGAACTGGTGCGCCCGGAGGTGCCGGAGGCGACGGCCTGCACGGGGACCGGGTCGGGCAGCGCGGGACCGGCGGCCGAGGACGGCGCGCCGGGGCTGCAGACGCCGTGGTGCGGCCCGACGCCGGGGGTGCCGGCCCGGCTGGTCGGCCCGCCGGGGCGGGTGCTGCCGCCGGTCGGACCGGCCGGGAGCACCGGCGGTGCGGACGGCGCGCGAGTGCTGCCGGCGGGCCCGTTCGACGCCCGCCGTCCGCCGATCGTCCCGCTGTCGGCGCGCCGCCCGCTGCCGCCGCCGCTGGCCGTCGCGTGCGTGCCGTTCGAGCGCTGCCGGCCCCCCGGGGCCTGAGCCGTCCGCCGGGACGCCGAAGGCGCCGCCCACCTCGCGGTGGACGGCGCCTTCGTGCCTGAGCGGTGTCGCCGGGTGCCTTACTTGGCGGCGGCGATCAGCTCGCGGGCCAGGCGGGCGGTCTCGGACGGCGTCTTGCCGACCTTGACGCCGGCGGCCTCCAGGGCCTCCTTCTTCGCCTGGGCGGTGCCGGAGGAGCCGGAGACGATGGCGCCGGCGTGGCCCATGGTCTTGCCCTCGGGCGCGGTGAAGCCCGCGACGTAGCCGACGACCGGCTTGGTGACGTGCTCGGCGATGTAGGCCGCGGCACGCTCCTCGGCGTCGCCGCCGATCTCGCCGATCATGACGATCAGCTCGGTCTCCGGGTCCTCCTGGAACGCCTTGAGGGCGTCGATGTGGGTGGTGCCGATGACCGGGTCACCGCCGATGCCCACCGCGGAGGAGAAGCCGAGGTCGCGCAGCTCGTACATGAGCTGGTAGGTCAGGGTGCCGGACTTCGACACCAGACCGATCTTGCCCGCGCCGGTGATGTTGGCCGGGATGATGCCCGCGTTGGACTGTCCGGGGCTGATCAGGCCGGGGCAGTTCGGGCCGATGATGCGGGTCTTGTTGCCCTTGGCGCCGGCGTGGGCCCAGAACGCGGCGGTGTCGTGCACCGGAACGCCCTCGGTGATGACCACGGCCAGGCCGATCTCGGCGTCGATGGCCTCGACGACGGCGGACTTGGTGAACGCCGGCGGGACGAAGATGACGGTGACGTCGGCACCGGTCTTCTCCATCGCCTCGACCACGGTGCCGAACACCGGGACCTCGGTGCCGTCCACGTCGACGGTGGTGCCGGCCTTGCGCGGGTTCACGCCGCCGACGATCTGGGTGCCGGAGGCGAGCATGCGGCGGGTGTGCTTCATGCCCTCGGAGCCGGTCATGCCCTGGACGATGACCTTGCTGTCCTTGGTAAGGAAGATAGCCATGGTGTTAAGTCCCCTTCCTTACTTGTTGGCCAGCTCGGCGGCGCGGTCAGCGGCGCCGTCCATGGTGTCCACCTGCTCGACCAGCGGGTGGTTGGCGTCGGTCAGGATCTGGCGACCCAGCTCCGCGTTGTTGCCGTCCAGGCGGACGACGAGCGGCTTGGTGACGGCCTCGCCCTTGCTCTCCAGGAGCGCGAGGGCCTGCACGATGCCGTTGGCGACCGCGTCGCACGCGGTGATGCCGCCGAAGACGTTGACGAAGACCGACTTGACGTCGGGGTCGCCCAGGATGATCTCCAGGCCGTTCGCCATCACCTCGGCGGACGCGCCGCCGCCGATGTCGAGGAAGTTGGCCGGCTTCACACCGCCGTGGTTCTCACCGGCGTACGCGACGACGTCCAGGGTGCTCATGACGAGGCCCGCGCCGTTGCCGATGATGCCGACCTGGCCGTCGAGCTTGACGTAGTTGAGGCCCTTGGCCTTGGCCGCGGCCTCCAGCGGGTTCGCGGCGGCCTTGTCCTCGAGCGCCTCGTGCTCCGGCTGGCGGAAGTCGGCGTTCGCGTCGAGGGAGACCTTGCCGTCCAGGGCGATGATCTTGCCGTCGCCGGACTTGATCAGCGGGTTGACCTCGACCAGGAGGGCGTCCTCCTTGACGAAGACGGTCCACAGGGTCTGCAGGACCTCGGCGATCTGGTCCGCGACCTCGGCCGGGAACTTCGCGGCGGCGACGATCTCGGCGGCCTTCTCGGCGGTCACGCCCTCGTTCGCGTCGACCGGGATCTTGGCGAGCGCCTCGGGCTTGGTGGCCGCGACCTCTTCGATGTCCATGCCGCCCTCGACGCTGGCCATCGCCAGGAAGGTGCGGTTGGCGCGGTCCAGCAGGTAGGAGACGTAGTACTCCTCCTCGATGGACGCGGTCTGGGCCAGCATGACCTTGTAGACGGTGTGGCCCTTGATGTCCATGCCGAGGATCGCCTCGGCCTTGGCCACGGCGTCCTGCGGGTCGGACGCGAGCTTCACGCCACCGGCCTTGCCTCGGCCACCCACCTTCACCTGAGCCTTGACGACGGCTCGGCCGCCGAAGCGCTCCGCGATGGCGGCAGCGTCTGCGGCGGTCTCGATGACATCGCCGTCAAGCACGGGTACACCGTGCTTGGCGAAGAGGTCCCTCGCCTGGTACTCGAACAGGTCCACGTGTTTGTCCTTGTTCGTGGTCGCGGAATGTGTCTCTACGAGCGTGCCACGGCAGGATCTTCGCTGCGGGTCGTCGGCGCTGAGCGGGTACGCAGATGTACGGCCTTGCGGCCCGCTCAGGTGCCGTGCGCATCGTCAATCAACACGCGCGTCACGTCCGCATGGCAGGTTATCCCCGGACGACGGGCGTGTTTCCCCCGGGACCGACTCCGCCATCGTGAGAACCGTCACAGCAGGCCGGGCCCGGCGTGTCGCCGGGCCGCCCCGGAGCCCGGGGCGCACGACGGCGGGCCGCACCACAGGATCACCCGCACGAGTGGTGGCGCGGCCCGTTGACGCCTCACTGCCGGTCCGGCACCGGCAGCGGACGCTTCTCGATCGCGGCCGCCATGATGTCCGGGAACGCGTCCGGCGTGCAGGCGAACGCCGGCGCCCCCAGCGCGGCCAGCGCCTGCGCGTGCGCGTGGTCGTAGGCCGGCGCGCCCTCGTCGGACAGCGCCAGCAGCGCGATGAACTGCACCCCCGACGCCTTCATCGCCGCCACCCGCTTCAGCATCTCGTCCCGGATGCCGCCCTCGTACAGGTCGCTGATCAGCACCACGATCGTCTCGGACGGCCGGCTGATCTTCGACTGGCAGTACGCCAGCGCCCGGTTGATGTCGGTGCCGCCGCCCAGCTGGGTCGCGAACAGCACGTCCACCGGGTCGGTGAGCTGCTCGGTCAGGTCCACCACCGAGGTGTCGAACACCACCAGCCGGGTGTCCAGGCTGTGCATCGACGCCAGCACCGCGCCGAACACCGCGGAGTGCACCACCGACGGCGCCATCGACCCGGACTGGTCGATGCAGAGGATCACGTCCTTCTTCACCGCCCGCTGCGCCCGCGCGTAGCCGACCAGCCGCTCCGGCACCACGGTCCGGTACTCGGGCAGGTACTTCGACAGGTTGGCGCGGACGGTGCGGTCCCAGTCGATGTCCCGGTGCCTGGGCCGGTTCACCCGGGCGCTGCGGTCCAGCGCCCCGCCCAGCGTGGAGCGGGTCCGGTCGGCCAGCCGGCGCTCCAGCTCCGCGACCACCCTGCCGACCACCAGGCGGGCGGTCTCCCGGGTGGTCTCCGGCAGCGCGTGCTTCAGCGACAGCAGCGTGCCCACCAGGTGCACGTCCGGCTCGACCGCGGCCAGCATCTCCGGCTCCAGCAGCAGCCGGTCCAGGCCCAGCCGGGAGATCGCGTCCTGCTGCATCAACTGCACCACGCTGGTCGGGAAGTACTCCCGGATGTCCCCCAGCCAGCGCGCCACCTGCGGCGCGGACCCGCCGAGCCCCGCCGACCGCTTCCCGTCCTCCCGGTACAGCGCCCCCAGCGCCCCGTCCATCGCCGCGTCCCGCCGCGACAGGCGCACCCCGGTCCCGTCCCCCTCGGCCCCCAGCACGAGCCGCCAACGGCGCATCCGCTCATCATCCTGACGGACAGTCACCTGAGATCACCCCTAACCCCCGCGCCCGTCGAGGGCGCGGGGAACTGCGCGAAGCGGAAGGAACAGAGGGAAGGACCGGGTCGGCGCGGCAGCAGCGGGTCACCGCCGATCCTGCCGCCCGCCGGTGACACGTCAGCCGGCGCGGCGGTCCGGCTGCCGCGGGATCCGCGGCCGCGGCACGCCGAGCAGCAGGGCCAGCACCGGCGTCGTCGCGTCGGCGCGCTCCTCGTCGAGGCCGAGGTCGGGGCCGCTGTCCACGACCGGGGCCGCGAGCGGGCCGGCGGCCACCCGCGAGCCGATGGTGTGGCGGACGCCGGTCTCCAGGGAGGAGAACGTCCGGCGCAGCACCGGCAGCAGGTCGGTGAAGGTGTCGGCGGGAACCCCGCACAGCCAGCCGTCGAGCAGACCGAGCAGGGCCGGGTCGTGCAGCAGCAGCGCGCCGCCGCCGGAGACGAAGCCCTCGACCCAGCCGGCGGCGTCCAGCGGGCCGGAGGCGATCGAGAGGACCAGGCCGAGCCGCCGCCCCGCCTCCTCGGCGTCGATCCGCCCGTCGTCCAGCAGCAGCCGGACCGCACGCCCCCGCAGCAGGCCGGGGACGCCGGTGGCCGGGCCGCCGTGCGGCTCGCGGGCGGCGAGCGCGGCGAGGGCGCCGGCCCAGCGTTCGGCGACGGCGGGGTCGGAGAGCAGCGCGATCGCCTGGTGCACGGCGTCGATCTCCGTGCGGCGGGCGGCCGCCCCGTCCGCGTCCAGCCCGGTGCAGGCGGCGGGCAGGGCGACGCAGAGGCGTTCGGCGAGGCCGAGGGCGACGGCGGTGAGGGCGCCGGTGTCGGTGGCCCGGACGTCGCCGTAGCGCAGGGTGCGGACCAGCGCGGGGAGCGCGGCGGCGAGGTGCCCGGCGTCGGTGTCGAGCGCGGCGCGGTCGGCGAGCCGCCGCATCACCTCGGGCAGCGCGTCGGGCAGCCCGGCCAGCAGGCAGTGCTCGGCGAGTTCGGTGAGCGCGGTGAGCTCGGCGGTCGCCGCGTCGGCGATCGCCTTGCCGGTGGCGGCGCCCTGCACCGTGGTGCCCCACTGACCGGCCTCGACCAGGCGGACCGCGTACTCGGGCTCCCAGGCGAGCTGCCAGGACTCCCGGAAGGTGCCGGTGGACTGCACGCCGTCGCGGGTCGGCCGGCCCCAGTGCAGGCCGAGCAGGCGCAGCCGGTGCAGCAGCCGGGAGCGTTCCGCGTCGAGGTCCTTGCGCAGGTCGAGGACCAGGTCGCGGGTGGCGGCCTCGGGCTTGAGCCGCAGGGTGCGCTGAAGGCGCGTCAGGTCGCGCTGCAGCGGCACGGCGGGCGCCCCGTCGGGGACTTCGCCGAGCGCGTCGCCGACCACCAGCCGGTCGTGGACCAGGGCGAGCGCCACGTCGGAGCCGTCGCACAGGACGGCGCGCACCGCGTCGAGGGTCTCGGTGAGGCCGGGCAGCGGGCGGCCGCGCATCGCGGCGAGGGTGTCGGCCAGCCGGACCGCCTCGATGACGTGCGCGGAGGAGACCGGGTGGTCCTCGGCGCGGAGCAGTTCGGCGACCCTGGTCATCCAGCGGGCGACCGGCTGCTCGGGCGTGGAGTACAGGTGGTGGTACCAGCCGGGCGAGTCGATGCCGGCGCCGTAGCCGGTGTGCTGGGACAGCCGGCGGTGGGTCCACGGCACCCAGGTGAGTTCGGCCTTGAGCTTCTTGGGGAGTTCGGCGAGCAGCGCCCGGTCGTGCGCGACGGTCGGCATGGCGGCGAGCGCGGGCACGTGCCAGGCGCCGCAGACCACGGCGACGGTGCGGTGGCCGGCCCGGCGGGCGGCGCGGATCTGCTGCCGCATGGCGGCCTCGCGGATCTCGTCGCGCCGCTCGGCGGGGTGGTGTTCGCGCAGCGCCGTCATCGCCTCCGCGAGGGCGGCGAACGGGGCGAGGGGGTCGCCGTCGGGGACGCGGTGCTCGATCACGTCCTCCCACCAGGCCTCCGGGTCCGGATGCCCGGCGGCGGCGGCGAGTTCGGCGATCGGGTCGACGGGATCGGGCCCGGAAGTGCCCCCCGGCACTCCCGACCCCTCCCCCTCTTCTGACGCGCCGTCGGGCCCGGATGTCGCAGCCGGGTTTCCGCGCGGCCCGAGCGCGAGGCTCTGCCCGGCCGGCAGGTCGATGAAGCGGACCGGCACCCCGGCGTCCGCGGCGTACCGCAGCGCCACCCACTCCGGGGAGAACTCGGCGAACGGCCAGAACGCGGCGCGGGCCGGGTCGTCGCTGACGTGGGCGAGCAGGGCGACCGGCGGCACCATGTCCTTCTCGGCGGCCAGCGCGGCGAGTTCGTCGGCCTCCGGCGGGCCCTCGATCAGCACCGCGTCGGGCCGCAGGGCGGCCAGCGCGGCGGCGACCGCGCGGGCCGAGCCGGGGCCGTGGTGGCGCACCCCGAGCAGCGTCACCGGGGCCGTCACGCGGAGACCTCGCGGGCGGCCCGGTAGAAGTCCTTCCAGCCGTCGCGGTCGCGGACCACGCCCTCCACGTACTCGCGCCACACCTGCCGGTCGGCGACCGGGTCGCGGACCACCGCGCCGACGATGCCGTCCGCGACGTCCCCGGCCCGCAGCACGCCGTCGCCGAAGTGGGCGGCGAGGGCGAGGCCGTTGGTGACCACCGAGATCGCCTCGGCGGTGGACAGCGTGCCGCTGGGGGTCTTCACCTTGGTGCGGCCGTCGGCGGTCAGGCCGGCCCGCAGCTCGCGGAAGACGGTGACCACGCGGCGGATCTCCTCGGCGCCGCCCGGCAGTTCGGGCAGGTCGAGGGAGCGGCCGAGCTGGCCGACCCGGCGGGTGACGATCTCCACCTCCTCGTCGAGGGTGGCGGGCAGCGGCAGCACCACGGTGTTGAAGCGGCGGCGCAGCGCGGAGGACAGCTCGTTGACGCCGCGGTCGCGGTCGTTGGCGGTGGCGATCACGTTGAAGCCGCGCACCGCCTGCACCTCGGTGCCGAGTTCGGGCACCGGCAGGGTCTTCTCGGACAGGATGGTGATCAGGCTGTCCTGCACGTCGGCGGGGATGCGGGTGAGCTCCTCGACCCGGGCGATCTGCCCGTCCCGCATCGAGCGCATCAGCGGGGACGGCACCAGGGCGTCCTCGCTGGGACCGTGGGCGAGCAGCTGGGCGTAGTTCCAGCCGTAGCGGACGGCCTCCTCGGGCGTGCCGGCGGTGCCCTGGACGAGCCGGGTCGAGTCGCCGGAGATCGCGGCGGCCAGGTGCTCGGACACCCAGGTCTTGGCGGTGCCGGGCACCCCGAGCAGCAGCAGCGCCCGGTCGGTGGCCAGCGTGGTGACGGCGACCTCGACGACCCGGCGCGGGCCGATGTACTTGGGCGTGATCACGGTGCCGTCGGCGAGTTCGCCGCCCAGCAGGTAGGTGGCGACCGCCCACGGCGAGAGCCGCCAGCGCTCCGGCCGCGGCCGGTCGTCGTGCCGGGCGAGGGCGGCCAGTTCGTCGGCGAAGGCGTCCTCGGCGTGCTGCCGCAGGACCTCGCTGGTCGTCTCGGTGGTCATCGACTGCTCCGATCTCACGGGACGTCAGAACACTGCGCAGAAAGGGCGCGAAGAACGAACGACACGGCCCTGACCTGGGGAGACGCACTCCCGTTCGGGCCGTGTGAGACCTACTCTGCCGCCCGCCACTGACAATCGGCGCCCCGTCGGCCGGCCGCCCACGGCCACAGCTGCGCCGCGCCGAACGCCGCTTCCACGGCCAGGAATCCCCACAGCAGGCCGGTCGCGCCGTGCGCCAGCGCCCAGGCCTGCCAGCAGGCGAACAGCACCCGGGCCGCGCCGTCGTAGAGGCCGTGGACCGGCAGGGGGCGGAGCAGTCGCAGCAGGGCCCAGACCACCACGAGGGAGCCCATCAGGTTGGCGAAGAGCGTCAGCATCGGCTCCGGTGGCGGGAGTTCGCCCGCGTGGAGGGCCCGGCCGGCCGCGGAGAGCGCGCGGTGGGCGAGGGCGAACGTCCAGGGGGTGGCGAACGGGGCGGTGACCAGCAGGTCGTACCAGGCGCTGGCGCGGACGGTTCGGAGGTGACGGGTCGTCATCGGGCGGGCTCCTTCGGCCTCGGGGACCGCTCCAGGCTCGGCCCTGGAGTACTGTCCAAGGTCAAGTCGCCGACGGAGGCAGGGACATGAGGATCGGGGAACTCGCCGCGCGGACCGGCCTGAGCCGCGACACCGTCCGGTTCTACGAGCGCACCGGCCTGCTGAGGGCCCGCCGGCTGCCGAACGGCTACCGGGACTTCCCGCCGGAGGCGGTGCCGTGGCTGCGGTACGTCCGCACCGCGCAGGCGCTCGGCTTCACGCTGGCCGAGATCGCCCGCACCGGTGCCGAACTGGACGGCGCTCCGGACGCCGCCGAGCGGCTGTCGGAGCTGCTCCGGCAGAAGGTCGCGCTGATCGACGAGCGCACCGCGGAGCTGGCCGCGCTGCGCGCCGAGCTGGTCGAGCGGGCCGGTTCGGGCTGTCCGCTGGCCCCGGCCTGACCGCCCCTCAACTGTCAGTGGCGCCTCCTAGTGTGGTGGTCATGGAGGAACGCTGGAGCACCGAACACGTCCTTTCCCTGGCTCCCGACCCGGCGTCCCAGAAAGCCGCGGGCAAGCTCTCCGGGCCCGCCCCGTGGAGTTCCACCGGCACCGGTCAGGGTGCGCTGTGGGGCCTGTGCAAGGGCAGCGGCAGCACGCCGTACCGGACGGCGGTGGAGCTCGGCACGCCCGCCTACAAGTGCAGTTGCCCGAGCCGGAAGTTCCCGTGCAAGCACGCCCTGGGCCTGCTCCTGCTGTGGGCCTCCGGTCCGGAGGCGGTCGGCGCGGCCGCCGAGCCGCCGGACTGGGTGTCGGAGTGGCTGAACGGCCGCAGCCAGGCCGCCGCCGACAAGATCGCCAAGGCGCAGGCGAAGGCCGCCGACGCCGACCCGGAGGCCGCCCGCAAGCGGGCCGCGAAGCGCTCCGCCCGGGTCGCCGCGGGCGCGGTCGACCTGCGGCTGCGGCTGGCCGACGGGGTCCGCCGGGGCCTCGCCGACCCGCTGCCCGTCGGCGCGTGGCAGGAGGTGGCGGCCCGGATGGTCGACGCCCAGGCCCCGGGCCTGGCCGGCCTGGTCCGGGCGCTGGCCGACACCCCGCAGGACGCGCTGCTGGAGGAGTTCGCGATGCTGCACCTGCTGGCCGGCGCGTACGGCCGGATCGACACCCTGCCGGAGGCGCTGGCCGCCACCGTCCGCGCCCGGGTCGGCTTCACCACCGACACCGCCGACCTGCTCGCCGGGCCGACCGTCCGGGACCGCTGGCTGGTGCTGGGCAGCCGGGACAGCGCGGACGAGCGGCTCACCACCCGCCGGGTGTGGCTGCGCGGCGCGAAGACCGGCCGGGACGCCCTGCTGCTGGCCTTCGGCCGCCTCGGCCAGGCGCCGGACCTCGCCCTGCCCACCGGCCGCGTGCTGGAGGCCGACCTGGCCTTCCACCCGGGGGCCCGCCCGCTGCGGGCCGTCCTCGGCACCCGCTGGGGCAGCCCCGAGCCGGGCCCGGCCGCCGCGCCCGCCGGGCTGTCGCCGGAACAGGCGCTCGCCGCGTACGGCGAGGCCGTCGCCGAGGACCCGTGGCTGGACAGCCGGCCGGCCGTGCTGGCCGACGTCGTGCCGGTCCGCACGCCGGACGGCTGGCAGCTCACCGACGGCCGCGGCACCCTGCCGGTGCGCCCCGGCGCCCTCACCGACGCCGCGCTGTGGCGGCTGGCCGCGGTCTCCGCCGGCCACCCCGTCACGCTGTTCGGCGAGTGCGGCCACGCCGGTTTCTCGCCCGTCACCGCGTGGGACGCCGAGCAGCGCCCGGTCGCCCTCGGCTGACCCGGAACGACCACCCCCGCGCCGCCCTGACGCCGCGTCACGGCTTCGGCGTGCCCGGCCGCGCCCGGATTGCGCGGGCCGGCCACGAACCACCACACCCGACCGACCGGCCCGCCCGGCGCTCCCCGGCGCCTCCCGACGGCCTGTCAACCGGAGGAACCACATGTACTGCACCACCCGCATCCGCCAGCGTGCCGCCGTCCGACGCATCTGCCTGCACCACGCCGCCCGCCGCGCCGCCACCGCCAGCGGCTGGGGCCGCCGCCACCGCACCGCCACCCGTCCGATCGGAGGCCGCGCATGACCGCCCCCGCCGTCGCCGGCGACCAGTGGGCCGACCTGCAGGGCGCGGCCCTGCTCGGCACCGACCGCCGGCCGCTGCCCGAGCCGGGCACGCCGCTCGCCGGGTCCGTGGACCGCACCGACCCGGCCACCGCCCTGCTCGACCTGGCGGCGCTGGCCGTGGTCCGCCGCCGGGCCGGCGCACTGCCCGGTCCCGCCGTGGAGACGCCCGCGCCCGCCCCGGACGACCCCCGGCCGGCCCTGCCCGAACCGGCCGCCCGCCGCCTCGCCGTGCTGCTCGGCACCCGCGGCGGCCACGGCTCCACCGCCAACCTCGCCGAACTGCTCCCGCAGTGGCTGTCCGCGGCCCGCGCGCGCGGCTACCGGCTGCCGCCGGCGCTCGTCCCGGCGCTGCTGGACACCGCGCGGGCCCGCTCCGAGCTGCGCGCCGACGCCGTCACGCTGGCCGGCCCGCTGGGCCGCTGGCTGGCCCCGCTGAACCCGGACTGGCGGTACGTCACCCGCACCGCCGCCGACACCGACCTCGGCGGGGCCGCCGACCGGCCGGGCGAACTCGTCTGGCAGGAGGGCCTGTTCGCGGAGCGGGTCGCCCACCTGACCCGGCTGCGCCGGACCGACCCGGCGGCCGGCCTGGCGCTGCTCGCCTCCACCTGGTCCACCGAGCGGGCCGAGGACCGGGTGCTGTTCCTCGACTCGCTGCAGGACGGCCTGTCCGGCGCCGACGAGGAGTTCCTGGAGGCCGCGCTCGGCGACCGCTCCAAGAACGTCCGCGCGACCGCCGCCGAACTGCTGTCCACGCTGCCCGGCTCCGCGCTCGCCGAGCGGATGGCCGCCCGCGCCCGCGAGGCCGTCCGGTACGAGGGCGGCCGGCTGCACGTCACGCCGCCGGCGGCCTGCGACCCCGCCATGCAGCGCGACGGGATACCCGTCAAGTCGCCCACCGGGCGCGGCGAACGGGCCTGGTGGTTCGGCGAGGTGGTGGCCGCCGCGCCGCTCTCGCTGTGGACGGCCGACACCGGCCTGACGCCCGATCGGCTGCTCGCCGTGCCGACCGTGGACGCGGCCGACGGCGGCGGCGCCGAATGGGCCGAGGACCTGCGCGAGGCGTGGGCCCGCGCCGCCGTCCGCCAGCAGGACGCCGGCTGGGCGCGGGCGCTGCTCGGCGGCCCGCCCCGCCCGGGCCGGGCGGGCCGCACCCCGGGCGCGCCGGCCAAGCTGCTCGCCGTCCTGCCGCCCGCCGAACGCGCCGCCTGGACGGCCGCGTTCGTGCAGACCCACGGCCTCGGCGACGCCTTCCAACTGCTCGGCGCCTGCGCCACCCCGTGGACGCCGCCGCTGTCCACCGCCGTGGTCGCCGCCCTCAAGCGGGCCGCGGAGCTGGGTTCCTACCCGTGGAGCCACAGCGGCGTGCTCGGCATGACGGAGCGCGCCCTCGCCCCGGAGACCGCCCCGGCGGTGGAGGCGCTCGCCGCCGACACCTCGCCGGACACCGCCTGGTCCGACACCTTCACCCGGCTGGCCGGCACCCTGCGCTTCCGGCAGGCCATGCTCGCCGAACTGGCCGGCTGACCCGGCGCGGGAACGGCACGGCGGCCCCGGGCAGTGCTGCCCGGGGCCGCCGTGACGGTGCGTCAGCTCGCGGTGCGCAGGTTCGCCTCGACCCAGCTCACCACGTCCTGGGTGGGGGTGCCGGGGGTGAAGATGTCGGCGACGCCGAGGGACTTCAGCTCGGCGATGTCGGCGTCCGGGATGATCCCGCCGCAGAACACCTTGATGTCGGCCGCGTCGCGCTCCTTGAGCAGCTCGATCACCTTGGCGCACAGCGTCATGTGCGCGCCGGACAGGATGGACAGGCCGATGCCGTCGGCGTCCTCCTGGATCGCCGTGTCGACGATCTGCTCGGGGGTCTGGTGGAGGCCGGTGTAGATGACCTCCATGCCGGCGTCACGCAGCGCCCGCGCGATCACCTTGGCGCCCCGGTCGTGCCCGTCGAGACCGGGCTTGGCGACCACCACTCGGATCGGCCCTGACACAACCATCACTGCCTCCTGGACCACGTCGTCCACCACCCGTCCGACGTCGTCGCGGGCGCGTGTTAACCACTTTTAACAGACCTGAGGGGAGGGTAGCGGCCCGGCGGGGCCCACCGGTCAAGAGGAGGGGAAAATCACAGCCCTCCGCTGCCCGGTCGGCCCCGCCGGGCGGCCGCTCAGAGCTTCTCGACCGGCGCGTAGCGTAGCAGCAGTTCCTTGCGCCCGGCGGACCCGAAGTCGACGGTGGCGCGGGCCTTGTCGCCGACGCCCTGGGTGGCGACCACGGTGCCCAGGCCGAAGCTGTCGTGGCTGACCCGGTCGCCGACGGCGAGCGCCACCACCTCGCGGTCCACCACGGTGCGCGCCGACCTGCCCCAGCCGGCCTTCGGCGAGGCGCCCGTCGAGAACCCGCCGCCGCCGCTGCCGCCGCCGCGGGACGAGCCGGCGGAGCCCGAGGACGGCGAGAAGCGGGACGCGGGCACGGCCGCCGCACCGGTGCGCTTCCACTCGATCAGGTTCTCCGGGATCTCCTCCAGGAACCGGGACGCCGGGTTGTACGACGGCTGCCCCCAGGCGCTGCGCAGCACCGACCTGGTCAGGTAGAGCCGCTGCCGGGCCCGGGTGAGGCCGACGTACGCGAGCCGCCGCTCCTCCTCCAGCTCCTTGACCTGGTTCAGCGCCCGCATGTGCGGGAAGATCCCGTCCTCCATGCCGGTGAGGAACACCACCGGGAACTCCAGGCCCTTGGCGGTGTGCAGGGTCATCATCGTGATGACGCCCGCGCCCTCCTCGTCGTCGGGGATCTGGTCGGAGTCGGCGACCAGCGCGACCCGCTCCAGGAAGTCCGCCAGCGAGCCGACCGGCGGCCCCTCGTCGCCCTCCGGCCGCTCCCCCGGGTCCTTCTCGTACTCGAGGGCGACCGAGGCGAGCTCCTGCAGGTTCTCCACCCGGGTCTCGTCCTGCGGGTCGGTGGACGACTGGAGCTCGGCCAGGTACCCGGTCTCCTCCAGCACCGCCTCCAGCACGGCGGCCGGGCCGGCCCCGGACTCGACGACCTGCCGCAGCCCGGCCAGCAGCTCGTTGAACTTCTTCACCGCGTTGGCGGAGCGCGCCGCCATGCCGTACGCCTCGTCGACCCGCTTCAGCGCCTGCGCGAAGGAGATCCGCTCGCGCGCGGCGAGCGCGTCGATCATCGCCTCGGCGCGCTCGCCGATGCCGCGCTTGGGCACGTTGAGGATCCGGCGCAGCGGCACGGTGTCCTCCGGGTTGGACAGCACCCGCAGGTACGCGAGGACGTCCTTGACCTCCTTGCGCTCGTAGAAGCGCACGCCGCCGACCACCTTGTACGGCAGGCCGACCCGGATGAACACCTCTTCGAACACCCGGGACTGGGCGTTGGTGCGGTAGAAGATCGCCACGTCGCCGGGGCGGGCGTGGCCGGCGTCGGTGAGCCGGTCGATCTCGTCGGCGATGAACTGGGCCTCGCCGTGCTCGTCGTCGGCGACGTAGCCGACCACCTGCTCGCCCTGGTCGCCGGCCGTCCACAGGTTCTTCTTGCGGCGGTTGGTGTTCCGCTCGATCACCGAGTTCGCGGCGGTGAGGATGGTCTGCGTGGAGCGGTAGTTCTGCTCCAGCAGGATCGTCGTCGCGTTCGGGTAGTCCTCCTCGAACGCCAGGATGTTGCGGATCGTCGCGCCGCGGAAGGCGTAGATCGACTGGTCGGCGTCGCCGACCACGCACAGCTCGGCGGGCGCGATCTGCGCCAGCCGGGCCTCCGCCGGGTCGACGAACTCGCCGTCGGCGGTCATCCGCGGGGCGTGCGCGGCCGAGCCGCCGGACAGCTCCCGCACCAGCGTGTACTGGGCGTGGTTGGTGTCCTGGTACTCGTCGACCAGGATGTGCCGGAACCTGCGCCGGTAGTGCTCGGCGACGTCCGGGAACGCCTGCAGCAGGTTGACGGTGGTCATGATGATGTCGTCGAAGTCCAGCGCGTTGGCCTCGCGCAGCCGCCGCTGGTACAGGAAGTACGCCTCGGCGAGCTTCTTCTCCATCGGGTTCGCCGCCCGGTCGGCGTACGTCTCCTCGTCGATCAGCTCGTTCTTGAGGTTGCTGACCTTCGCGGTGAACGACTTCGGCGGGAACTGCTTCGGGTCGAGGTCCAGGTCCCGGCAGACCAGCGCCATCAGGCGCTGCGAGTCCGCGGAGTCGTAGATGGAGAAGCTGGAGCTCATGTTGAGCAGCTTCGCCTCGCGGCGCAGGATGCGGACGCACGCGCTGTGGAACGTCGACACCCACATCGCCTTGGCGCGCGGGCCGACCAGCGCCTCGACGCGCTCGCGCATCTCGCCGGCGGCCTTGTTGGTGAAGGTGATCGCCAGGATCTCGCCGGGCTGGACGCCGCGGGCGGCCAGCAGGTGGGCGATCCGGTGGGTCAGCACCCGGGTCTTGCCGGAGCCGGCGCCGGCCACGATCAGCAGCGGCGAGCCGTGGTGCAGCACCGCCTCGCGCTGCGGGTCGTTCATGCCCTCCAGCAGCTGCGCCGGGTCGACGACGGTGCGGGCGGCGCCGTTGCGGTGCCAGGCGTCGCGCTCGGCCTCGGCCGCGTGGTCGGTGGCGAACAGCCCGTCCGGGATGTCCTCCTCGGCCGCGTACCCGGGGTCGTACGGGACCTCGTCCCACGGCTCGTCGGAGGGCGGCGCCTCCTCGTCCGACCACGGCGTCAGGGGCGGCTGCGGCACCGCTGCGGGGCGGCGGCTCGACCCGACGGCAGGACGCTCGAAGCCGGGGAGCGGGAGGTCATCGAAGAGGCTAGTCATGGCCCTTCGAGTCTATGGCCCCCCACCGACATCCCCGGCCGGTCCGCGGTGGACCGGCCGGGGACGGCGGTCAGGACTCGGCGCCGACCGGCTGCGCCGCGCGGGGAGTCTCCTCCTGGGGCTCCTCGCCGGCGTGCCGGGCCCGGGCCCGCTGCTCGCGCTTGGCCAGCGCCTCCCGGGCGTCGATGCCGCGCATCCGGTCGAAGGACTTCTCCAGCCCGCGCTTGAGCAGCTTGGATCCGGGCTGCTCGACGAATCGATTCACCAGGTACGCGGCGACCAGCATCGCGCCGATCACCAGGCCGGCCTCGGTGTACGGCCCGACCTTGCCCTGGAGGTGGGTCAGGAACCACCAGCCGACGACCTGGTGCAGCAGGTACAGCGGGTAGGTCAGCGCGCCGAGGACGGTCAGCTTGCGCCACTTGACCCAGCGGAACCAGCCCAGCGCGGTGGCCGCGACCACGGCGAACGCCAGCGTCATCAGCAGCAGCAGCTTGGTGTACGACAGCGGGCCGCCGGAGAACGCCTGGTAGTCCGACATGATCTTGTGCAGCTTGTTCTGGGCCAGCAGCCAGGAGAACCCGACGATCCCCCACAGCAGCATGTCCTGCCCGTACCGGTACATCAGGTACATCGCGATGCCGGCGATGAAGAAGGACGAGTAGTCCGGGAAGAAGATCAGGTCCAGCAGCGGCAGGCCCCCGGAGGCGGTGGTGATGACCGACGCGAAGGTCCACATCGCGCAGAACGCGACCACCCGCTTGTAGGACAGCCCGATCGCGACCACCACGCCGAACAGCACGTAGAAGCGCAGCTCGACCCAGAGCGTCCAGTACACCGGGTCGACGTCCCAGACGCCCTCGCCCTTCTGCACCATCGTCAGGTTGGTCAGCACGTCGGAGTAGCGGAACATCTTGCCGTTCCACATCCAGTTCGGCCGGTAGGCCAGCACCACGGCCGCGGCCACCAGCACGCCGAACCAGTAGCCCGGGAACAGCCGGACCACCCGGGAGCGGAAGAACGCGCCCGAGGTCTTGCCCCAGCACGACATGCAGACCACGAACCCGCTGATCAGGAAGAACAGCTCGACGCCGATCCAGCTGTAGCTGCCGATCTTGTGCAGGACGGGTATCACGTCCCCCGGCCGGCCGCCCCAGACGTCGGCCGGCCAGCCCTGGTAGCCCGCGTAGTGCCAGAGCACGACGCCCAGCGCGGCCAGCAGCCGCAGCAGGTCCAGCAGGTACAGCCGGGGCCGGGGAGCCGTGCCCGGGAGCGGCCGGCCCGCGCTGTCACCGGCCGCGGGGCCCGGTCTGCGCAGCCGCGGCCGCACCACGCTCTGGACGAAGGACATCGGTGGGACTCTTTCCGCAGCAGGGACTCCGGCACGGGAGAGGAGCACCGTGCGCGGACGACGACGTCGGGGCGCAGAGGCCTGGCAACGGCTGCCGGTTCAGGGCGAGTAGACGCTCTCGAACACCAGGAACACGCCGTAGAAGCCCGAACAGACAACGGCTGACGATAGCAGCACCCAGAGCGACACCCGGGAACGGATCCGCGACAGTCCGGCGGCCACCGGGAGCAGCAGCACGAAGGCCGGAAGCAGGAACCGCGCGCGCGGCGCGTAGTAGGCGCCGTCACCGAGCGCGATCACCAGCATCATGCCGCCGAACACCAGCAGCGGCAGCGGCTGGCGCTGTTCGACGGCCAGCAGGAAGAGCACCACGGACGCCACCACGATGCCGACCATGACGACCTGGTCGAGGGTGGTGCCCTTGTCCTCCGGGTGGAGGATCATCGTGCTCATCCAGTTCAGCGTGCCGCGACCGAAGTCGAAGTGCGTGCCCCATGCCAACTGGACGTCGAAGTAGCCGCGCCAGGTTCCGCGCTGCCAGCCGACGTACGCCAGGTAGCCGAACCAGCCGGCGGGGGCGAGCGCGGTTCCCAGCAGGACCCGCCACAGCACCGGGCGCTCGGCGCCGGGGCGCTTGCCGCGCCACCACTGCACCAGCTCGACCGCGGCGGTGATGCCGACGGCGGCCGCCACGGCCAGTCCGCTGGGACGGGTCAGGCAGGCCAGGCAGCTCAGCACGCCGGCCCAGATCCAGTTCCGGCGCAGCAGCGCGTACAGCGACCAGGCGGCCCAGGCGGTGAAGACCGGCTCGGAGTAGGCCATGCTCTCCACCGCGCCGTGCGGCAGCGCCCCCCAGAGCACCACCGCGATCAGCGCGACCTTCGGCCGGTAGACGTGCGCGACGACGGCGAAGATGCCCGCCGCCGCCACCAGCGAGAAGAACCAGGACACCAGCAGGGCGGCGTGGCCGGGCGAGATCGGCAGCACGGCGTGGACCGCGCGGATCGCCATCGGGTAGAGCGGGAAGAACGCCCGGGACGAGTAGGGGACGCCGTTCTGGTAGCCGTCGATGCCCAGGTCGTCGCTGTAGCCGTGGATCGCGATCGCCTGGTAGTACGGCGCGTCCCACAGCGTGGCGAGCCGGGTCAGGGTGGAGCCCCCGGCGCCGGGCCGGACCGACTTGGGGTGCAGCCACATCGCCAGCAGCCCGAACGCCCGCACCGCGGTGAAGGCCAGCAGGGCCGGCAGCATCGGGCGCAGGAACAGGAGCGGCCGGCGGAGCACCGAGCGGCTCAGTCCGGTCGCCCCGCCCTCCTGCTCCTCGGGCGCCAGGGGCGCCCGAGTGGTGTCGGTGCTCATCGCGAAGATCCCCCGTCGGTGCTGCGGGCCTGCGCCTCGACCCGGGCGCTGCTCTCCCGGTCGTCGACCTTGGTGACCGTCGCGAACGCCGAGGTGAGGCCGCGCTTCAGGGCGTTCGAGAGCGGAGTCTCCACCAGCTTGTGCACCAGGTACGCGAGCACCAGGATCGACGCCATCACCACGAGCAGGGTCTGCGTCGGCGGCAGCGAGCGGCGCAGCCAGTGGATGGCGCTCAGGCCGATCTCCTGGTGCAGCAGGTACACGGGGTACGTGAGCGCGCCGGCGACGGTCAGCCAGCGCCACTGGATCCAGTTGAAGAAGCCGAGCGAGGCCGCCAGCACCAGCAGGAAGCACAGCGTCATCAGGGCGGCCGCGACGGTGAACGAGATGTGCTGCGGCAGCCACTGCTGGTACATGTCGACGGTGCCCTTGAGGCGGTACTGGGCGACCATCCAGGAGAACCCGAGCATGCCCCAGAGCAGCAGGTTCGGCCCGAACCGGTACATGAGGTACATGGTGACGCCGGCGGTGAAGAACGGCGCGTAGGACGGCTGGGTCAGCGTGTCCAGCAGCGGCAGGTCGACGGTCGGCGCGATCGCGGCGGCGAAGGTCCAGATGCCGCAGAAGGCGACCACCCGGCGGTAGGTCAGGCCCATCGCGACGACGCCCGCGAAGAGCACGTAGAAGAGCATCTCGACCCACAGGGTCCAGTAGCTCGGGTCGACCGACGGCGCACCGAGCGGCGTCTGGATCATGGTCAGGTTGGCGATCACCGTGCGCGGGGTGAGGTCCTTCGCCGTGGTGAAGGTGTAGCCGGCGGTGGTGACCACCGCGGTGGTGAGCAGTACGGCCACCCAGTACGCCGGGTAGAGCCGGACCACGCGGGAGACGAAGAAGTCCTGCGGGCGCTTGCCCCAGCACGACATGCAGATGACGAAGCCGCTGATCAGGAAGAACAGCTCGACGCCGATCCAGCCGTAGATGGCCACCCCGTGCAGGGCGGGCATCAGCACGTCCGGCGCGCCGTGCCAGACCTGTTCCCACCCGGCGGGCTTGCCGACGTAGTGGAAGAGCATCACGGTCAGCGCGGCGACCAGGCGCATGCCGTCGAGCACGTACAGGCGGGGACGCTTCGCGGGGGCGGCGGACCGCCGCCCCGTCCCGGAGCGGGACGGGGCGGCGTCCGGGCCCGGAAGCACGGAGACCTGGAGCAGGGGGCTCTCGGGGGACGGGTGTCCCGGGCCTGCGTTCGTCACGGCTTCGACACCTTGATCAGGTACTCGCCCTGGGGGCTGACGGTCACGAGCTGGAACTCAGGGCCGGTGGGCACCTCGCCGTCCTGCGGGCGCAGGATGACCCAGCCGGCGTGGTAGGCCCGCAGGAGCTCCGTCTTGCGGGCGTTGGTGGTGGTCTTGGCGAAGAACTCGTCGGTGTCCTTCTTCCGCTGGTCGAGCACCTTCTGGTCGACCGCCGGGTCCGGGTAGCCGGCTTCCACGGTGTAGTAGCCGTAGGCCGGCAGCTGCACCAGCGGGCGCTCGCCGGTGGCCATCACCACGTCGCCGTACTTGAGGTACTTGCCGGCCCAGGTGTAGCCCGGCCACGGGTTCCAGGCCTGGACGTTCTCCACCACGCCCTTGGGGAAGTGGTTCTTGGGGACCAGGTAGAACATCACGCCGGACTGCACCCACATGCCGAAGACCAGGCAGAGCGCCATGATCCCGGTGAAGTAGGTGCGCAGCCACTGCCGCCACGGCACCCGGGCGGCCTCCAGGGCGGCGGCCAGCTGGAGCATGGCGATCACGCCGGGGTAGGCGCGGCCCCAGCTGTAGTGGCCGCTGAACCAGCCGTAGGCGACGGTCAGGCCGACCAGCGCGAAGGTCAGCACCACCGGGTCCAGCCGGTTGCGGCGGAACCGCGCCACCATGGCGGGCAGGCCGAGCAGCAGCGCGAAGCCGAACCAGTTCAGCGGGTGGTTGTACAGGCCCCGGTGCATGTCGTCGAGGGCGGCCGACTGCTTGAGCTCCAGCACGCTCCAGTACGGCCACGCCAGCACGCCGACCGTGACCACCGCGGCGGACAGCGCCCACAGCAGCCAGTCGCGCAGCACGATGGCCCGCAGCGAGCCGATCATGATGCCCGCCATGCCCATGCACAGCACGATGCCGGTGAACGGGTGCGAGAGCAGCACCGAGAACAGCGCGGCGCCGAGCACCAGGTGCAGCGGTATCCGCACCAGCAGCGAGTTCGACAGCGGCGCCCGGTCCGGGACCCGGCCGAGCAGCCGCAGGGTGAGCGCCCAGATCCAGAACATCACGCCGGCGCCGAAGGCACTCGGGTAGGACAGGCCCAGCGAGAACGACAGGAACGACTCGTAGCCGCTCCACACGGAGACGTCGACGCCCCACAGGAAGAAGTAGGAGAACAGCGCGACGACCGGCGCCCAGCGGTTCGGCGTCAGCGCGCGGACGAACGCCCCGAGCCCGGTGATCACCAGGACGATGTTCATCACCGCGAGCAGGTGCAGCGTCTTCAGCGGCACGAGGCCGGTGGCCAGCGAGACCAGCGCGCCGAACAGCTGGTACGGGGAGAAGTACGGGCTGCCGTCACCGGGCAGGTCGATCATCGGGCTGGTCGGGTGCGCGAGGTTCTCGCGCAGGCGCCAGATGGTGGACGCGTGCTGGCCGATGTCGCCGGACCACGGGAGCCGGGCGGCCATCGGCACCAGGAACAGCAGGAACAGCAGTCCGGTGACCCGGTACGGGGTGATCCTGAACAACCCGCGCAGGCCCCGGGCCGACTGCGGGGAGCCGTCCTCCGACCCCAGGGGGGAACTGCCCGAACCCTGCCGGACCGGATCCGGGGAGGTCTCGGGCGTCGGAAGACTCGAAGCGGCGGTCTCGGTCACGGTGCTCCACGATAGGCGAGGCGGGGCCCGGTTCAGCGGGCCCGGGTCGGCTCCGGAACGTCCGTCCGGAGATGGGCGGGATGCGGCGCGGACGCTCAGCCGTCCGTCCCGGGCGCGGTGCCGGCCGGGACGCGGGACGCGCCGCGAGCGGCCTCCCCGCGCGGCACGGTGGAGCGCCACAGCTGGACACAGGACATTACCGTCGCCACCACCAGCACCAGGTTGCGCAGCAGCAGCACGGCGGTGAACCCGGCGTGCCCTTGGAGGATTTTCTCGTAGAAGAAGGGGAACTCGACGGTGGTCAGCGCGGTGGCGACCACCAGCAGGCCCACCACCACCCGCTGCGAGGACCGACGGAAGGTCACGCAGACCGCGCCGAGGCCGGCCAGCCAGATGAAGTACTGCGGGCTGATGACCCGGCTGGTCGTGACGAACACCAGCACCGCGGCCAGCGCGGCGTCGGCCGGGGTGGCGGTCGAGAACACCCGGGCCCGGACCCGCCACAGCAGCAGCCAGCAGAAGCCCGCCACGCTCAGCCCGACCAGGACCTTCCCGATCACGCCGACGTACGGGCCGACGACCTCGTTCGAGCCGTACTGGTAGACGACGGTCCCGTCCCAGCCGAAGTGCCTGGCCGCCAGCAGCGCGCTGCCGCCGAGCGACTCGAACTCGACGCCGCGCCCGCTCTGCTCCTCCAGGAAGCCGAAGCCGTTGCTGAACAGCAGCGACATGATGCCGATCAGCCCGACCGCGGAGGCCACGAAGCCGATCACCGCGTTCCGCAGGCCGCGCCCCCACGGCATGCCGAAGATCGCGAACGCCGGCCACACCTTGACCGCCGCGCCGATCGCGGCCAGCGCCCCGCCGATCGCCCGGTGGCGCGGCAGCAGCACCAGGGCCAGCACCGCGAACAGCGTCACGATGATGTCGTAGCGCGCGTACGGGATGTACTGCATCAGCGGCAGCATCAGCACCCACACCCAGGCGCCGGCCAGGCTGCGGCCGGGCCGGGAGCCGGCCCGCAGCAGCGCGCCCAGGATCACCGCGTCGGCCACGAAGGTCACCAGGATGAACGCCTGGACGTAGTTCACTCCCGGCACCAGGGTGGGCGCGAGGATCACCGCGCCCGCGCCGGGCGGGTACTGCCAGGTCGAGTCACCGACCGGGAAGGAGCCGTCCTGCAGCTGGTGGGCCCACTTGCGGTAGAGCAGGTGCACCTCGCCGTGGGCGTTCTCCCCGGTGGTGAACACCATCATCATGATCAGCAGCCGGGTGCAGGCCCAGTAGCCGACGGGCGCCAGCAGGCGCTGGTTCCAGGTGGTGACGCGCCACGGGGAGAACGTCCGGGTGCCCTCCACCGCCAGGTCACCGCCGTGCTGCCGGGAGCCGGTGCTCGACTCTTGGCCGGTCTGGGTGGTGGGCATGCTGCTCCATCGGGCGGGGCGGGCGCGGACAACGGGCGGCGGCCGGATGGACGGGCCAGCGAACGACCCGGCTCTGCCAACGCAATTGCGTGCATCCTAGCCGCACGCCGCCCCCCGGCCCGCCCCGGCCCGTTCCTTGGTTCAGACCAGGCGGCGGGCGGTGGCCCAGCGGGTCAGCTCGTGCCGGTTGGACAGCTGGAGCTTGCGCAGCACCGCGGAGACGTGGCTCTCCACCGTCTTCACCGAGATGAACAGCTGCTTCGCGATCTCCTTGTAGGCGTAGCCGCGGGCGATCAGCCGCAGCACCTCGCGCTCGCGCTGGGTGAGGCGGTCGAGGTCCTCGTCGACCGGCGGGGTGTCGGTGGCGGCGAACGCGTCCAGCACGAAGCCGGCCAGCCGCGGCGAGAACACCGCGTCGCCGTCGGAGATCCGGAAGATCGCGTTGACCAGGTCGGCGCCGGTGATGGTCTTGGTGACGTAGCCGCGGGCGCCGCCGCGGATCACGCCGATGACGTCCTCGGCGGCGTCGGAGACCGACAGCGCGAGGAACCGCACCCCCTCCACGCCCGCCGACCGGCGCAGCACCTCGACGCCGCCGCCGCCGGGCAGGTGGACGTCCAGCAGCACCACGTCGGGCCGGGTCTCGGCGACCACCCGGACCGCGGACTCGACGTCGTCGGCCTCGCCGACCACGTCGATGCCGGTCTCGTCGGTGCGCCCGATCTCGGCGCGCACGCCGGTGCGGAACATCCGGTGGTCGTCCACCAGGACCACCCGGGCACGCCTCTCGGGTGCCGCTGCGTCAGTCATCTGCCGCCCTCTCCATCTCCAGCTCGACCTCGGTCCCGCCGTCCGGCGCGGGCCGCACCCGTGCGGTGCCCCCGTTGCGCCGCATCCGGCCGATGATCGATTCGCGTACGCCCATGCGGTCCTCGGGGAGGTCGTCGGGGTCGAAGCCGGGGCCGTGGTCGCGGACGAACACCGACACCGTCCTCCCCTCCACCTCCGCGTAGACCTGGACCGGTCCCCCGCCACCGTACTTGGCGGCGTTCACCATGGCTTCCCTGGCCGCCTGCATCTGCGAGGCGATCTTCTCGTCCATCGGGCAGTCGCCGACGCAGACCAGTTCCAGGTGGACGCCGTGCCGGTCCTCGACCTCGGCGACGATCGCCCGCAGGTGCTCGGCGAGGGTGTCCGGGGCGGCCTCGGCGGCGGCCTCCGGGCGGTACAGCCACAGGCGCAGTTCGCGTTCCTGGGCGCGGGCCAGGCGCAGCACCTCCTTGGGGTCCTCCGCGCGCCGCTGGATCAGGGTCAGGGTGTGCAGCACCGAGTCGTGGACGTGCGCGGCGATCTCGGCGCGCTCCTGGGCGCGGATGCGGGCGGTGCGCTCGGCGCCGAGGTCCTGCCACATCCGCACCATGGACGGGCCGCCGAGCACCAGCACGCCCGCCACGACGGCCAGCGAGGACTCGACGACCAGCGCGATCGGCGAGGCGACGCCCTGCATCAGGAAGTAGCCGATGATGCCGGCCACCACCAGCAGCACGCCGGCGGCGACCCGCAGGTAGGCGCCCTTGCGGCTGCCCGGCTGCAGGCCGAACCAGTTCTGCCAGCGCGAGTCGTCGGCCTGCCGCCACACCAGGGCGACGCCGACGCCGACCGCGAGCAGCGGCCACACGTACGGCTTGGCGGTCTGGATGCCGAGCGCGGACAGCAGCGCCATCACGCCGATGACCAGGCCGATCAGCGCGAACAGCTGGCCGAGGCTGCCGCCGCGCTGGCCGGCCGCGGACCCGGCGGCGGGGCGGGCGTCGGCACCGGCATCGGCGGGCAGGGCGCCGGGGGCGCCGTCCTCGCCGTGGAAGGTGCGCTCCAGCAGGTCGCGCCGCCGGCCGCGCCGGCCGGGTGCGGCGGCGGGCGGGGCGGGGCGGGCGGCGCCGGGGGCGGCCTCGCCGATGCCGAGCGGCACCACGACCCAGAACGCGGCGTACAGCAGGGTGCCGATGCCCTCGGAGAAGAACAGCACGATGAACGCCAGCCGCACCCACGTGACGGGCACGCCGAGGTGCACCGACAGGCCCTGGCAGACGCCGCCGAGGATCCGGCCGTGCGGGCTGCGGTAGAGCTTCCGGTAGGGCGGCGCCCCGGCCGGCGGGTCGGTCGGGGCGGTCTCGGTGCTTCGGGTCTCGGGAACGGCCACGGCACCGATGGTCGCAGGTGGCCGGTCGGCGGCGCATCAGGGTGGGGCCCGGAGCCCGCCTCAGGGACAGTTCAGGGTCGCTCCGGGGCTCCGGGCGGTTGGGCGGGGCCCCGCCGCCCGGAAGGATGGGGGACATGACGGACGACCAGATCCCCGGGGACGCACCGGACGCCCCCGCCGAGCCCCGCCCGGCGCTCACCCGCTCCTCCCGGCACCGGGTGGTGGCGGGGGTGTGCGGCGGGCTCGGCCGCTACCTGGACATCGACCCGGTGGTGTTCCGGGTGGTCATCGCGGTGCTCGGCCTGACCGGCGGGCTCGGGTTGTTCCTCTACGGCCTGGCCTGGCTGGTCGTCCCGCGCGAGGCCGCGGACGGCGAGGGCGGCCGCACCGAGCTGCAGCGGGTGCTGACCGGCCGGGTCGACGGCCAGTCCGTCGGCGCGGTGCTGCTGACCGTGATCGGCACCGGGGTGTTCTTCTCCTCGATGGGCGACGGCGACCAGCTGTTCCCGCTGCTGCTGCTCGCCGCGCTGGTGTTCCTGGCGCTGCGCTACGACCCGGAGCGCCGGCGCCGGTTCGGCGACGACGGCGGGGCCGGGGCGAAGCGGACCGGCGGCCCGTACGACCGGCTGGACCCGACCGGCGCGTTCGCGGACTGGAAGACCTGGGGCGAGGCGATGAGCCGCGACCTGCGCGGCGAGTGGAAGGCCCGCACCGCCGACCTGCACGAGCGGATCGCGTCCCTGCACGAGGACCGCGCGACCGGCGCCGCCGGCGGCGACACGCCCCCGCCCGGGCCGTCCGGCTACCTGTGGGACCCTCGGCACCCGGAGCGCAACCCTTACGGCGCGACGCCGCCGCCCGGCGCGCCCGCCCAGCCGTGGTGGCAGCGCACCGACCTGCCGGAGGGCGACCCGCTGCGCAAGGATCCCGCGCCGGAGGGCCACCAGGCCCGGATGGAACGGAGCATGGCGCAGTACCGGGAGCGCGCCGAGCAGCGCCACCGGGCGCAGCGCGAGGCGATGGAGCGGCACCGCGAGAGCATGCAGCGCCACCGCGAGTGGAAGGCCCGGCGCAAGGAGCTGCGGGGCCGGTCCGGGCTGGGCGCCTGGGCGGTGCTGGTGGCGATCGGCGCGTCCTGGGCGGTGGCGGCCGCCGACCACGGCGGCCACCGCTGGTCGACGGTGCTGGCGGTGGCGCTGCTGCCGCTGGGCCTGGCGATGGCGGTCAGCGCCCGCTGGGGCCGCACCCGCGGGCTGACCTTCCTGTCGCTGCTGGTGACGGCGGGTCTGGTGGTGACCGGCGGCACGTCGGTGACGGTCGCGGACACGGCCGGCGACCGGCAGTGGACGGCCGCCCAGGACAGCCTGCACGCGCGGTACACGGCGGGCGTCGGCGACGCCCGGCTCGACCTGTCGGCGCTGGACCCGCACGGCGGCACCCTCGCCACCGAGCTCCGGGTCGGCATCGGCAACGCGGTGGTGCGGGTGCCGGACGGGGTGGAGCTGCGGCTGAAGCTGCGCGACGGGGTGGGCTCGGTGAGCCTGCCGGACGGTCAGGAGTACAGCGGTCCGGTCACCGACGACGACGTGGTGATCGAGGTTCCGGAGGGCCGGCCGTCGAAGGGCGTGCTGGAGCTGAAGGTGACGACGGGCATCGGGGACATCAGGGTGGAGCGGTGATGAGGAAGCATCAGTTCGATCTGTACGCGCTGGTCGCGGGCGGCCTGTTCACGGCGCTGGCGGTGCTGTACCTGGTGGCGTCGCTGAACGACCGGGAGGTGAACAGCCGCTTCGTGCTGCCGCTGGCGTTCATCGTGCTCGGCGCGGGCGGCCTCGGCGGCGCGCTGGTGGCGGTCTCCAGGCGCGGCCGGGGCGGGGCCCGCGACGACGACAACACGCTCGGCTAGCGGCCTCAGGCCTGCTGCGGGCCGAGCTCCAGCTGCTCGCCGTTCTTGGTGACGGCGTACCGGGGCAGCGGCTTCACGGCGGGGCCGTTGATCACGGCGCCGGTCGCGGCGTCGAACCTGGAGCCGTGGCAGGGGCAGTACAGCTGCCCGTCCTTGGGCGGGTTGACGGCGCAGCCGGAGTGGGTGCAGACCGAGGACAGGCCGGTGTACTTCCCGGCGGACGGCTGGACGATGTACACGGCGTCGCCGCTGGCCGGGTCCTTGACGGTGGCGGAGCCGCCGACCGGGACCTGCGCGGCGGGGACGGCCGCCGCGGCGGCGGGCTGCGGGACGGGGCTGGTGGCGCCGGGGGCGGTGGCGCCGGGGGTGCCGGCCGCGGCGGCGGTCGCGTCGTCGTCGCGGCCGAAGCTGGCGGTGAGCGAGCCGGACAGCAGGCCGGCGCCGCCGAGCGCGACCGCCGCGATGCCGCCGTCGAGCAGCGCGCGGCGGCGCACCGCGTCCTCGGCGAGGCCGCGGGCCCGGTCGCGGGCGGCCCGGGAGGCGAGGTAGCCGTCCACCGACAGGTGGGGAGTGCCGGCCAGCAGCAGCGGCGTCCAGGCCATCAGGTAGGCCAGGTCGTTGCCCAGGTAGTACGGGGCGGTGTGGAAGCTGACGGTGAGCCAGAGGGTGGCGCTGAGCGCCGCGCCGCCGAGGGCGGCGATCCGGCCCCAGAGCCCGAACAGGGTGCCGAGGCCGACGGCGAGCTCGCCGAAGGCGATCAGCAGGCCGAAGAAGGTGGGCGCGTCGAGGGCCGGGCCGAGGGCCCAGCCGATCGGGCTGCCGGCCCTGGCGGCGGCGGTCTGCGCGGAGAACGACGCGGCGTCGCCGGCGCCGGCCAGGTAGTGCGCGTCGGAGAGCTTGTCGAAGGCGGCGTAGACGAAGGTCGCGCCGAGGAACAGCCGCAGCGGGAGCAGGGCGAGCCGGGAGGCCGCCGCCTTCCACTGGCCGATCCGTGCCGTCGTGCCGTGGCCGTCGTGCAGGCCCGTCCCCGTCGCCATCGCTGCCGCCTCTCCTTCGCACCGCCCCGCCGACCGCCGACGGGACCGGGTCCGATTGTGCCGGGTGCCGGGCGCACATGGACGCGCCGCCACTCCCCTACTGGCGGGGAGCGGCGGCGCGGTCACACGGTTGCCGGTGGGATCACTCCCACTCGATGGTGCCCGGCGGCTTGGAGGTGCAGTCCAGGACGACCCGGTTCACGTCCTTGACCTCGTTGGTGATCCGGGTGGAGATCTTGGCCAGCACCTCGTAGGGCAGGCGCGACCAGTCGGCGGTCATGGCGTCCTCGGAGGAGACCGGGCGCAGCACGATCGGGTGGCCGTAGGTGCGGCCGTCGCCCTGCACGCCGACCGAGCGGACGTCGGCCAGCAGCACCACGGGGCACTGCCAGATCTCGGCGTCCAGGCCGGCCAGGGTCAGCTCCTCGCGGGCGATGGCGTCGGCCTCGCGGAGCAGGTCCAGGCGCTCCTTGGTGACCTCGCCGACGATCCGGATGCCCAGGCCGGGGCCGGGGAAGGGCTGGCGCTGGACGATCTCGGCGGGCAGGCCGAGCTCCTGGCCGACCATCCGGACCTCGTCCTTGAACAGCTTGCGCAGCGGCTCGACGAGCTGGAACTCGAGGTCCTCGGGCAGGCCGCCGACGTTGTGGTGGGACTTGATGTTGGCAGTGCCGGTGCCGCCGCCGGACTCCACCACGTCCGGGTACAGGGTGCCCTGGACCAGGAACTCCACGGCCGGGCCCTCGTCGGCGATGATGTCGGCCTGGGCCTGCTCGAAGACCCGGATGAACTCGCGGCCGATGATCTTGCGCTTCTGCTCGGGGTCGGAGACGCCCTTCAGCGCGGTCAGGAAGCGCTCCTCGGCGTCGACCACGACCAGCTTGACGCCGGTGGCCGCGACGAAGTCCTTCTCGACCTGCTCGGTCTCGCCCTTGCGCATCAGGCCGTGGTCGACGTACACGCAGGTCAGCCGGTCGCCGATGGCGCGCTGCACCAGGGCGGCGGCGACCGCGGAGTCCACGCCGCCGGACAGGCCGCAGATGGCGCGCTTGTCGCCGACCTGCTCGCGGATCAGCGCGACCTGCTCGTCGACCACGTTGGTGGTGGTCCAGGTCGGGGCGATGCCGGCGCCGCGGTACAGGAAGTGCTCCAGCACCTGCTGGCCGTGCTCGGAGTGCATCACCTCGGGGTGGTACTGCACGCCGTACAGCTTGCGCTCGTCGTTCTCGAAGGCGGCGACCGGCACCACGTCGGTGGAGGCGGTGACGGTGAAGCCCTCGGGGGCGGCCGAGCAGGCGTCGCCGTGCGACATCCACACCGAGTGCTTGTCCGGGACGCCCTCGAACAGGGTGGAGCCGGAGCGGGTGACGGTCAGCGGGGTGCGGCCGTACTCGCGGGCGCCGCTGTTGTCGACGGTGCCGCCGAGGGCGGTGGCCATCAGCTGGAAGCCGTAGCACATGCCGAACACCGGCACCCCGGCCTCGAAGATCGCGCGGTCGAGCTGCGGGGCGCCTTCCTCGTACACCGACGACGGACCGCCGGAGAGGATGATCGCCCTGGGGTTCTTGGCGAGCATCTCGGCGACCGGCATGGAGCTCGGCACGATCTCGCTGTAGACCCGCGCCTCACGCACCCGACGGGCGATGAGCTGGGCGTACTGGGCGCCGAAGTCGACGACCAGGACGGTGTCGTTCTCGGGCGGGGACTGGACGGGGGGTACAGAGGACACGGACGGCCTTCCGGCGGCGGTACAAAAGGGGTGTCGCCCCCGAGTCTACCGGGAGCGTTTCACCCGACTGCCCGCCGTACTGCCCGTGACCGCGCCGGGCGGCGGCTCGTTGCACCGGGAGACCGTACGAGACGCCGGCGCCCTCCAGGTGCGGGCGGTCCCGTGCGGTGGACCACGCGTGGATCTTCTCCGGTCCACCGGGTGCGCGTGGCGGGCACGGGCCCGCCGTGGGACCGCGCCCCGGTGCTGCGGTCGGGTCAGCAGGGGACAGCGACCCCGTCCGCGACCGGGCGGACCCGGGGTGTGGCGGCCGGTACCGGTGCCGGCCGCCACACATCGGCCGGCCGCCCGCTCCGGCGTACGCCCCGGTACGCCCCGCAAGCCACTACTACGGACAGTGACAACATCCGGCGGTCGGATCCGGCGCTCCCCGGCGCCGTGTCCTCTTCCGGCCCCGCCGAATTTGCGTCGAATCGGTTGCACGGCAAGGCCCTCGTCCAGGACGATGACTGCACGACGGGGGCTGGTCGCACCCTCCCGGCCCGCACCCGGGCCGTCGATGCGAACGGTTCCCTCTCACGCTCCGTGAGGCCCACCGGCCTCGGCGTGCCCCTGGACCATCTCCCGCGACGGCGCTCCTCCCCCGGCGCCGTCACCCCAGCACCGGCGCGGCCCTGACGCCGAGTGCTGCCGACAAAGGGCCCCGTTCCCCCGCGGGGCCCTTTGCCCTGTCCGGGCTCAGCCGGCGTCCGGTCGGCGGTAGGGGGCGTGCGAGTCCAGCACGTCGGCGTGCCCGGCCGCCGGCCGCGCCTCCTCGACGACGAGTTCGACCGTCCCGAACGCTCCCTCCGGCCCGGCCGCCGCCTGCGCGGGCAGCGGCACGGACAGCGCCACCGGGGTGCGGCGCACCGCGTCGAGCAGGGCCGGCACCAGCAGCGCGCCGAACACCGCCCAGGCCGCGGCGGCGACCAGCACCGAGGCCACCGACCAGCCGACCAGGTCGATCCGGCTCTCGTGCACCTCGCCCTTGATCGTGCTGCGCTCGCTGAACCAGATCGAGCTGCCCAGCACCAGCGCCGCGGTGGCCGCCGCGTACAGCGCGGCCAGCCGGCACCGGTCCAGGTGGGTCAGCCGCCCGCGGTGCGCGGACCAGCCGAGCGCCAGCGCCGCCAGCAGCACCGGCACCACCGCCGGCCACCACTGGGCGCCGTGCCCGCCGAGGTCGTACAGCGCGAACGAGTCCGCACCCGTCCCCGCCCGGGCGCCGCTGCCGATGCCGAACAGGTACACGCCGCCGTTGAGCGTCAGCGCCCGGAACGTGGACTGCGGGAACGGCCGGTCGACCAGCACCTGCATGGCCACCGCGACCACCGCGAGCAGCGCCAGCAGCCCCCCGACCACCCGGGACGCGTGCTGCCAGGCCAGCAGCCAGCCGCCCAGCCACCGCCGCCGGACGGCCTCGATGCGCAGCGCGCCCTGCCCGTCCACGGCCAGCACCACGACGGCCGCGGCGAGGAACGCGGACACCCCGAGCGGCACCATGGCCGGCCCGGTGGAGACCTGCATGCTGAGCTTCATCGACGCCTCGTCGACGTGCGAGCTGCCGGTGGAGAGCCGGCCGAGCGCGAGCGCCGCGGCCGCCGAGAGCGCGCCGGTGCGCAGCGCCTGCGCTCCGGCGGCGCGCGCGGTCGGCTCGGCGGCGCCGGCCGCGGCGCGGGCCCGGGCGGCGAGGCGCTGGCCGAGCCAGAGCAGCGCCAGCCAGGACAGCGTGACGGCGTACGGCACGACGTGGATGCCGGCGGCGGAGGTGCCGAAGCTGCTGGTGTTGGTGTTCTTCCAGTAGGTGCCGAACGCGGTGAGGGTCAGCTGCAGCCACATCTGGAAGGTGTGGGCGGTCCCGCGCACCGCCGGGTCGTCGTCCACGCCGATGCCGCGGCCGCCGACGGCGCTGCCGAGCGCGGCGAGCACCACCAGCAGCGCGGTCGGGGCGAGCAGCACCCGGCCGGCGGTCAGCCAGCCCCGGGACGGCGTCGGCCAGGCCCGGTCGGGGTGGACCCGCCCGCTGCCCCACGGGGAGGAGCCGGGCGCGGCGGTGTCGTCCGCCACCACCTCGCCGATCGCGGGCGGCGGCGGCCCGGGCGGCTGTCCGCAGTTCGCGCAGCTCGCCGGGGCGCCGGCGACGGCCGCTCCGCAGGTCGGGCAGATGGGCATGGCGGTCCCCCCGGGGATGGCGCGTGGTCGGGTGCCCGTTTATCCCATCGGCCGTCCGGCCATGTCAATCGGCTTCAGTCGGCCTTCCGGGGCACCTTGGGTACGGCCAGCAGCGGCAGCCGGAGCTCTCCGAACGCCCCTTCGGGGACGGCGGGCTGACGCGGCGTCACCGGCTGGACGGGCCGGTAGGCGGAGCCCTGCTCGGGGCGCGGGTCGGCCTCGCCGCGGTTGGGCCACATCGACATGGCGCGCTCGGCCTGCGCGGTGATCGTCAGCGACGGGTTGACGCCGAGGTTGGCGGAGATCGCGGAGCCGTCGACGACGCTGATCCCCGGGTAGCCGTACAGCCGGTGGTACGGGTCGACCACGCCGGTCTCGGCGCTGTCGCCGATCGGGCAGCCGCCGAGGAAGTGCGCGGTCAGCGGAATGTCGAAGATCTCGCCGACGGTGGAGCCGGGGAACCCGTTGATGGACGCGGCCAGGGCCCGCGCGCCCTCCTCCGCCGCCGGGATCCAGGTCGGGTTGGGCGCGCCGTGGCCCTGGCGGGAGGTCAGCTTCCCGTTCTTCAGCGACACCGTCAGCGAGTTGTCCAGCGACTGCATGACCAGGCCGATGATGGTCTTCTCCGACCAGCGGTGCTGGTTCATCGACTGCGCGAAGATCCACGGGTGCCGGGCCGCCGCGCCGAGGTAGCGCAGCCAGCGCGGTCCGCGCCCGGCGCCGCTGACCTGCTGGATGGAGAGCGCGCCCATCGCGTTCGAGCCCCGGCCGTAGCGGACCGGCTCGATGTGGGTGTTCTCGTCGGGGTGCACCGAGGACGTGATGGCGACGCCGCGGGTGAAGTCGGGCCGCTCGCCGTAGCGCCGCTCGGAGGTCTGCGCGCCCACCAGCGCCTCGGAGTTGGTGCGGGTGAGGTGGCCCAGGCGGGCGGAGATCCGGGGCAGCAGGCCGCCCTCGCGCATCCGGTGCAGCAGCGTCTGGGTGCCGTAGGTGCCGGCCGCGACCACCACCCGCTCGGCGGTGATGGTGCGCGCCCCGGCCCGCTTGGCCCGGCCGGTGCGGGCGCCGGTGGGCAGCACGTCGACCGCGTAGCCGTCGCCGTGCGGGCGCAGCCGCTTCACGGTGGTCAGCGGCAGGATCTCGGCGCCGGCCCGCTCCGCCAGGTACAGGTAGTTCTCGGTGAGCATGTTCTTCGCGCCGTGCCGGCAGCCGGTCATGCACTCGCCGCACTCGGTGCAGGCCCTGCGCTTCGGGCCGGCCCCGCCGAAGTACGGGTCGTCGACCTCGGTGCCGGGCGCGGCCTTGGCCTCGCCGGTGCCGTCCTGCCCGTCGCCGAAGAACACCCCGACGGGGGCGAGGTGGAAGGTGTCGCCGCAGCCCATCGCCTCGGCGGCGGCCTTCAGGTGCACGTCGGACGGCGTCATCGTCGGGTTGAGGCGGACCCCGAGCATCCGCTGCGCCTGGTCGTAGAACGGGGCGAGTTCGGCCTGCCAGTCGGTGATGTGCCGCCACTGCCGGTCCTCGAAGAACGGCTTCGGCGGCACGTACAGCGTGTTGGCGTAGTTCAACGAGCCGCCGCCGACGCCCGCCCCGGCCAGGATCAGCACGTTGCGCAGCAGGTGGATGCGCTGGATGCCGTACAGGCCGAGGGCGGGCGCCCACAGGTAGTCGCGGGTGTCCCAGGACGTGGTGGGCAGTTCGTCGCGGCGGAACCGGCGCCCGGCCTCCAGGACGGCGACCCGGTAGCCCTTCTCGGTCAGCCGCAGCGCGGCGACCGAGCCGCCGAAGCCCGAACCGACCACCACGACGTCGTAGTCGTACGACACTGCTCCTCCTCGATCAGCGGCCCTGCTACTTCAGGCGGAACGCCTTCATGACCTTCAGGCCGGTGGTGAACAGCTCGGCGAACCGGCGGTCGTCCAGGCCCATCGACGGGCCGATCGGCAGCAGCCGCTGGACGGCGATGGTCTGCGCCTCGGTGTAGCGCAGGATGCCCTCCGCGCCGTGCCGCCGGCCGAGCCCGGAGTCGCCCATGCCGCCCATCGGCGACGCCACCGACCCGTAGGCGGCGGCGTACGCCTCGTTCACGTTGACGGTGCCGGTGCGCAGCCGGGCGGCGACCTTGCGGCCGCGGCCGGTGTCCCTGGTCCACACGCTGGAGTTCAGGCCGTACGGGGTGGCGTTGGCGGCGGCGACCGCCTCGTCCTCGGTGTCGAAGCGGTAGACCGACACCACCGGGCCGAAGGTCTCCTCCGTGCACACCGCCATGTCGGGGGTGACGCCGTCGAGGATGGTCGGCTCGAAGAACAGCGGCCCGAGGTCCGGCCGGGCCTGCCCGCCGGCGACCACCGTCGCGCCGGCCTTCACCGCCTCCTCGACGTGCCGGGTGACGGTCTCCAGCTGACGGCCCGACACCAGCGAGCCCATGTCCGCGCCGTAGGCCAGGCCGCCGCCCAGGCGCAGTGCGGAGGTCCGCTCGGCGAACTTCGCCAGGAACGCGTCCGCCACCGACCGGTGCACGTACAGCCGCTCGATCGAGATGCACAGCTGGCCGGCGGAGGAGAAGCACGCCCGCACCGCGCCCGCCGCCGCCCTGTCCAGGTCGGCGTCGGACAGCACCAGCATGGCGTTCTTGCCGCCGAGTTCCAGCGACGCCCCGACCAGGCGCTCGGCGGCCCGCCGGGCCACGTCCCGCCCGGTGCGGGTGGAGCCGGTGAACGCCACGTAGTCGGCGCGCTCCACCACCTGCGGGCCGACCACCGGGCCGTCGCCCAGCACGATCTGCCACACCTGCGGCGGCAGCCCCGCCTCGACGAACAGCTCGCGCGCCCACAGCGCGGTCAGCGCCGTCTGGGTGTCCGGCTTGTTCACCACGGCGTTGCCCGCGACCAGCGCCGGCAGCGCGTCGCCGACCGACAGCTCCAGCGGGTAGTTCCACGGGGAGATCTGCCCGACCACGCCCTTGGGGCGGCGCGCCTCCACGGCGCTGGTCAGCCCCGGCACGGCGCCGCCGCGCCGGCGGTCCTTCAGGTAGGAGGAGGCCGTGCGGCCGTAGTGGCGGGCGGCCGAGGCGACCGCCATGACCTCCTCGAAGGCGTGCAGCCGGGCCTTGCCGGTCTCCGCCTGGATGAGGTCCAGCACCTCGTCCTGCCGCTTCAGCAGCAGGTCGTGGAAGCGCAGCAGCACGCCCGCCCGGTGCCGGACCGACAGCGCCGCCCACGCGGGCTGCGCCCGGCGCGCCTCGGTGAACGCCCGCTCCACGTCGCCGGTCCCGGAGACCGGCAGCGCCGCCAGCACCTCCCCGGTCAACGGGGCGACGGTCTCCGCGACGTCCTCCCCGGACGCCGTGACGCCCTTCGCCAACCGCGCGACCAGCGCCGCCGGCACCGCCGACGCGACCGTGCGCGCCGCACCCTTCGCCGCAGGATTGCGCCGAACCTGGCTCGTGCTCTCCGTCATGCGGGCAGCCTAGGGCCTCGACGCCCGCTTGTGTACCCGCCGGTAACACATTCGCCCGGGGAGGGTTCCGGGCCCTCCGGCGGGCGCGGGGATCCTTCCCCCGCCCGCCGGGCGAGCGCTACTTCGTCGGCACGAAGTTGTTCAGCACCGTGGTGAACCGCCGCAGCATCTGCGTCCAGTCCTTCTCCGGCCCGGACACGTACACCATGAACGAGGTGCCGTCACTGCGCCGGAACTCGACCTCCTTCGCGTGCCGCCGCCCGCCCGCCCCGGTGTAGCTGAACTCCCACACCGCGCCTTCCTGGTCGTTGATCTTCGCGGCGGCCAGGCTGGTGGTCTGGAAGTCCTTGAGGCTCTTGCTGAGCGAGGCCTCCATCTGCAGCAGGTGCTCCTGCGGCGCGAGCGGCTGACCGACCGTCACCGCGAACTGCAGGTAGTGGTCGCGCTCGTCGGGCGAGTAGTAGATCTGCGTGCCGCTCTCGCTGCGCACCCACTTGCCGTCGGTGGGCAGCAGGAAGCGGAACCCGGCCGGGTCCTCCTGCCAGGTGTAGCCCGCGGGCGCGGGCGCCAGCCCGGGGTCGGTGACGCCGCTCGGCTGCGGGCCGACCGGCGGGTCGACGGCCCGCTGGTGGCCGGGCCGGTGCGTGAGGTAGTACGCGGTGCCGCCGCCGGCCGCGGCCAGCACGGCGAGGGCGACCAGGACGCCGAGCACCCGCCGGCCGCGCCCGGCCCGCGCCGGGGCGGCGGACGCCGGCGCCTGCGTCGGCGCGTCCTCGGGCCGCCCCTGCGCCGGAACCTGAGGGACCGTCACCGGACCGGCGGGCGCCCCGTCCGCGTCGACCCGGTCGACGACCGGCACCACCTGGGTGGGCAGCCGGGCCCCGGCGGCCTGCTCGGGCACGCGCATGCTGACGGTGTGTCCGGCGGCGACCTCGCGGAGCATCCGCTCGGCCTCGTCCGCGCTCGGCCGGTCCGCCGGGTCCTTGGCCATCAGCGCGGCCAGCACCGGCCCGAGGCCGGCGGCCCGGCGGGACTCCGGCAGCGGCTCGTCGACGACGGCGGCGAGGGTGCCGAGCGGGCTGTCGCGGCGGAACGGCGACTGGCCCTCGACGGCGTGGAACAGCGTCGCGCCGAGCGCCCACAGGTCGGAGGCCGGTCCGGGCCGCTGGCCCTGGGCCCGCTCGGGGGCCAGGTAGTCGGGCGAGCCGACCAGGTCGCCGGGGCGGGTGATGTCCATCGCGCCCTCGAACTTGGCGATGCCGAAGTCGAGCAGCACGACCCGCCCGCTGCCGTGTTCGAGCAGCACGTTGGCGGGCTTGACGTCCCGGTGCAGCACGCCGAGCTGGTGGCCGCGGTGCAGGGCGGCCAGCACCTGTAGGCCGACGTCGGCGGCCTCACGGGGCGTCAGGGTGCCGTCCTGGCTGATCACGTCGGACAGCGCGCGGCCGTCGACGAGCTCCATCACGATCCACGGCCGGCCGTCCTGTTCGAGCACGTCGTGGATGGTGATGACACCCGGGTGCTTGATCCGGGCGGCGGCCCGGGCCTCGCGCTTCATCCGGGACTGGAGGATCTCCAGGTCCTCCTCCGAGAGGTGGCTGACCGTCAATTCCTTGACGGCGACCTCCCGGTCCAGCATCTCGTCCCTGGCCCGCCAGACGGTCCCCATCCCGCCGCGTCCCAGGCGCTCGCCGAGCGCGTACCGCCCGGCCAGCAGACGGCCTGTCGACTGGTCCTGTGCGCCCATGACCGTCCCCCCCTTCAATGACCCCCCACCGCCGGTCGGACGAGGTCGTGGCACCTCGTGTGCCTGCTCGCACCGACGGTTCGAAGGCAAGCCTAGGCTGCGCGGGCCCGTGCGGGAATCGCACCCCGGGTGGCGAATCGGACGGTGACCGGCTGCTTTCAGCCTGCGACCAGAACCACCCCGGCGACCGCCGCCGCCATCAGCGCCAGCACGGCCAGCAGCACCAGCGGACCGAGCAGCCGCGGCGGGATCCGGGGCGGCCGCGCGGCGGGCCGGGCGTCCTGACGGTCCGTCGGCGGGCGGCGCCGCTGCCGCTCGCCGCGGGGCCGCCGGGCGGGCGGTCCGGCGACCGGGCGGGGCACCGGCAGCAGCGGGGCGGGCGGCCCGTCCGGGTAGGGCTCGGGGGCGAACACCAGCAGGTCGCGCAACTCCCGCTGGACGGCGGCCGCGTCGGGCCGGCGGGCGGCGTCCGGGTCCAGCAGCCGCTCCACCAGCGGGCGCAGCGGGCCGCAGCCCTCGGCGGGGTGGTGGCGGCCGTCGCGGACGGCGGCCAGCAGGGTCGGCAGGTCGTGCTCGGGGTACGGGCCGTGGCCGGTGAGCAGGCGGTACAGCAGGACGCCGAGGGCCCAGGTGTCGGCGGGCGCGCCCGCGTCGATCGCCCACCGCTCGGCGAGCGGCCCGAGCATGAGCGCGCGCGTCTCGTACACCCGGCGCGGCACCTCGCCGCCGAGCGCCGCGCACAGCTCCTCCTCGGCGGCGCCCAGCAGCAGGCCGCCGAGCATCGCCGCGCCGTCCTCGCAGACCAGCACGGTGCGGGTGGTGACGTTGCCGTGGGTGAGCCCGGCCTCGTGCACGGCCCGCAGCGCGCCGGCCAGGTCGGCGCCGATCTCGGCGACCCGGTACGGCGACAGCGGCCCGTTGCCGACCAGCCGCTCCAGCGGCACCGCGGACACCGACTCCTCGGCGACCCACAGCAGTTCGCCCTCGGGGCCGGCGGCGAGTCCGCGCAGCAGCCGCGGGTGGGTCGGCGCGGCCGCCGCCACCTGGGCGACCCGGGCGGTCAGCCGGGCCCCGTACCCGGGCGCGGCGCCGCCGGCGGGGTCGAGCAGTTCGGGCAGTTCCAGGCCGAACAGCCGTACCCGGGCGCCGCTCTGCGCGTCGACCGCGGGCACGCCGACGTCGTCGTCCGGACGGTCCGTCACCCGGTACCGCCCGGCCACCACCTGTCCCGGGGCCGTTCGCATGCCTGTTCCTCACGCCGTAGTGCCGCCAGCCTACGGCCCCGGACCGCACCCGCCACCTTCCGGTGCGGCCTTTCAACTGCCTTTCCGCCGACCGCCGGAGGCGCCCGGCGCGCGGGGCGCGGCTACGGCGCGGGTTGGAAGCTCTCGAAGGAGATCCGGCGCGCCAGCGAGCCGTCCGGCGCGGACCACACGGACTCCGGCATGGTCCAGTAGATCGCGTAGCCGTACTTGCCGTTGCCGGTGACGAAGCCGCGGTTCAGCGAGTGCAGCACGGTGCCGGACTTGCCGGTGTACGTCCACTCCCAGTCGGCGGCGTTGGTCCAGCCCCGGTAGGCGACCGACTCGACCCGGATCCGGCGGTAGTCGGTCATCGACGCGGACCGGTCGGCGGCCTGCCAGTCCTTCAGCGCGCTGTCGCCGGCGGGCGACTGCCAGTCGACGACCAGCCGCAGCCCGTTGCCCTCGAAGAGGCGGCTGGTGGAGCGGTAGTCCGCGCCCCGGTCGGCCATCCAGTTCGGCAGCGTGATGCTGAAACCCGACGGGTCGCGGAACACCCGATAGCCCTCCGGGACCTGACCGGGCGTCAGGGCGGGCGCGGGCGGCTCGCCGGTCTCCGCCGGCGCGCTGGGACTGGGGCTCGGGCTCGCACCGCTGCTCGCGGACGGCGGGGCGCTCGGGACCGCCGACGGCTGCACGGGCGCGGCGGTGCCGCCGCCGTCCGCGGCGCTCGCCCCGGAGCCCTTGTCGCCGGGCCACCACACCACCAGGGCGGCGACCAGCGCCAGCACCGCGACGACCGCGGCGACGATCAGCGGCGTCCGCCGCCGGGGGGCGCCGCCGCGCGGCACCGCCGCGGTCTCCGCCGCGGCGGCGGGCTCGGCGGGCAGCGCCCGGGTGGCGGTCTCGGTGGCGACCGGCTCGGCCGGGGCGGCCGCGGCGGCGCGCTTCGGCTCGGGCAGCGCCCGGCCGGCGACGATCCGCTGCAGCAGGTCGCGGGCCGCGTCGGCGTCCATCCGCTTCGCGGGGTCCTTCTCCAGCAGCCCTTCGATGACCGGCCGCAGCGGCCCGGCGTTGGCGGGCGGCGGGAGCTCCTCGGTCATCACGGCGGTCAGCGTGGCCAGCGCGGAGCCCCGGTCGTACGGCGGGACGCCCTCGACCATCGCGTACAGCGTGCCGCCCAGCGACCACAGGTCGGACGGCGGGCCGGGCCGCTGGCCGCGGGCCCGCTCGGGCGCGATGTACGAGGGGGCGCCGACCAGCATGCCGGTGGAGGTGATCGAGGTGTCGCCCTCGACGCTGGCGATGCCGAAGTCGGTGAGCACGGTCCGGCCGTCCTCGCCGATCAGCACGTTGGACGGCTTCACGTCGCGGTGCAGCACGCCCTGGCTGTGCGCGGCGCCGAGCACGCCGAGCAGGTCCAGGCCGATCGCGGCGGCCCGCTCGGGCGTGAGCACGCCGTCCTCGCGGACCACGTCGGCCAGCGAGCGGCCGTCGACGAGCTCCATCACGATCCACGGCCGCCCGTCCTCCTCGACCACGTCGAAGACGGTGACGGCGGCGGTGTGCCGGATCCGGGCGGTGGCCTTGGCCTCGCGCAGGGTGCGGACGATCAGCCGGTGCTTCTCGGCCTCGTCGACGGCCCCGGTCATCCGGAGCTCCTTCACCGCGACGATCCGGCCGAGCATCTCGTCCTCGGCCCGCCACACGGTGCCCATGCCGCCACGGCCGAGCACCTCGCCCAGCCGGTAGCGGTCCGCCAGCAGTCGGCCGGTCGGTTCCTGCGGCTGCGTCATCGGTGCGCTCTCCCCATGGTGTTGCGGCCCTCGCCGGGCAGCCCGGCCGGGACCTGACGGCGTGTCGGGCCGCCGCGGGCGGCGGTCGCACGCCGGGGCACCATCATCCCCTGTCGCCACCCCGCCGGGCCACCCGCCCCCACCCGGCCCGCGCCCCGTGCGCCCCTCGCGTCCCTTCCGCACCGCACCGGCGACCGAAAACGACCGCTCCCGACCGTCCGGCCTCGCCGCGGAAACCGCCTGTCCAACCGTCCTCGCGCGCTGCTGGCCTCTGCCCGCTCTTCACATCGCCGTCACGGGGGACCCTTCATGACCACGCCCGATCCCGCCGATCCGTTCGCCCCGCCGCCCGGGCCGCCGGCCGCGCCCGCCTCGCCGCCGGCCGCCGGCGTCCCACTGGCCGGCGCCCACGCCGGGCCCAAGAACCTGCCGGTCGCGGTGCTCGCCGGCCTCGGTGTCGCGCTGGCCGCCGGCTTGCTGGACGGCTTCATCGTGAAGGCCGTCGACCGTGAGTTCTCCTGGCTGGCGATCGGCATCGCCGCCGCCGTCGGCGCCACCGTCGGCAAGCTCGGCGGCAAGCACCCGGCCCTGCCGCCGCTCGGCGCCCTGCTCGCCGTGGCCGGCCAGGTCTTCGGCAAGCTGTTCGGCCTCTCCCTGATCGCCCACGAGCTGACCGGCGAGTCGGTGCCGGCCCTCTTCACCGACGGCTTCTCGTTCCTCCTCGACATGTGGCGGGGGACGTTCGACGTCTTCTCCGCGGTCTTCCTCCTGATCGGCGCGGCCGTGGGCTTCAGCCTGACCCGGACGTTCGGCGACTCCTGACGGGGCGCCACGGAAAGGGCCCCTGCCGCGGCTGCGGCAGGGGCCCTTCCTGATGCGGTGTCAGCGAGCGGGGTTGACCGTGACCTCGACCCGCTGGAACTCCTTGAGCTCGGTGTAGCCGGTGGTGGCCATCGCCCGGCGCAGCGCGCCGAACAGGTTCATGGTGCCGTCGGGGGTGTGCGACGGGCCGGTCAGGATCTGCTCGGTGGAGCCGACGGTGCCGAGGTGCACGCGCTTGCCGCGCGGCAGCTCCTCGTGGACGGCCTCCATGCCCCAGTGGTAGCCCTGGCCGGGCGCGTCGGTGGCGCGGGCCAGCGCGGCGCCGATCATCACCGCGTCCGCGCCGCAGGCGACGGCCTTCGGGATGTCGCCGCTGTAGCCGACGCCGCCGTCCGCGATCACGTGCACGTAGCGGCCGCCGGACTCGTCCATGTAGTCCCGGCGGGCCGCCGCGACGTCCGCCACCGCGGTCGCCATCGGCACCTGGATGCCCAGCACGTTGCGGGTGGTGTGCGCGGCGCCGCCGCCGAAGCCGACCAGCACGCCGGCCGCGCCGGTGCGCATCAGGTGCAGCGCGGCGGTGTACGTGGCGCAGCCGCCGACGATCACCGGGACGTCCAGCTCGTAGATGAACTGCTTCAGGTTGAGCGGCTCGGCCGCGCCCGACACGTGCTCGGCGGACACCGTGGTGCCGCGGATCACGAACACGTCGACGCCGGCGTCCACGACGGCCTTGGAGAACTCGGCGGTGCGCTGCGGCGAGAGCGCCGCGGCGGTGACCACACCCGAGTCACGGACCTCCTTGATCCGCTCCTTGATCAGCTCGGCCTTGATCGGCGCGGAGTACACCTCCTGCAGGCGGCGGGTCGCCTCCGCCTCGTCGCCGATCGACGCGATCTCCTCCAGCAGCGGCTGCGGGTCCTCGTACCGCGTCCACAGGCCTTCCAGGTTCAGCACGCCCAGGCCGCCGAGCTGGCCGATCGCGATCGCCTGCTGCGGGGACACCACGCTGTCCATCGGCGCCGCCAGGAACGGCAGTTCGAACCGGTAGGCGTCGATCTGCCAAGCGATCGAGACCTCCTTCGGGTCACGCGTACGGCGGCTGGGGACGACGGCGATGTCGTCGAAGGAGTACGCCCGGCGGCCGCGCTTGCCTCGCCCGATCTCGATCTCAGTCACTTCGAGCCCTTCTGCTGCTTTCCATCTCCCGACCGGGTCACCCCGGCCGCACCCAAGTATCCCGTACGACCCCTTTGCGCCCCGACAGGGGCGCACCGAACGGCGGGAGCCGCCCGGGCCGCAGCTGGACTGCGGCCCGGACGGCTCCGGTGGTTCGGGTCAGCGCGCGTTGTAGTTCGGCGCCTCGACCGTCATCTGGATGTCGTGCGGGTGGCTCTCCTTGAGGCCCGCCGAGGTGATCCGGACGAACCGGCCCTTGGTCTGCATCTCCTCGACCGAGCCCGCGCCCACGTAGCCCATGGTCTGCCGCAGGCCGCCGACCAGCTGGAACAGCACCGCGGACAGCGGGCCGCGGTACGGCACCTGACCCTCGATGCCCTCGGCGATCAGCTTCTCGTCCGAGGAGACCTCAGCCTGGAAGTAGCGGTCCTTGGAGAAGGACTTCGCCTGGCCGCGGGTCTGCATCGCGCCCAGCGAACCCATGCCGCGGTACGACTTGAACTGCTTGCCGTTGATGAACAGCAGCTCGCCCGGCGACTCCTCGCAGCCGGCCAGCAGCGAGCCCAGCATCACGGTGTCGGCACCGGCGCACAGCGCCTTGCCGATGTCGCCGGAGTACTGCAGGCCGCCGTCGCCGATGATCGGGACGCCCGCGTCCTGACAGGCCTGCGCGGCCTCCCAGATCGCCGTCACCTGCGGCACGCCGACGCCGGCGACCACGCGGGTGGTGCAGATCGAGCCGGGGCCGACGCCGACCTTCACGCCGTCCACGCCGGCGTCGATCAGCGCCTGGGCGCCGTCACGGGTGGCGATGTTGCCGCCGACCACGTCGACCGGCACGGCGGACTTGATCTTCGAGATCCAGGCCAGCGCGTTGTGCGAGTGCCCGTGCGAGGTGTCCACGACCAGGAAGTCCACGCCCGCGCCGACCAGCGCCTGGGCCCGGTCGAACGCCTCGGCCGAGGCGCCGACGGCGGCGCCGACCAGCAGACGGCCCTCGGCGTCCTTGGCGGCGTTCGGGTACTTCTCCGCCTTGACGAAGTCCTTGACGGTGATCAGGCCCTTGATCCGGCCCTCGTCGTCGACCAGCGGCAGCTTCTCGATCTTGTGGCGGCGGAGCAGCGCGATGGCGTCCTCGCCGGAGATGCCGACCTTGCCGGTGATCAGCGGCATCGGCGTCATGATCTCGGCGACCTTGCGGCTGCGGTCGGTCTCGAAGGCCATGTCGCGGTTGGTGACGATGCCCAGCAGCTTGCCGTCCGGGTTGGCGACCGGCACGCCGGAGATCCGGAACCGGGCGCACAGCGCGTCGGCCTCGGCCAGCGTGGCCTCCGGACCGACCGTGATCGGGTCGGTCACCATGCCGGACTCGGAGCGCTTCACCAGGTCGACCTGGTTGACCTGGTCCTCGATCGACAGGTTGCGGTGCAGGACGCCGACGCCGCCCTGCCGGGCCATCGCGATCGCCATCCGCGACTCGGTGACCTTGTCCATCGCCGCCGACAGCAGGGGGATGTTGACCCGCACGTTCCGCGAGATCCGCGAGGAGGTGTCGACCTGGTTGGGCAGCACCTCGGACGCCCCGGGCAGCAGCAGGACGTCGTCGTACGTGAGTCCGAGCATCGCGAACTTCTCGGGTACGCCGGCGGCGTTGTAAGACATGGGGAACCTTCCGTGGCGGGCCGTCGTTCTGCGCACGGGCGCCCGGGGTCTCTCGGCCGCCAAGAACGCCCGGCGTTCGGACGATCCTCCAACCGAGGACCGCGCACACCGGAGAAGCTTTGGCGACCCGACCAGGCGCCGATACCCCATGGTACTGGTGACGCGGGGCATCTCGTCGCGCCCTCTTGACAACGCGCGCGCCGCCGCGCTTCTTCCGCCCTGACGGGCGGTCAGCCGGACTCCTCCGCCAGCGCCCGCAGCCGCGACAGCGCCCGGTGCTGGGCCACCCGCACCGCGCCCGGCGACATGCCGAGCACCTCGCCGGTCTCCTCCGCCGACAGCCCGTCCGCCACCCGCAGCAGCACCAGCTCGCGCTGCCGGGCCGGCAGGTTGGACAGCAGCTCCTTGATCCACGCCGCGTCGCTGGACAGCAGCGCCCGCTCCTCCGGGCCGAGCGAGTCGTCCGGCGTCTCCGGCAGGTCGTCCGGCGGGATCACCGTCGAGCCGGGCCCGCGCATCGCGGCCCGCTGCAGATCGGCGATCTTGTGCGCGGCGATCCCGTACACGAAGGCCTCGAACGGGCGGCCGGTGTCCCGGTAGCGGGGCAGCGCGCACAGCACCGCGACGCACACCTCCTGCGCCACGTCGTCCACGTGGTGCCGGGCTCCGCCGGGCAGCCGGACCAGCCGGCCGCGGCAGTACCGCAGCGCCAGCGGGAGCACGTAGCCGAGCAGCGCCTCGATCGCCGGGCCGTCGCCGCGCACCGCGGCCGCGACCAGCTCCGCCACCTGGGGCGACGCCGCGCCCGGAACCTGCGGGCGGCCGCCCGCACCCGACGCACCGTCGGATTCCGCCGGCCCGCCCTCCGGAGCCGACGACGGATCGGCAGCCGCACCCCCGGGGGTGGGCTGCGCCGGACCGGCCCCGGCGGCCTCCTCGTCGTCATGCATCGGTCCATGGTGCCTGGTCGGACCGGAAAACGCGGCACCGCGTCCGGACTTGTGCATCGGAACGTTATGCGTCGCCGGGTGCACCGTGCCGCCTCCCCTGCCTGTCCGCTGGTCCCCGAGGTGCTCCACTACTCCATGGTGCAGCCTCGGGACCACAACGTCACACGTCCGAGCGAGCGCAGTTGCCGCACCCGCTCAGCGGACCAGGCCCCAACGGAAGCCCAGCGCCACCGCGTGCGCGCGGTCCGAGGCGCCCAACTTCTTGAACAGCCGCCGGGCGTGCGTCTTCACGGTGTCCTCGGACAGGAAGAGCTCACGGCCGATCTCCGCGTTGCTGCGGCCGTGGCTCATGCCCTCCAGCACCTGGATCTCACGGGCCGTCAGGGTCGGCGCGGCGCCCATGTCCGGGCTGCGCAGCCGGCGCGGCGCCAGGCGCCAGGTCGGGTCGGCCAGCGCCTGGGTGACGGTGGCCCGCAGCTCGGCGCGCGAGGCGTCCTTGTGCAGGTAGCCGCGGGCCCCGGCGGCGACCGCGAGGGCCACGCCGTCCAGGTCCTCGGCCACGGTGAGCATGATGATCCGGGCGCCCGGATCGGCCGAGAGCAGCCGGCGGACCGTCTCCACCCCGCCGAGCCCGGGCATCCGGACGTCCATCAGAACGAGATCGGAACGGTCGGCCACCCAGCGGCGGAGGACCTCCTCACCGTTCGTCGCAGTGGTCACCCGGTCGACGCCGGGCACGGTCGCCACCGCACGGCGCAGCGCCTCCCGGGCGAGCGGGGAATCGTCGCAGACGAGTACGGATGTCATGACCGTCGTCCTCCGCAGCTGATCCGCGTCACGTTGAGCCTCCTGGCTGGTACGAACCTCTCCGACACGGCCGCCGGGACGGACCCCGATCCGGTCGCCTCGTTCCGCGACCGATCCCGATGCCCTGCGCCTGCTGACCGCCTCCGTACATCCAACGACCGTCACTCGAATGAGTTACGGCTTCCGGTCCATCTCCACCACTGTACGTGGCCAACCCATCACAGAAGAGCCACCTCGCGGTGCACACGCCGCACTTTTGTGCAGCTCGCGCGCGGTGCCCGCGCCGCGCACGCCTTCCGGCCGCGGTCCGCGCCCCGCCGAACACCCGAGCGGGACGCGATTCGCCTTAAACCCTATTGCACCGTTTGTCCGTTTTTATAGCTTCCGTCAGGTCATTGACTGTTGTGTCGGACTGTGGGTGACTTGTCCATGTAGTTGGGTGTAAGTCATATTTCCAGGTGTCCGTACCGGTCCCGTGCAGCCTCGCCGCAGCAGCCGCAGCCGAGCCGCCAGGTCCCGCGTCATTGAAGGGAATGAGCCATGGCAGATTTCTCCCGCCTCCCCGGCCCCAACGCAGACCTCTGGGACTGGCAGCTCTCCGCCGCCTGCCGCGGCGTCGACAGCTCGCTGTTCTTCCACCCCGAGGGCGAGCGCGGCGCCGCCCGGACCTCGCGCGAGGCGAGCGCCAAGGAGGTCTGCATGCGCTGCCCGGTACGCGCCCAGTGCGCGGCCCACGCCCTGGCCGTCCGCGAGCCCTACGGGGTGTGGGGCGGCATGACGGAGGACGAGCGCGAGGAGCTGCTCGGCCGCTCCCGCAACCGCCTGGTCGAGGTCCCGCTGGCGATGCCGCAGACCGTCCGCCACTGAGCATCCGGTGAGCAGCCGCACCCGCGTCCCGCCGCGGTGCCGGCCCCCGGCCACATGAAGAAACGTTTCGCCACTCGCGCAGCGCCGCCCCGTCCCGGGCCGGCGCCGCGCCCGTCTACGGGGCCGGGCCGTCTCGGGGCCGTGGCTGTTCGGACGGCGCGCCCCGCTCGGGGGCCGGTGGGCGTCAGCGGGCGGCGGCCGCCGCCGCGAGCTGCTCCAGCATCAGCTCCACCGCCGGAACGCCCGCCAGGTCCGGGAGGGTCAGCGCCACCACCTCGCGCCGGGCCGGCTCCCCCGACGCCACCCGCACCGGCACCGTCGCCACCCCCGGGTGCCGCACCGACTCCAGCGCCAGCCCCGGCAGCACCGCCACCCCCAGACCCGCGCCCACCAGGCCCACCACCGCCGGGTAGTCGTCCGTCGCGAACTCGATCGCCGGCGCGAAGCCCGCGTCCGCGCACAGCTCCACCAGGTGCCCCCGGCACTGCGGGCAGCCCGCGATCCACTGCTCCTGCGCCAGCTCCGCGAGGTCCACCGGCTCGCCCTCGCCCCGGCCCGCCAGCGGGTGCCCCGCCGGCACCAGGCCCACCAGCGGGTCGTCCAGCAGCGGCCGCACCACCAGCTCCGACCAGTCGTTCGCCGCGGCGGTCGCCGCCGCCTCCAGCGTCGCCTCGGCCCGCGCCTCGCGCAGCGTCGCGTGCGGCGACGGCAGGCTCAGGCCGCCCTGCGAGTCCGGGTACCGGAACGCGAGCGCCACCTCGCACTCCCCGCCGCGCAGCATCGCCAGCGCCTGCGGGGGCTCCGCCTCCACCAGCGAGACCCGCACCCCCGGGTGCGCCGCCCGCACCTGCGCCACCGACCGCGGCACCAGCGTGGAACTGGCGGTCGGGAACGAGACCAGCCGCACCCGGCCCGCCCGCAGCCCCGCGATCGCCGCGACCTCCTCCTCGGCGGCGGACAGCCCGGCGAGGATCCCGTTCGCGTGCTTCAGCAGCACCCGCCCGGCCTCGCTCAACTGCATCTCCCGCCCCGAACGCACCACCAGGGGGGTGTCCACCGCCTTCTCCAGCGCCTTCATCTGCTGGCTCACCGCGGGCTGCGTGCACCCCAGCTCCCGCGCCGCGGCGGAGAAGGACCCGGTCCGGGCGACGGCGTGCAGAACGCGGAGATGACGGGCTTCGATCACGCCCTCAACGATAGGGGGTGCGAAAACGCGGGCGCGGAGAACTGCGCGACCGGCCGGGCCACCACCGTCACGCCCCCGCCCACGCGCCCCCGCCCGCGCGAAAGGGCGCGAGGCCCTGTCCGCCCGCCGCGCACCGCGAAAGTGCAGGGGACCGGACGTACAGGGCCTCGCGCCCTCAGTGCCTGGCTGTCAGGCGGCCGCTCAGTGGCTGTGGCCGTGGCCGCCGTGCGAGTGGCCGTGGCCCGCGGCCTCCTCCTCTTCCTTCTTCTCGACCACGAGGGTCTCGGTGGTGAGGAGCAGGGAGGCGATGGACGCGGCGTTCTCCAGGGCGGAGCGGGTGACCTTGACCGGGTCGATGACGCCGGCCTTGACCAGGTCGCCGTACTCGCCGGTGGCGGCGTTGTAGCCCTGGCCGGCCTCCAGCTCGGAGACCTTGGAGGTGATGACGTAGCCCTCGAGGCCGGCGTTCTGGGCGATCCAGCGCAGCGGCTCGACCAGCGCGCGGCGGACCACGGCGACACCGGTGGCCTCGTCGCCGGACAGGCCGAGGCCGCCGTCGAGGACCTTCGCGGCGTGCACCAGGGAGGCGCCGCCACCGGCGACGATGCCCTCCTCGACCGCGGCGCGGGTCGCCGAGATGGCGTCCTCCAGGCGGTGCTTGCGCTCCTTCAGCTCGACCTCGGTGGCCGCGCCGACCTTGATCACGCAGACGCCGCCGGCCAGCTTGGCGAGGCGCTCCTGGAGCTTCTCGCGGTCCCAGTCGGAGTCGGTGTTGGCGATCTCGGCCTTGATCTGGGCGACCCGGCCGGCGACCGCGTCGGACGCGCCGGCGCCGTCGACGACGATGGTCTCGTCCTTGGTGACGGTGATGCGGCGGGCGCTGCCCAGCACGTCCAGGCCGACCTGGTCGAGCTTGAGGCCGACCTCCTCGGAGATGACCTGGCCGCCGGTGAGGGTGGCGATGTCGCCGAGGATGGCCTTGCGGCGGTCGCCGAAGCCGGGGGCCTTGACCGCGACCGCGTTGAAGGTACCGCGGATCTTGTTGACCACCAGGGTGGACAGGGCCTCGCCGTCGACGTCCTCGGCGATGATCAGCAGCGGGCGGGAGCCGCCGGCCTGCAGGACCTTCTCCAGCAGCGGCAGGAGCTCCTGGATGCTGGAGATCTTGCCCTGGTTGATCAGGATGTACGGGTCCTCCAGGACGGCTTCCTGGCGCTCCGCGTCGGTGACGAAGTACGGCGACAGGTAGCCCTTGTCGAACTGCATGCCCTCGGTGAACTCGAGCTCGACGCCGAAGGTGTTGGACTCCTCGACGGTGATCACACCGTCCTTGCCGACCTTGTCGATCGCCTCGGCGATCAGCTCGCCGACCTGGGCGTCCTGGGCGGACAGCGAGGCGACGGCGGCGATGTCGTCCTTGCCCTCGATCTCGCGGGCGACCGACAGCAGGTGCTCGGAGACGGCGGCGACGGCCTTGTCGATGCCCTTCTTCAGGGCGGCCGGGCCGGCGCCGGCGGCGACGTTGCGCAGACCCTCGTTGACCAGGGCCTGGGCCAGCACGGTGGCGGTGGTGGTGCCGTCGCCCGCGACGTCGTTGGTCTTGGTGGCGACCTCCTTGACCAGCTGCGCGCCGAGGTTCTCGTACGGGTCGTCGAGCTCGACCTCGCGGGCGATGGTCACACCGTCGTTGGTGATGGTGGGGGCGCCGAACTTCTTGTCGATGACGACGTTGCGGCCCTTGGGGCCGATGGTCACCTTGACGGTGTCGGCCAGCTTGTTGACACCGCGCTCCAGCGAGCGGCGGGCGTCCTCGTCGAACTGCAGGGTCTTCGCCATGATCCCGTTTCCTCAGGGTGTGGACTGCGTACGTGGAGCAACAACCGCGCCCCGGGCCCCTGTCAGTGCTGACACGGATCCGGGGCGGGCTGGGGACGTCTTACTTCTCGATGATGGCGAGAACGTCGCGAGCCGAGAGGACGAGGTACTCCTCGCCCTGGTACTTCACCTCGGTGCCGCCGTACTTCGAGTACAGGACGATGTCACCGACGGCGACGTCGAGCGGCAGACGCTGGCCGTCCTCGAAGCGGCCCGGGCCGACGGCCAGGACGACGCCCTCCTGGGGCTTCTCCTTGGCGGTGTCCGGGATCACCAGGCCGGAGGCGGTGGTGGTCTCGGCGTCGAGCGGCTGGACCACGATGCGGTCCTCGAGCGGCTTGATGGCAACCTTGCTGCTGGTGGTCACGTCCGAGCTCCCCTTCGGAGATTACGGGGTTGTCTAACAGGTAGGTGGGCGAGGGTGCGCGGCTGCCGTCGCGGGGGTCAGGCACGCATCTCCGCGTTAGCACTCCCCCTGGGGGGAGTGCCAGGAACGACCTTAGGACGCCGTTAGCACTCAGTCAACCAGAGTGCCAACGTCGTCGTGTCGGAGTTCGGCCCGGGCGGTCTCCGGCCCCCCGCTCGAACGCCCGTTCCCGTCGCGGGCCGGCGCCCGGGCGGCGGTCGCCTTCCCGGTGACCGGCCGGTGGGCGGGGCGGGGACAATGGGCCGGTGGAGATCGAGTCGTTCCGGGCGCTGCTGACCGAGCAGGGGCAGGCGCTGCTGGCCGAGTTGCGGGGTTTCACCGCGGACCAGGAGCTCGCGCTGGCGACCCGGCTGCGGCGGGACTACCCGGCCGAGCTGGTGCGCGCGGCGTTCGAGCAGGCGCGGCTGCGGCAGCGCGCCGAGGCGAAGTTCGGGGCGGACGCCGCCTCGATGTACTTCACCCAGCACGGCGTGGAGCAGGCGACCCGGCGCAGCGTGGCCGAGTGGCGGGCGGGGCGGTTCGCGGCGCTCGGGGTGGAGCGGCTGGCGGACCTGTGCTGCGGGATCGGCGGCGACGCGGTCGCGCTGGCCCGGGCCGGGATCTCGGTGCTGGCGGTGGACCGGGACGAGCTGACCTGCGAGGTCGCGCGGGCGAACGCGGCGGCGCTGGGCGTGTCGGAGCTGGTGGAGGTGCGCTGCGCCGACGTCGCGGACGTCGACACGGACGGTTTCGACGCGGTGTTCACCGATCCGGCGCGGCGCACCTCGCGGGGCCGGGTGTTCGATCCGGAGGCGTACTCGCCGCCGCTGTCCTGGGCGGTGGAGGCGGCCCGGCGGACGCCGTTCGGGGCGTTGAAGGTGGCGCCGGGGATCCCGCACGAGCTGGTGCCGGAGGGCGCCGAGGCGGAGTGGGTGTCCGACCGGGGCGAGGTGAAGGAGGCGGTGCTGTGGTTCGGCACCGCGGCCGCCGAGCCGTACCGGGCGACCCTGCTGCCGGGCCCGCACTCGCTGGCCGGCGGGGCGCTGCCGGACCCGCCGGTGGGTCCGGTGGGCCGGTACCTGTACGAGCCGGACGGCGCGGTGATCCGGGGCCGGATGGTCGCCGAGGTGGTGGCGTCGGTGAACGGCCGGCTGATCGACCCGATGATCGCGTACGTCACCTCGGACGACCTGCGCCCGACGCCGTACGCGCAGGCGTACGAGCTGTCGGACGTGCTGCCGTTCCACGTCAAGAAGCTGAAGGCGCTGGTGAAGGAGCGCCGGATCGGCACCGTGGTGATCAAGAAGCGCGGGGCGTCGGTGGTCCCGGAGGAGCTGCGCCGGCAGCTGAAGCCGTCCGGGCCGAACGCGGTGACGGTGATCGTGGCCCGTACGGCGGCCGGCCCGGTGATGATGCTGGGTCAGCCGGTGGGCTTGGCGATGTAGTCGTCGAGGCGGGCGACCGCGAAGCCCTGCTCCTGGATGCGGGCGAGCAGCTCGCCGAACATCTGGGTCATGGTCTCGCCCTTGAGGTCGGACGGGCCGCGGAAGTGGGCGAGGATGATGTCGCCGTTCTTCAGCTTCTTGTCGGCGGCCTGGTACTGCATGTCGTGGATCTGCATGGATTCGCGCCACAGCACGATGGCCCGGGGCCCGCACTCCTGCACGGAGGTGTTCAGGGTCGGGGTGTTCGCGCCGTCGCCGTAGGGCGGGCGGAACAGGTAGGGGGCGGTGCCGTACTGCTCGGTGAGGGCGGCCTGGTCGTCGCAGATCTGGGTCTTCTGCTGGGCGGCCGAGAGCTTGCTCATCACCGGGTGGTTGACGGTGTGGTTCTGGACGGTGTTGCCGAGCGCCTGCAGTTCCTTGAAGTAGCCGTAGTTGTTCTTGACGATGTCCTTGGTCAGGAACATCGTGATCGGCACCTTCAGGTCGGTGAGCATCTGGACGAACTTGGGGTCCTTCTCGGCCCCGTCGTCGATGGTGATGAACACGACCTTGTCCTGGGTGGGGACTTCGCTGAACACCGGCACGGCACCGGACCTGGTCAGCTTGATCGGCTTGTCGGCGGGCGGCGCGGGCGCCTTGGCCATCGGCTGGAGTCCCCACTTCGCCCAGGCGGCGGTGCCGACCGTGTCCTGCGCGGGGGCGGACGCGGCGGCGGAGCCGGACGACCCGGCGCCGGAGGACGCGGCGGCGGGCTGCGCGGGGGCGGGCGACTTCGCGGCGGGCGCGGAGCTGCCGCACCCGCTCACGGCCAGCAGCACGGCGAGCGCTCCCGCGCCGTACCCGATCCGGGCCCTGTTCGTCACCGGTCTCCCCCGCTCTTCCTCTACACGCGTGTCGATGTACTGGACGAACGCTACCGGCTCCGCGGTTGCCTACCCGACATCCGTTCGGGTGAAGGTCCACCGGTGCACCGGCCGGGCCAGCAGTCCGGCCGGGGGCTCCGGCACCGGCTGCGGCTCGCCGTTCCACAGCGCGATCAGCAGCACCCGGTCGCCGGGCGCGGTGAACAGCTCGACCCGCTCCAGGCCGGCCGCGCCGCGTACCGCGGGCAGCGCGAACTCCCGCGCCCAGGCGTGCAGTTCGCTGCCCCGCCGGTCGGCCGCCCGGGCCTCCCACATGGCCGCCAGGGTCACTTCAGCGCCTCGTGCGCGTGCGCGTGGACGTCTCCGTGCTCGCCCGGCACGTGGGTCTCGGTGACCGGCAGCGAGGAGTCCGCGGACAGGTCGAACGAGGAGGGGGTGCGGTTGCGCCACACCATCTCGGCACCGAGCGCGGCCACCATCGCGCCGTTGTCGGTGCACAGGCCCGGGCGCGGCACCCGCAGCACGATGCCGGCCTTGTCGCAGCGCTGCTGCGCCATCTCGCGCAGCCGGGAGTTCGCGGCGACGCCGCCGCCGATCATCAGGTGGTCGACGCCGTTGTCCTTGCACGCCCGGACGGCCTTGCGGGTGAGCACGTCGGTGACCGCCTCCTGGAAGGACGCGGCGACGTCCGCCACCGGCACGGTCTCGCCGGCCCGGCGCTTGGCCTCGACCCAGCGGGCCACGGCGGTCTTCAGGCCGGAGAACGAGAAGTCGTACGCCGGGTCGCTCGCGCTGCTCAGGCCGCGCGGGAAGGCGATCGCCCTCCCGTCGCCCTCGCGGGCCATCCGGTCGACCACCGGTCCGCCGGGGAAGCCCAGGCCGAGGACGCGGGCGACCTTGTCGAAGGCCTCGCCGGCCGCGTCGTCGATGGTCGCGCCGAGCGGCCGCACGTCGGTGGTGATGTCACCGCTGAGCAGCAGCGAGGAGTGGCCGCCGGAGACCAGCAGCGCCATGGTCGGCTCGGGCAGCCGGCCGTGCTCCAGCTGGTCGACGCAGATGTGCGAGGCGAGGTGGTTCACGCCGTACAGCGGCTTGTCCAGCGCCCAGGCGTACGCCTTGGCGGCGCTGACGCCGACCAGCAGCGCGCCGGCCAGGCCGGGGCCGGCGGTGACGGCGATGCCGTCGAGGTCGCCGGCCTTGACGCCGGCGGTGTCCAGCGCGCGCCGGATGGTGGGGACCATCGCCTCCAGGTGCGCGCGGCTGGCGATCTCGGGGACGACGCCGCCGAACCGGGCGTGGTCGTTGACCGAGGACGCGACCGCGTCGGCGAGCAGCGTGGTGCCGCGGACGATGCCGACGCCGGTCTCGTCGCAGGAGGTCTCGATACCGAGGACGAGCGGTTCGTCAGCCATTGTGATGATCCTTCAGATCGCTTGCATCGCTTGCCAGGTGGTCCAGACGCATCACCAGTGCGTCCACGTTGGCGGGCTGGTAGTAGCCCCGCCGGATGCCGACCGGCTCGAACCCGAACCGCTCGTACAGCCGCTGCGCGCGCAGGTTGTCCACCCGCACCTCCAGCAGCAGCTCGGCGCAGCCGCGCCGGACCGACTCCTCGATCAGCTCGGTCAGCAGCATCGCCCCGAGGCCCGCGCCCTGGTGCCCGGACTCCACGGCGATGGTCTGCACGTCGCCGTCCGGCCCGACCGCCATCAGCCCGGCGTACCCGACCACCGCGCCGTCCTCGTCCACCGCCACCACGTAGTGCCGGCTGCCGCCGGGGTGGGCCTCCGCCAGCTCCGACCAGTACATGCCGCGCGACCAGGCGTCGTCGGGGAACAGCCGGTGCTCCAGCACCATGACGGGCTCGATGTCCCACCACCGCATGGGACGCAGCGAGAACCTAGCCACGGCCGGACAGTCCCGCGCCCGTCACGCCGGAAGCACCGCCTTGTAGCCGGCGGGCACCTGCGCGTCCGGCCGCCGCAGGTACAGCGGGGCGTTCGGCAGCAGTGCGCGGCCGGCGGCCAGCTCGCGGACGGCGAAGTCGGCCAGCGCGCCCGCCGAGACGTGCTCGGGGCCGCTCGCCGCCGGCAGGCCGTACAGCAGCGCGCCCGCGCCGACCGTCCGCCCGCCGGGCTCGATCTCCGCCGGGCGGTCCACCGAGGGGCCGGAGACCCGGGCGCCGGACGCGTCGTAGGAGGCCCAGTAGACCTCCTTGCGGCGCGCGTCGGTGGCCACCGCGAACGGGCCGTCCAGGCCCTCGGTGCGGGCCTGGTGGGCGATCGCGTCGAGGGTGCAGACGCCGTGCACGGGCAGGCCGAGCGCGTCGCCGAGCGCGGCGGCCGTCACCAGGCCGACCCGCAGGCCGGTGTACGGGCCGGGGCCGACGCCGACCGCCAGGTCGGTGAGCTGCCGCTTGTCCACGCCCGCGCTGCGCAGCACGGCGGCGACGGTCGGCAGCAGCAGTTCGCCGTGCCGGCGGGCGTCGACCTCGTAGGACTCGGCGAGCACGCGCTCGCCGTCGTGGACGGCGGCCGTGACGGCGGGGGTGGCGGTGTCGAAGGCGAGGAGGAGCACGGGTTCAAGGTTAGAGGGTCCGGCGCGGGTGCCCGCACCGGCCGGGAACACACGATCGGAAGAGGCCGATGCGGCGCGGCGGACCTGGCACGATGGGCCTTCGGACGTGAGACGCGGAGCGTTGAGGAGCAGACGTGGCGAAGCTGGGTCCTGGTGCGGTGGTCGGCGGGCTGACCCTGGGGGCCATGGCGGTGATCGGGCTGTTGGCGTTCCAGGCCAACGGCGCCGCGTCCCGGGCGGTGGCGGCCGCCCCGGCGGCCCCGGCGAGCGCCCCGGCGGCTGCCGCCCCGGCGAGCGAGAAGCCGACCGCTCCCCCGCTGCCCGCCGACTCGGGGACGGGCCTGCGGGTGGTGTTCTCGCTGAAGGACCGCCAGGTGTGGCTGGTCGACCCGAAGAAGCCGGAGCCGGTGCTCGCCTCGTTCAAGGTGACGCCGGGCAGCGCGCTGCCGAACCCCGGCGCGTACACGGTCTACAGCCGCACCGCCGCGGGCACCGGCACCGACGGCCGGAAGATCGAGCACGTGGTGCGGTTCGCCCAGCAGCAGGGCACGGTGTTCGGCTTCAGCGCGCTGGTGGACGAGGGCGCGGCCGCGCCCTCGGTCGACCCGAAGACCAGGACCGGCGGCATCCGGGCGTCCCGGCCGGACGGCCAGGCGCTGTGGGACTTCGCGCCGAACGGCACCCGGGTCGTCGTGGTCGCCTGAGCCCGGCCGCTACGCGGCGTGCCGCTCCGGCGGGGTGGAGACCGCCTCGGCGGCCCGGCAGGACGCCAGGAGGACGCGCATCGGGACCGGCGGCGCGGCGGCGTCGGCACTCGGCTCGCGGGCGTCCGGACGCGCGGCCCCGTCGGGGGCGTCGGCCGGTTCGGGACGGTTCTCGGCCGGTTCGGGACGGGTGTCGGTCCGGGGGGTGGTGCTCGCCATGGGGCGCCTCCCTAGTTAGGCACACCTAACCTGCTGCCGCCATCCCATCACGCCCACCGGCCGGGCCGCAACAGTTTCCCGACGCGCTGTCGGAAACCGGCTCAGTTGTCACCCAATACGGTGAGGTCCACGTCGTCCCAGCGACCGCCCAGGCCGGTGACGGTGACCCGGCGCCCGTCCGCCTCGTCCACCACGTCCGCCTCCGCGCCGCCCAGGGTCCGCTCGATCCGGACCTCCAGCCGGTCCTCGGAGAGCTGCTCGACCTTGCCCTCGCCCCACTCGACGACGATCACCGACTCGGGCAGCGAGACGTCCAGGTCGAGGTCCTCCATCTCGTCCAGGCCGCCGCCCAGCCGGTACGCGTCCACGTGCACCAGCGCGGGGCCGCCGGTCAGCGACGGGTGCACCCGGGCGATCACGAACGTCGGCGAGGTGACCGCGCCGCGCACGCCCAGGCCCTCGCCGAGCCCGCGGGTCAGCGTGGTCTTGCCCGCGCCGAGCTCCCCCGACAGCAGCACCAGGTCGCCGGGGCGCAGCAGGGCGGCGAGCCGCCGGCCGAGGCCGGTCATCCGCTCCGCGGTGGCGACGGTCAGAGTGGTCTGCGAACCCATGGCGTCCTTCTTCGATACGTTGCGGCCACCCCTACGGTGCCACACCGCGGCCGGACGCCCGTTCAGCCCTCCGGCCGCCCGTCCTCGACCGCGCGCAGCTCCTCCGGCAGCGGGCCGGTGCCGGCCCGGCCGGCGGCCCGTTCCAGCAGGCCCACCAGCTCCGCGTCGACGATCGCGGGGCGCTCCAGCATCAGCAGGTGGCCGGCGTTCTCCACCAGCACCAGCCGGGCGCCGGGCAGGGCGGCGGCGATCGCCTCGGAGTACTCGGGCGGGGTGAGCAGGTCCTTGCTGCCGGCCATCACCAGCGTGGGGACGCCGTCCAGCGCGGCCAGCGCGGCCTGCTTGTCGTGCAGCGAGAACGCCGGGTAGAACTCGGCGACCACGTCGATCGGGGTGGCGTCGAGGAGCTGCTCGGCGAACCGCACCACGCCCGGGTCGACGTCCTTGGTGCCGAACGAGAACCGTCGGTAGAACACCGAGGCCAGCTCGGAGCCCCAGCGGCGGGTCGCCTCCACCAGCTCGACCTGCCGGCCCAGCATCCGCACCACGCCGGGCGCGACCCGCTTCAGCACCTTCGCCCCGGCCGCGGGCAGGCCCAGCGTCACCGAGTCCCAGCCGCCTGCCAGCGTGCCGATCAGCGCCACTCCGGCGACCCGGCCGTCCGGGCCGAACAGGTCGGGGTGCTGGGCGGCCAGCGCCAGCACCGTCATCCCGCCCATCGAGTGCCCGACCAGCACGACCGGCCCGTCCGGCACGACGGCGTCCAGCACCGCGCGCAGGTCGCCGCCGAGCTGGTCGATCGAGGCGGGCTCGCCCTTCAGGTAGGACCGGGAACGCTCGGAGCGGCCGTGGCTGCGGTGGTCCCAGAAGACCGTGCGCAGGGCGCCGCGCAGGGCGGCGCGCTGGAAGTGCCAGCTGTCCTGGTTCAGGCAGTAGCCGTGGCAGAACACCACGGTCGGCCCGGGGCCCTCGCCGGCGTCCACCTCCACGTACAGCTCGGTGCCGTCGTCGGCCCGCACCCGCCGGGGCGCGCCGCGCAGCGAGCCGAACGGCGCCGCCGCGTCCAGTTCCTCCCGGGCCCGTCGGCGCATCGCCCGCCCGACGGTCAGCCGCTCCACCGCCACCCCGGCCGCGGCCCCGGCGGCGAGCACGCCGAGCGATATCCCGATCAGCCCGGCCTTCGACACCCCGGACGACTCAGCCATGGGCGGCCCGGGGACGCGGGCGTGCTCCGGCGGAGACGGTCACTGCGACAGCCCCCCGACGTACCGCCGGGGCACCCGGCCGCCGATCCGGGTGATGATCTCGTACGAGATGGTGCCGCAGGCCCGCGCCCAGTCCTCCGCCGTCGGTTCGCCCCGGTCGCCCGGGCCGAACAGCAGGGCCTCTTCGCCGACCTCGAACGTCTCCCCGCCGAGGTCGACGACGAACTGGTCCATCGCGACCCGCCCGGCCACCCGGTAGCGTCCGGAGCCGATCTGCACCGGCCCGGTGTTGCTCGCGTGGCGGGGGATCCCGTCCGCGTAGCCCAGCGGGATCAGGCCGAGGGTGGTGGGCCCGGGGGTGACGTAGTGGTGGCCGTAGGAGACGCCGTGCCCGCCGGGGACGTGCTTGACCAGCGCGAGCCGGGCGGTCAGCGACATGACCGGCCGCAGGCCGTAGTCGGCGGGCGTGCCGACCTCGGGCACCGGCGAGAGGCCGTACATCGCGAGGCCCGGCCGGACCAGGTCGTAGTGGGACTGCGGGAGCAGCAGGGTGGCCGGGGAGTTGGCCAGGTGCCGCACCTCGGGGTCGACGCCGGACCGCTCGGCGAACGCGAGGGCCTGCGCGAACGAGTCCAGCTGCACCTGGATGGACGGGTGGCCGGGCTCGTCGGCGGCCGCGAAGTGCGACCAGACGCCGACCACCCGCAGCAGGCCGTCGGCCTGCGCCTTCAGCGCGTTGTCGACCAGGTCGGGCCAGTCGCGCGGCTGGCAGCCGTTGCGGCCGAGGCCGGTGTCGGCCTTGAGGTGGACCCTGGCGGGGACGCCGGTGGCGCGGACGGCGTCGAGAAGTTCGTCCAGCGCCCACTGGCCGCTGATCGAGATGTCGACGGATTCGCGCAGCGCCTGCGCCCAGGGGCCGCCCGGGGTCCACAGCCAGCACAGGATGCGGGCCCGGTCGGGGCGGATGCCGCCGGCGCGCAGCGCGAGCGCCTCCTGCGGGGTGGCGGTGCCGAGCCAGCCGGCGCCGGCGGCGACCGCCTCCCGGGCGCACTGCAGCGCGCCGTGGCCGTAGGCGTCGGCCTTGACCACGGCCATCAGCTCGGGGCCGTCGGTGCGGGCGCGCAGGGCTGCCAGGTTGTCGCGCAGGGCGGCCAGGTCGACGGTCGCCTCGGCGCGGACCCCCTCGGTCAGTGCGGGTGTGCCGGTGGTGTTCGCAGTCGTCATCGCGTATCAGTCTCCCAGACCCCCGCCGATCCCCCCGTCAGGGGCGCGGCCGACCGGGACCCTGTCACCCGTCCACCCGTACGCCCTACCCTTCCGGTCCTTCCACGCGGTGGGGCGCGTTCCGGTTCCGTCCGGGCCCCGGACCGGGCCCCCGGCGGCGTCACTCGGTCAGCGACCGCCAGACCGGGTGCAGCGCCTCGGCGACGTCCAGGGCGGTGACCGGCGCCCCCGTCCCGGCGGCGCGGCGGCCGGCCAGTCCGTGCAGGTAGGCCGCGACGGAGGCGGCGTCCAGCGGGGCGAGGCCGGTGGCGAGGAGCGAGCCCGCCAGGCCGGACAGCACGTCGCCGCTGCCGGCGGTGCCGAGCCAGCCGGTGCCGGTCGGGTTGGTGCGGGCCCGGCCGTCGGGGTCGGCGACGACCGTGGTGGAGCCCTTGAGCAGCACGGTCGCGCCGTAGCGGGCGGCGAGCAGCCGGGCGGACCGGAGGCGGCGGGCGGCGACGGTGTCGGCGTCGGTGTGCTCGCCGAGGCCGGCGAGCAGCCGGGCGGCCTCGCCGGCGTGCGGGGTGAGCAGGGTGGGCGCGGTCCGGCCGGCGAGCAGGCCGGGGCCGAGGCGGCCGAGTTCGGTGAGCGCGTCGGCGTCGGCGAGGACCGGCGCATCGGTGTCGAGGGCTTCGCGCAGCGCCTGTTCGGCGCCGTCGCCGCCGCCGGGCCCGACCACCCAGGCCTGGACGCGTCCGGCGCGGGCCGGGCCGGCCTCGGTGACCAGCGTCTCGGGGTGTCGGCGGACCACCTCCTCGGCGGCGTGCCCGGTGTAGCGCACCGCCCCGGCGCCGCCGCGCAGCGCCCCCGCGACGGCGAGCAGCGCCGCGCCCGGGTAGCGGGCGGAGCCGGCGGCGACGCCGACCACGCCGCGCCGGTACTTGTCGCTCTCCGCGCCGGGGGCGGGCAGCAGCGCGGCCACGTCGGCGTGCTGCAGGGCCTCGACGGGGGCGGGCGGCAGGTCGAGCCCGATCTCCACCAGGTGGACCACGCCCGCGTACCGGGCGCCGGGGTCGATCAGCAGGCCGGGCTTGTGGGTGCCGAAGCAGACCGTGACGTCGGCGCGCAGCGCGGGACCGGTCACCTCGCCGGTGTCCGGATCGACGCCGGACGGCACGTCGACGGCGACCACCGGGCCGCGGCGGTCCATCGTGGCGAACGGCGCGGCGGCGGGACGCAGCGGGCCGCGGCCGCCGATGCCGACGATGCCGTCCAGCACCAGGTCGGCCCGGCCGAACGCGCCGGCGTCGTCGGTGACCCGGCCGCCGGCGGCGCGCAGCGCGGCCAGGCCTTCGGCGTGCGCCTTCGCCGGATCCAGCAGCAGCGCCTCCGCGCGGGCCCCGCGGCGGGCCAGCCGGGCGGCCGCGAACAGGGCGTCGCCGCCGTTGTCGCCGGAGCCGGCCAGCACCAGGACGCGACTGCCGTAGACGCGGGGCAGCAGCCCGGCGCAGGTTGCGGCGAGACCGGCGGCGGCGCGCTGCATCAGGGTGCCTTCGGGCAGATCCGCCATCAGGGCGGCTTCGGCGGCGCGGACCTGGGCGACGGTGTGGGCGTGGCGCAACGGGATCTCCTTCGGGAGGCGCGGGCACGTTACGGGCCATTCTCCGCGCCGCGATTCGCTGACGCGTGTCTTCCGGGCCGGCCCGGCGGGGGGCGCGAGCACGTGCGGGTCACTGTCTGCGGCGCGATCTCGCTGACGCGCGTCTCGCGGGCCCGCCCGGCGGAGGGCGCGAGCACGTGCGGGTCACTGTCCGCGGCGCGATCTCTCCGACGGGCGCCTTCCGCTTCGCGCAGTTCCTCGCGCCCCTGGGTTCGCACCCATCCGCGCCCGAGGGTTCGCCCCCGTCCGCTGCCCTGCTAGCCCTCGGCGATCACGACTGCTGAGGCGACGCCCGCGTCGTGACTGAGCGACACGTGCCAGGAGGTCACTCCGAGGGCGGCGGCGCGGGCCTGGACGGTGCCGGTGACGTGGAGGACGGGGCGGCCGGAGTCCTCGACGCGGACTTCGGCGTCCTCCCAGCGGAGGCCGGCGGGTGCGCCGAGGGCCTTGGCGAGGGCCTCCTTGGCGGCGAACCGGGCGGCCAGTGAGGCGGTGCCGCGGCGCTGGCCGGACGGGAGGGTCAACTCGGCTGCGGTGAAGAGGCGTTCGGCGAGGCCGGGGGTGCGTTCGAGGGATTCCCCGAACCGTCCGATGTCCGCCACGTCGATGCCGACCCCGATGATCACGCCTGGCCCTCCGTCCATGCCTGCGCGACGCTCGCGCAGGCATGGACGATACGCGCGCTACTCGACGGTGACGGACTTGGCGAGGTTGCGCGGCTGGTCGACCTCGTGGCCCTTGGCGGTGGCCAGCTCGCAGGCGAAGACCTGGAGCGGGACGGTGGACACCAGCGGCTGGAGCAGGGTCGGGGTGGCCGGGATGCGGATCAGGTGGTCGGCGTAGGGGACGACGGCCTCGTCGCCCTCCTCCGCGATCACGATGGTCTTCGCGCCGCGGGCCCGGATCTCCTGGATGTTGGAGACGATCTTGTCGTGGAGGATGGAGCGGCCGCGCGGCGAGGGCACCACCACGACCACCGGCAGGCCCTCCTCGATGAGGGCGATCGGGCCGTGCTTGAGCTCGCCGGCGGCGAAGCCCTCGGCGTGCATGTAGGCGAGTTCCTTGAGCTTGAGCGCGCCTTCCAGGGCCACCGGGTGGCCGACGTGCCGGCCGAGGAAGAGCACCGCGGGGGCGTCGGCCAGCGAGCGGGCGAGCGCGCGGACCGGCTCCATGGTGCCGAGGACCTGCTCGACCTGCCGGGGGGCGTCGCCGAGTTCGCGGATCACCGAGGTGATCTCGTCGCCCCACTTGGTGCCGCGGACCTGCCCGAGGTAGAGGGCGACCAGGTAGCAGGCCACCAGCTGGGTCAGGAACGCCTTGGTGGAGGCGACCGCGACCTCGGGGCCGGCGTGGGTGTAGAGCACCGCGTCGGACTCGCGCGGGATGGTCGAGCCGTTGGTGTTGCAGATCGCCAGCACCTTGGCGCCCTGCTCGCGGGCGTGCCGCAGCGCCATCAGGGTGTCCATGGTCTCGCCGGACTGCGAGATGGCGATGACGAGGGTGCGGTCGTCCATGATCGGGTCGCGGTAGCGGAACTCGCTGGCGACCTCGACCTCGCACGGGATCCGGGTCCAGTGCTCGATCGCGTACTTGGCGATCATGCCGGCGTGGAAGGCGGTGCCGCAGGCGACCACGACGACCTTGTCGACCTCGCGCAGCACCTGGTCGGGGATGCGCAGTTCGTCGAGGGTGAGCCGGCCGTCGGTGCCGATCCGGCCGAGGAGGGTGTCGGCGACGGCCTTGGGCTGCTCGGCGATCTCCTTGAGCATGAAGTAGTCGTAGCCGCCCTTCTCGGCGGCGGAGGCGTCCCAGTCGACGTGGTACTCGCGGACCTCGGCGGGGGTGCCGTCGAAGTTCGTCACGGTGACGCCGTCGCGGCGCAGTTCGACGACCTGGTCCTGGCCGAGTTCGACGGCCCGGCGGGTGTGGGCGATGAACGCCGCGACGTCCGAGGCGAGGAAGTTCTCGCCGTCGCCGACGCCGACCACCAGCGGCGAGTTGCGGCGGGCGCCGACCACCACGTCCGGGGCGTCGGCGTGCACCGCGACCAGGGTGAACGCGCCGTCGAGCTGGCGGCAGACGGTGCGCATGGCGTCCGCCAGGTCGCCGTCGAAGGCCTCGGACAGCAGGTGGGCGACCACCTCGGTGTCGGTCTCCGAGCGCAGCGTGTGGCCGCGGTCGGCGAGGTCGGCGCGCAGCCGGGCGAAGTTCTCGATGATGCCGTTGTGGACGACCGCGACCTTGCGGTGGTCGTCGAGGTGGGGGTGGGCGTTGGCGTCGTTGGGGGCGCCGTGGGTGGCCCACCGGGTGTGTCCGATGCCCGTGGTGCCGGCCGGAAGCGGGGTTTCGGCCAGCGACTTCTCCAGGTTGACGAGCTTTCCGGCCCGCTTGTCGGTCGCCAGGAGCCGCTGCCCGTCGGCTCCTTCGGTCTGCACGGCGACGCCGGCGGAGTCGTATCCGCGGTATTCCAGCCGTCGCAGACCTGCGATCACTACGTCGAGGGCCTGCTGTGGGCCCGTATATCCAACAATTCCGCACATATGCGCCAGCATAGGTGCCGGTGTTCGAGGCCCGTTGAGTCGGATGACCACACCGGGTGACCGACACCACAGCACCCCGCGGCCCGGAGACGGCCCACAATGGATGCTGTGCTGACCGAACTCTGTACGAGGGGCGCGCCCGCCGCGCCCACCCCCTCCCCGTACGTGGATCTGGACCGCGCGGAGTGGAGCGCGCTGCGCGAACGCACCCCTCTGCCGCTCACCGCCGACGAGGTCGAGCGGCTGCGCGGTCTCGGCACCGCGCTGGACCTGGACGAGGTCCGCGACGTCTACCTGCCGCTGTCGCGCCTGCTGAACCTGTACGTCCACGCCACGCACGAGCTGCGCGGCGCGGTGGGATCGTTCCTGGACACGCCGGACACCGAGCGGGTGCGCACCCCGTTCATCATCGGCGTGGCGGGGTCGGTCGCGGTCGGAAAGTCCACCACCGCCCGGCTGCTGCAGGCCCTGCTGGCCCGCTGGCCCGAGCACCCGCGGGTCGAGCTGGTCACCACGGACGGCTTCCTGCTGCCCAACGCGGAGCTGCGCCGGCGCGGCCTGATGGCCCGCAAGGGCTTCCCCGAGTCGTACGACCGGCGGGCGCTGATGCGGTTCGTCGCGGACGTGAAGGCCGGCAAGGAGCGGGTCACCGCCCCCGTGTACTCGCACCTTGTGTACGACATCGTGCCGGACGAGCGGCTGGTGGTGGAGCGCCCGGACATCCTGATCGTCGAGGGCCTGAACGTGCTCCAGCCGGCCCTGCCCGGCACCGACGGGCGGACCAGGATGGCGGTCGCGGACTACTTCGACTTCTCGATCTACGTCGACGCCCGCACCGACGACATCGAGGCCTGGTACCTGGACCGGTTCCGCAAGCTCCGCGAGACCGCCTTCCAGGACCCGAACTCCTACTTCCGGCGCTTCACCGAGGTGCCCGAGGAGGAGGCGATGGACTACGGCCGGCAGGTCTGGCGGACCATCAACAAGCCGAACCTGCTGGAGAACGTCCTGCCCACCCGCGGCCGGGCCACCCTGATCCTGCAGAAGGGCGCGGACCACAAGGTCCGCCGCGCGCTGCTGCGCAAGCTCTGACGGCCCGCCAGGGCTCCGTCCGCGCCGGTCGGCGGACGGGGCGTCAGGACGTCGGCGCCACCGGCCAGGAGCGCAGCGAGAGGGTCCCCAGGCCGTCCGCGAACGCCTTCCGGGTGGCCGGGTCGGTGGCGAACCGGTAGTCGTAGCGGCCGCCCTCCTCGACGCTGTGCTCGAACCAGACGAAGCCGGGCACCTTCGGGTGCTCGGATATCCACTCGAACATGTCGGTGATCCAGGCGGCCTTCCTCGGATCCGGCATCGCGCCGGTCTCCGAGATGAACACCGGCTTGTCGGCGACCTCGCGCAGCCGGATGTAGGTCGGGTCGAGGATCTCGGAGGCGGTGCCCTCGCCGAAGCCGTAGGCGTCCATGCCCAGCCAGTCGACGTACGCGTCGCCCGGGTAGAGCTTCTGCAGGTCGCCGGAGGCCCCGCGGATCACGTTCGGGCTCCACAGCCAGACGACGTTGTCGGCGTGCTCGGCCGAGAAGATGTCGTGCACGTGGCGCCAGGCCGCCGCGTAGTCGCCCGGCTTGTTGCCGTTGGCGTTCGCCGACCACGGGTACCAGTCGCCGTTCATCTCGTGCGCGAACCGCAGCACCACCGGCCAGCGCTGGTCGCGCACCGCGCGGGCGAAGCGGGTGATGTACGGGTCGAACGCGCCGTCGGCGATCCTGCGGGTCGCGTACGACGGCTGGTCGGCGGCGTACGGGGCGTCGCCGGGCTCCCAGGTGAGCATCGGCACCGCGCCCTGCCGGTAGATCTCCCGGACCGTCGCCGGGTCGAACTCCTTGCGCCAGTCCAGGAAGTACTGCAGCATCGTCGGCCGCTTGCCGGCCGCCGCGGCGACCGCGTCGGTCTCGGCCGCGGACGGGGTCTGATAGGTGCTCACCCCGAAGAACACGCCGGGGGCCGCCATCAGTTCGGCTTTGGTCGGCGGCCCGGCCGGGGCCGACGCCGCGGGGGAGGGCGAACCGCCGTCCGGCTGCGCGCCGAACAGCGCACCGGCCGGACCGGTGCCCTCGGACGCGCCCGAACACGACACGCCGGCCGCCATCAGTACCAACGCGGCGGCGCCGCGGCACCACGACCGGCGGTTCATCCGTTCATCCCCCTCGATCGGGCGTCAGGCCCCCTTGGTGAGCAACTGGTCGAAGTAGCCGTCGAGTTCCTTGCCGGAACTCTGCGCCAGCGGGTCCTGGTCGCCGGCGCCGCCACTGATCGGGCCCGCCACCGTGAACACCACGTACCGGCCCTCGACCCGGCTGGTCAGCGCACAGGCCACGTTGCGGCAGAACTCTCCCACATTGTCCTTGCCGAACAGCGGCTGGATCTGCCCCTTCATGCCGCTGCCGACCTTCTTGGCGTCCGTCTCGCTCTTGAACACCGCGACGCCGACCGTCACGGCCGTGTTGCCGCTGAAGTAGGTGCCGCGCATCAGCTGGCTGCAGTTCGCGTTGGTGAGGACGTCGCCGAGGCCGGCCCCGGTTGCCTTCCAGCACGGATTGTCCGTGGTGGTGGACTTGCGGACGTAGTTGTGGCCGCCGATGTTGAGCGACTGGTCGGCGAACAGGGCCTCGGCGGTGATGGCCGGCGGCAGCTGCTTGGTCGGCGAACCGCTCCCGGACGGCTTGGCGCCGCCGGTGGGCGAGGCCGGGGCGGACGCCGACGGGGAGGCCACCGGCTTGTTGTCGGGGGTGTCCTTCTGGCTCAGCACGGCGACCGCGGCCGCGCCCGCGCCGAGCACCACCACGCCCACGCCGATGCCCAGACCCGTCATCAGGCGCTTTCGGCGCACCTGCGCCTCGCGCTGGTCGGCCAGCTGCTGCCAGTCCGGCTCGAACGACTGCTGGACCGGCGGAGGCCCCGGATAGGGGTACTGTGTCTGCTGCTGCTGCCACGGCTGAGGCTGTTGCGGGAACTGCGGAGCACCCTGGGCCGGCGGCTGACCAGGCATCTGCTGGGGCCCGCCGAAAGGCTGTTGCGGCTGCCCACCCGGAGTGTTCGGACTCTGCGGTACACCCATCCCATCGCTCATGTGCGTGAATGCTAGGGCATCTGCGGCCATTCGGTGATGCCGCCTCCACAGCCAACCGATATGTCCCGCTTTCCCCGGGTGCCGACGCCGCACCGTGATGGAACCGTCATGCTTCGCCCCCAAGACGGCAAGACCCGTCCGATAAACTCCTTCGGCCGCCGGTCGCGCCTTACACCGCACAGGTAGGCCGAGTACGAATCCTGAAACACGGCCACGGGACCCCACTTGTCCAGCAATACCGAGTCGACTCGTCGCACCCAGCGGCGCAGCCCAGTCCCTGCGCAGCGCCGCCGGAAGCCCGCAGCGGCGCCGCCGGAGCTCGGGCTGCTTCCCAAGCCCCCGAACGACAGCGAGAAGTTCGCCTACGCCAAGCGCCACCTGTGGGTGCTGACGGTCAGTTCGCTGATCAGTTTCGGCTGCCTGGCGTTCAGTCAGATCACCCTGGTGACCAAGGCTCCGTGGCTGTGGGTCTACTCGCCGTTCCTGGCGTTCACGGTGATCTACTACCTGATCTCGCTGCGGGTCACCGGACTCAACGGCGACTTCGACGTCAAGGGCCACCGCCAGCTGGTGCGCTCCTGGCGGCCGGCGGAGTACCCGACCGTCGACGTCTTCCTGCCGGTGTGCGGCGAGCCGATCGAGATCCTGCACAACACCTGGAAGCACGTCCGGGAGATGGCCGACAACTACCCCGGCCTGTGCATGCCGTACGTGCTCGACGACTCGGCCAGCCCCGAACTCGAGGCGATGGCCCACGACTTCGGCTTCCGCTACGGCACCCGGCCGAACCGCGGCTGGTACAAGAAGGCCGGCAACCTGCACTTCGGCTTCGGCAACTCCGACGGCGAGTTCATCCTCATCCTGGACGCCGACTTCACGCCGCGCGCCGACCTGCTGTCCGAGCTGCTGCCGCACATGGACGCCGACCCGAAGCTCGGCATCGTCCAGTCCCCGCAGTACTTCCGGGTGCTGGACTCGCAGAGCTGGGTGGAGCGCGGCGCCGGTGCCGTGCAGGAGCTGTTCTACCGCTCGGTGCAGGTCTCCCGGCAGGCCCGCGACGGCGCGATCTGCGTCGGCAGCTGCGCCGTCTACCGGCGCGCCGCGCTGGAGGAGAACGGCGGCACCACGCTGATCGAGCACTCCGAGGACGTGCACACCGGCTTCGACCTGCGACGCCTCGGCTGGGGCCTGAAGTACGTGCCGCTGGCGCTGGCCACCGGCGTCTGCCCGGACACCGCGGGCGCGTTCTACAACCAGCAGTACCGCTGGTGCTCCGGCTCGATGAGCCTGCTCGGCAGCCGCAAGTTCTGGGACACCAAGCTCCGTTGGAGCAGCCGGCTCTGCTACATGTCCGGCTTCTTCTACTACATCCACACCGCGATCTTCATCTTCCTGTCGCCGGTGATCCCGCTGGCGCTGCTGATCTGGCACCCGGAGATGTTCCTGGTCGAGCGGCTCTGGCTGGTGCTGCCCAGCCTGGTCTACACCACCGTGATATTCCCGCTGTGGCACCGCGTCCCGTACCGCCTGGAAGCCTGGTCCTGCCGCATGATGTACGGCTGGGCGCACTTCTTCGCGATCTGGGACATCCTGCGCCGCAAGCGGATGGCCTGGCAGCCGACCGGTTCCAGCACCGCCAAGAAGAACCGCACCCGCCGACTGTGGATCGGCCTGTCCGTGTGGGGCGGCGGCACCGCGCTCGCCTGGGTCGGCATCGCCGTGTGGCGCATCCTCACCGGCTACCCGCCGGACTACGCCCTGGTGCTCGCCTCCGGGCTGTTCTACGCCCTGGTCGTCGGCCGCACCCTCCTCCAGCCCCGAAGCGAGAAGGCCGCGTGAAACCGACCTACCGTGCCAGAGCCGCCGCCTGCCTGCTGATGGCGGGCCTGCTCACCCTGCTGCCCGGCTGCACCCGCTCCGGGCCGTCCGCCGGCCACGACGCGTTCGGCCCCGGCGACACCCAGGTGGCCGCCGCCGACCCCACCCAGGCGCCGGCCGACACCACCCCGCTGCTGCAGCCCGCGAAGAAGTACATCGGCGTCGCGCTGGACGGCGCCCCGGCGTCCATGGAGCCGGTGCAGAAGTACACCGAACTGGTCGGCAAGCAGCCCAACATCATCGAGAACTACGCCGGCTGGGGCGACCAGTTCGACTCCACCGGCGTCCGGCTGACCTGGCAGAACGGCGCCCTGCCGTACATCGCCTGGGAGCCGCACAAGACCCCGCTGGCCGACATCGCCAAGGGCGACTCGGACGCCTACATCAAGGCCTTCGCCTCCGCCGTCCAGAAGACCAACGTCCCGGTGGCGATCAGCTTCGCCCACGAGATGAACGGCCACTGGTACGACTGGGGCACCAAGACCAACAGCCCCGAGGACTTCGTCGCGGCCTGGCGCCGGATCCACGACATCTTCCAGGACCGCGGCGCGTCCAACGTCATCTGGGTGTGGAGCCCGAACATCATCAACCCGGTCAAGAGCGTCGCCCTCCAGCCGTACTTCCCCGGCGACGGCTACATCGACTGGGTCGGCATGGTCGGCTACTGGACCGAGTGCTGCGACAAGAACTTCGACCAGGTCTACGGCGGGACCATGGACCAGGTCCGCGCCTTCACCGGCAAGCCGTTCATCATCAGCGAGACCGCCGCCGAACCCGGCAAGAAGGCGTCCTCCTTCGTCGAAGAGCTCTTCAACGGCGTGGAGAAGCACCCCGACGTCCTGGGCTTCATCTGGTTCAACATCAGCAAGCGCGCCGACTGGCGGCTGGAGAAGACCCCCAGCTCGCTGGCCGCCTTCAAGCAGCACGCTGCCGACCCGCAGTACGGCTTCGATCCGAGAAAACCCTGATGACGCAGCAGCGCGACGACGCATTCACCCCCCACGCCTCCGACGACCACGAAGAGCACTACCGCGAGGACCGCTACCGCCAGGAGCGGAACTTCGGCTGGTTCGTCGAAGAACCCCCGGCCGAACCGCAGGAGCAGCCGGCCCGCGAACCCGGCTACACCCTGCCCGACGTCCCCGACGTCGGCTGGGACCCGCTGCCCAGCAGCCGCCGCACCTGGGTCAGCCGCCTGGTCCTGTTCGGCATCCTGCTCGCCCAGGCCCTGCTGACGCTCCGTCTGAGCAACAGCGCCTTCGAGGACGAGGCGCTGTACCTGTACGCCGGCCACCTCCAGCTGGACCACCTGAACGGCGGCCCCGCGCTGCCGGACTCCTTCGCCTCGTACTTCTCCGGCTCCCCGCTGCTGTACCCGCCGCTGGCCGCCGCGTTCGACGCCTGGTTCGGCCTGGCCGGCGCCCGCGGCCTGTCGCTGGGCTTCATGCTGGGCACCACCGCCCTGCTGTACATGATGACCCGCCGGCTGTTCAACGAGCGGGTCGGCCTGGTCGCGGCGGCCTGCTTCGCCGTCACCCAGTCCACCCTGTTCATGGGCGCGCTGGCCACCTACGACGCGGCCGCGCTGTTCCTGATCGCGGTCGGCGCCTGGCTCGCGGTGCGCACCGCCCGCCGCGGCTGGTGGCTGAGCACCCTGACCGTCCCCCCGGTCCTGGTGCTGGCCGTCGCCGTCAAGTACGCCTCGCTGATGTACGCCCCGATCGTGGTGGCGCTGGCCTGCCTGGCCGCCGTGCCGTACCACGCCTGGCGGTCCCTGCTGCGGGCGGTCCTGATCCCGGCCGTCGCGGTCGGCGGCGCGTACGCCGCGCTGCGCCTCACCGGCTCGGACATGCTCAAGGGCCTGCAGTCCACCACCACCGCCCGCGCCGCCGGCCACGGCGTCCGGCTGGACATGCTCCGCGACTGCGTCGAGTGGGGCGGCCTGCTGTTCGCCCTGGCGCTGCTCGGCACCGTGCTGTACGCCCTCAAGGGCCGCATGAACGAGGCCCCGACCATGCACGCCGTCCGGGTGCCGCGACGCCTGTGGCGCATCCTGATGGGCCTGCTGCTGACCGGCACCGCGGTCCTCGCGCCGGCGTACCAGATCTGGATCCACGAGAGCGTCTCGCTGCACAAGCACATCGGCTACGGCCTGTTCTTCGCCGCACCGATGGCCGCCCTCGGCATCACCCGCGTGGTCGGCTCGCACTTCCGCCACCCGCAGCTGGGCATCCTCGCCTGGGTCACCCTGCTGGTCCTCGGCATGGTGCAGTCCGACAGCCTCTACCACGCCTGGCCGAACTCCAAGCAGCTGATCGCCACCCTCGACCGGCAGCTGGTGCCGAACGGGCACTACCTGGTCGAGGCGAACTCCGTCCCGCGCTACTACCTGCGCGAGAAGGTCGAGTTCGGGCAGTGGACGTCGACGTACACCATCACGTACCAGACCAAGGACAAGAAGCTGCTCTCCGGTGAGCAGGGCTTCAAGGCCGCCCTCACCGACGGGTACTTCGACGTCGTGGTGTTCGACCGGACGGTCACCGGCGCGCTCGACGAGAAGCTCACCAAGCAGCTGCGCACCGAGGGCAAGTACCGACTGCTCGTCAGCATCCCGTACCAGAACACCTACGGTAAGGGCTTCTACCAGGTGTGGGTCCCGGTGAAGAAGAACCAGCCCGCCGCGCAGCAGTAGCCGCGGGAGGGAACGCGTCGGGGGCCGGTCCGGTGGACCGGCCCCCGACGCCGCGTCGGCCCGACGCGGCGTCAGCCCAGGTGCAGCCGAACCGATTCGGCAAGGCGCTCGCAGACCGACAGGGCCTGCTCGTGGCCGACCGCCTCCACCATCACGCGCACCAGCGGCTCGGTGCCGGACTTGCGCAGCAGGACCCGTCCGGTGGAGCCCAGCTCGGTCTCCGCCGCGGTCACGGCCGCCTGCAGTTCGAGGCAGGACTCGACCCGGTCCTTGTCGACGTCCTTGACGTTGATCAGCACCTGCGGCAGCCGCGTCATCACGGTGGCCAGGTCGGCCAGCGGCTGCTTGGTGGCGGCCAGCCGGGCGGCCAGCATCAGGCCGGTCAGGGTGCCGTCGCCGGTGGTGGCGTGGTCGAGCAGGATCACGTGGCCGGACTGCTCGCCGCCGAGCGCGAAGCCGTGCTGCTTCATCTCCTCCAGCACGTACCGGTCGCCGACCGCGGTCTGCACCAGCTCGATGCCCTCCCGCTCCATCGCCAGCTTGAAGCCCAGGTTGGACATCACGGTGGCGACCGCGGTGTTGCGGCGCAGCGTGCCCGCCTCCTTCATGGCCACCGCGAGGATCGCCAGGATCTGGTCGCCGTCGACCTCGTTGCCCTCCGCGTCGGCGGCCAGGCAGCGGTCCGCGTCGCCGTCCAGGGCGATGCCCAGGTCGGCCTTGTGCTCCTTCATCGCGGCGCGCAGCTTGTCCAGGTGGGTGGAGCCGACGCCGTCGTTGATGTTCAGGCCGGTCGGCTCGGTGCCCAGGGTGTACACCACCTCGGCGCCGGCCCGGGCGAACGCCTCCGGGGCGACCCTGGCGGCCGCGCCGTGCGCGCCGTCGATGACGACCTTCACGCCGTCCAGCCGGTTCGGCAGCACCGCGACCAGGTGCGCCACGTACCGGTCGAAGCCCTCGTTGTACTGCCGGACCCGGCCGACCGCGGCGCCGGTCGGGCGCTCCCAGGTCTCGTCGCCGACGCCGTAGCGGCGGTAGTGCGACTCGATCGCGTCCTCGATCGCGTCGTCCAGCTTGTGGCCGCCGCGGGCGAGGAACTTGATGCCGTTGTCGGGCATCGCGTTGTGGCTGGCGGAGAGCATCACGCCGAAGTCCGCGCCGAGCGCGCCGGTCAGGTAGGCGACCGCCGGGGTGGGCAGCACGCCGACCCGCAGCACGTCCACGCCGGCGCTGGCCAGGCCGGCGATCACCGCGGCCTCCAGGAATTCTCCGGACGCCCGGGGGTCACGGCCGACCACTGCGACCGGCCGGTGCCCCTCGAACGCGTTCGCGTCGCCGAGCACATGGGCGGCGGCCACTGACAGGCCGAGCGCCAGCTCCGCGGTCAGGCCGACATTGGCCACCCCGCGCACCCCGTCCGTACCGAAGAGTCGTGCCATGTTGCGTTCGTCCCGTCCTGTCGGCGCCTGTCGGCTCGGTTGGTACCAGCCCCCGCGGACCCCGCACGAGTCCGGGAGGCACAACGCCCCGGAGCACGAAGTGCTCCGGGGCGAGGATCGCATGCAGGGTGCGATTAGCGCTTGCTGTACTGCGGCGCCTTGCGGGCCTTCTTCAGACCGGCCTTCTTGCGCTCGACGGCGCGGGCGTCACGGGTCAGGAAGCCGGCCTTCTTCAGCGGGCCGCGGTTGTTGTCCACGTCCGCCTCGTTCAGCGCACGGGCCACGCCGAGGCGCAGCGCGTAGGCCTGACCGGAGACGCCGCCGCCCGAGATGCGGGCGATGACGTCGTAACGGCCGTCCAGCTCCAGGAGCTTGAAGGGCTCGTTCACGGTCTGCTGGTGCACCTTGTTGGGGAAGTAGTTCTCCAGGGTGCGACCGTTGATCTTCCACACGCCGGTGCCGGGGACGATGCGCACGCGGGCGATCGCCTCCTTGCGGCGGCCGAGGCCGGCGCCGGGGACGGCCTCGCCGAAGCGGCCGGCCAGCGACTCGGTGGTGTACTCGGACTCGGTGGTGTACTCGTCGACGTTCTCGTCGTCGAAGTCGACCTCGAGGGTGCTCTCGATGGCAGTCTCGGCCACGGTGTTCCTCAGCTCTTCTACGTCAGTTGGGGTGTGGGTGGCCGGAATTACTGCGCGACCTGGGAGATCTCGAACGGCACCGGCTGCTGCGCAGCGTGCGGGTGCTGGTCGCCCGAGTAGACCTTCAGCTTCGAGAGCATCTGACGGCCGAGGCTGTTCTTCGGAACCATGCCCTTGATGGCCTTCTCGACGGCCTTCTCCGGGTTGTTCGCCAGCAGGTCGTCGTAGCGGACCGAGCGGAGACCGCCCGGGAAGCCGCTGTGGCGGTAGGCGAGCTTCTGGGTCTTCTTGTTGCCCGAGAGGTGCACCTTGTCGGCGTTGATGATGATGACGAAGTCACCAGTGTCAACGTGCGGCGCGTAGATCGCCTTGTGCTTGCCCCGCAGGAGGTTGGCGGCCTGGGAGGCCAGGCGGCCGAGCACGACGTCGGTCGCGTCGATGACGTGCCACTGACGCTGGACGTCGCCGGGCTTGGGGCTGTACGTACGCACGGTCGTAGCCTTCGCTTTTCAGTGAGTGGGTCCTGACAGGAGCGCACAGACCCGGGGCCTCCAGCCGACCGTCCCGGACGCAATTCGGGCGTTGGCCGCTGGAGTTCGGCCTGTGGTGTCTCCGGCGTACCGACCTCTCACGTGAGATAGAGCGAGCCAATACGCACAACAGCAGCCAACGATACCGGGCCGGGGCCGCCGAATCCAAACCGGGCCGGCGCCCCCGCCGCGGGATCAGCGGTCCCGGACCACCCGGGACTCGTCCCAGACCGGCTCCGGGGACTCGTACACCCGGCCGTCCGAGCCGAACACCAGGAAGCGGTCGAAGGTCCGCGCGAACCAGCGGTCGTGGGTGACGCACAGCACCGTGCCGTCGAACGCCTCCAGGCCCTGCTGCAGCGCCTCCGCGCTCTCCAGGTCCAGGTTGTCGGTCGGCTCGTCCAGCAGCAGCGCCGTCACGCCGGACAGCTCCAGCTTGAGGATCATCAGCCGGGCCTGCTGACCGCCGGACAGCGACTCGAACTTCTGCTCCTCCTGCCGGTCCAGCTCGTACCGGCGCAGCGCCGACATCGCCGCCCCGCGGGACAGCGCGTGCTCCTCCTCGACGATCGCCCGCACGGTGCGGCCCAGCAGCTCCGGATGGGCGTGGGTCTGCCGGAAGTGCCCCGGCACCACCCGGGCGCCGAGCTTCCACGTGCCGCCGTGCTTCACCGACTCGTCGCCGGCCAGCAGCCGCAGGAAGTGCGACTTGCCGGAGCCGTTGGAGCCCAGCACGGCCACCCGCTCGCCGTAGAAGACCTCCAGGTCGAACGGCTTCATCAGCCCGGTCAGCTCCAGGCCCTGCATGGTGAACGCCCGGACGCCGGTGCGGCCGCCCTTCAGCCGCATGCTGATGCTCTGCTCGCGCGGCGGCGCCTCGGGCGGGCCGGCGTCCTCGAACTTCTTCAGCCTGGTCTGCGCGGCCGCGTACCGGGACGCCATCTCGTGGCTGACCGCGGCCGCCTGGCGCAGCGTCACCACCAGCTTCTTCAGCTTGGCGTGCTCCTCGTCCCACCGGCGGCGCAGCTCCTCGAACCGCTCGAAGCGGGCCTTGCGCGCCTCGTGGAAGGTGTCGAAGCCGCCGCCGTGCACCCACACGCTGGAGCCGGCCGCACCGGACTCCACCGCGACGATCTTGTCGGCGGTGCGGGAGAGCAGCTCCCGGTCGTGCGAGATGAACAGCACCGTCTTGCCGGTGGCCCGGATGGCCTCCTCCAGCCAGCGCTTGCCCGGCACGTCCAGGTAGTTGTCCGGCTCGTCGAGCAGCAGCACCTCGTCCGGACCGCGCAGCAGCGCCTCCAGCACCAGCCGCTTCTGCTCGCCGCCGGACAGCGTGTTCAGGCCCCGCCACTGGGCGCGCTCGAACGGCATGCCGAGCGCGGCCGTGGTGCAGACGTCCCAGTCGGCCTCGTACTCGTAGCCGCCGGCGTCCGCCCAGTCGGAGAGCGCCTGCGCGTAGGCCATCTGCGACTTCTCGTCGTCCTGCGCGATCATCGCCAGCTCCGCGGCGTCCACCGTGCGGGCGGCGTCCGCGATCCGCTTCGGCGCGACCGAGACCAGCAGGTCCCGCACCGAGGCGTCGGCGGCCAGCGCGCCCGGGGTGTCCTTCGCGTCCTCCCGGCCGGTGGTGCCGACGAACTGGCGCATCACGCCCAGCCCGCCGCTCACCGTCACGGAGCCGCCGTGCGGCTGCACGTCCCCCGCGATCATGCGCAGCAGCGTGGTCTTGCCCGCGCCGTTCGCGCCGACCAGCGCGACGGCCGCGCCCTCACCGACGCGGAAGGACGCGTCGTCGAACAGCACCCGCCCGTCCGGCAGGTAGTACTCCAGGTGCGAGATCTCGACGTGTCCCATGCCACGGAATTGTGCCAAGCGCACGCCGGGCGACAAAACGGATTACCCGCCCCCGCCGGATCAGCCCGACGCGGCGGCCGTGCCGCCCCCGGCGGGCTCCCCCAGCGTCCGCAGCCGCCGCGAGACCCGGTTCCGCTCCGCCAGCAGCTCGTCCGCCGGGTAGCCGACCTCCTCCAGCGTCAGCCCGTGCGGCCGGATGACGTTCACCGCGGAGTTGCGGACGCCGCCCGCCAGCACCTCGCCGGGGAACTCCACCGGCCGGTGGCCGTCGCCGACCAGCAGCATCGCGCCGACCAGCGAGCGCACCATGTTGTGGCAGAACGCGTCGGCCCGCACGGTGGCCACCGCCAGCGAGCCCTCCTGGGCCGCGTACGGGTCGATCGGGACGCGGTCCCAGTGCACCTCCAGCAGGGTGCGGATGGTCGTCGCGCCCTCGCGCTTCTTGCAGTACGCGGCGAAGTCGTGCTCACCCACCAGCAGCGCGGCCGCGGCGTTCATCTTCTCCAGGTCGAGCGGCCGGTCGTGCCAGAGCACGTGCCCGCGCAGCATCGGGTCGACGCCCCCGGGGTGGTCGGCGACCCGGTACGCGTAGCGCCGCCAGATCGCCGCGAACCGCGCGTCGAAGCCGTGCGGGGCCTCCCCCAGCCGGTACACCCGGACGTCGGCCGGCAGCCGGCCGGCCAGCCGGCGCAGCAGCTTCTCGCCGTGCTGCGCCCACAGCCCGTCCGGCAGGTCGACGTGCGCGACCTGGCCGCGGGCGTGGACGCCGGCGTCGGTGCGGCCGGCCACGGTCAGCGGGAAGGCGTCCTCGCTGCGCAGCACGATCCGCAGCGCGTCCTCCAGCTCGCCCTGCACGGTGCGCCGTCCGCGCTGCCGTGCCCAGCCGGAGAACTCCGCCCCGTGGTACGCCAGGTCCAGCCTGATCCGGACGTGCCCGTCGGCGGGGCCGTCCTTCACCGGCGGCTGCTCGGCGCAGTCGTTCACCACTCCAACTCCCCTGTCTCGCTGCTGGGATGCGAACGGGCCCGCTCCCCCGGCGAACGGGAGAACGGGCCCGGTCACGGACCTATGAGGCTCAGGCCTCGGTGGTCTCGGCCTCGTCGGCCTTGGCCTCGGCGGCCTGCTCGGCCTCCTTGACGGCGCGCTTGGCAGCGGCCTCGGCCTCGGCGACGGTCGCCTTGGTGGCGATCTCGCCCTCGACCAGCTCGATCACGGCCATCGGGGCGTTGTCGCCACGACGGGTGCCGATCTTGGTGATGCGGGTGTAACCGCCGGGGCGGTTCTCGAACCGCGGGGCGATCTCGGTGAAGAGGGTGTGCAGGACCGACACGTCGGTGATGGTCTTGCGCACCAGGCGACGGTTGTGGATGTCGCCCTTCTTCGCCTTGGTGATCAGCTTCTCCGCCAGCGGGCGCAGGCGACGGGCCTTGGCCTCGGTGGTGGTGATGCGGCCGTACTGGAACAGCTCGCGGGCCAGGCCGGCCAGCAGCAGCGGCTCGTGGGACGGGCCGCCGCCGAGACGGGCACCCTTGGTGGGACGGGGCATGTTTCGCTCCTCGAATCTCCGACTACGGCCGTACCAGGTACCGCAGCGGGCGTACGGACACCGTGTCCGTACGACTTTTCATGGTGCCGGGGGCGGTCCGCTGGGGACCGCCCCCGGTGCCAAGACTCAGTACTGCTCGGTCTCCGCGTAACCCTGGTCGTCCAGGTCGTCGGCGCCGAAGGCGTCGGCGGCAGCGGTCGGGTCGAACCCGGGCGGGCTGTCCTTGAGGGCCAGGCCCATGCCGGCCAGCTTCGCCTTGACCTCGTCGATCGACTTCGCACCGAAGTTGCGGATGTCGAGCAGGTCGGCCTCCGAGCGGGCGACGAGCTCACCCACGGTGTGGATGCCCTCGCGCTTGAGGCAGTTGTAGGAGCGGACGGTGAGCTCCAGCTCCTCGATCGGCAGCGCCAGGTCCGCGGCCAGGGCGGCGTCCGTCGGGGACGGGCCCATGTCGATGCCCTCGGCGTCGACGTTCAGCTCGCGGGCCAGGCCGAACAGCTCGACCAGGGTCTTGCCGGCCGACGCCATCGCGTCGCGCGGACGCATGGCGGGCTTGGTCTCGACGTCGACGATCAGCTTGTCGAAGTCGGTGCGCTGCTCGACACGGGTGGCCTCGACCTTGTAGGTGACCTTCAGCACGGGGCTGTAGATCGAGTCGACCGGGATGCGGCCGATCTCCTGGCCGGAGGCCTTGTTCTGCACGGCGGAGACGTAGCCGCGACCGCGCTCGACGGTCAGCTCCATCTCCAGCTTGCCCTTGCCGTTCAGGGTGGCGAGGACCAGCTCGGGGTTGTGCACCTCGACACCGGCCGGGGGCGCGATGTCGGCGGCGGTGACCACACCCGGGCCCTGCTTGCGCAGGTACATCACGACCGGCTCGTCGTGCTCCGAGGAGACGACCAGCTGCTTGATGTTCAGGATGAGGTCGGTGACGTCCTCCTTGACGCCCGGCACGGTGGTGAACTCGTGCAGGACGCCGTCGATGCGGATGCTGGTGACGGCGGCACCCGGGATCGAGGAGAGGAGCGTGCGACGGAGCGAGTTGCCGAGGGTGTAGCCGAAGCCCGGCTCCAGCGGCTCGATGACGAACCGCGAGCGGAACTCGTCGACAACCTCTTCGGTCAGCGAAGGACGCTGAGCGATCAGCATGTTCTGGATCCTCCAGTTGTCTTCGGCACCCACTATTTGATGCCGATAGAACTCAAGCGTACGGGCTCCCGCACAAAACGGGAGCCCGTACCAGGTTCAACGCGTTACCCGCGTGCCCGAAGGCGCCGGATCAAACGCGGCGGCGCTTCGGCGGACGGCAGCCGTTGTGCGGGGTGGGGGTGACGTCCTGGATCGAGCCGACCTCCAGGCCGGTGGCCTGGAGCGAGCGGATCGCGGTCTCGCGGCCGGAGCCCGGACCCTTCACGAAGACGTCGACCTTGCGCATGCCGTGCTCCTGCGCGCGACGGGCAGCAGCCTCGGCGGCCATCTGCGCGGCGAACGGGGTGGACTTGCGCGAGCCCTTGAAGCCGACGTGGCCGGCGGAGGCCCAGGAGATCACGTTGCCCGAGGGGTCGGTGATCGAAACGATGGTGTTGTTGAACGTGCTCTTGATGTGGGCGTGCCCGTGAGCGACGTTCTTCTTTTCCTTGCGGCGGATCTTCTTCGCGCCGGCAGCCTGACGACCCTTGGGGGGCATAAGTCTGTTCTCCTACTGAGGTGGTCGGTCCGCTATCCCGCGGGCCGGAGGGATGTCCGGTTGACGGGACGGACTACTTCTTGCCCGGCTTCTTCTTGCCGGCGATCGCGCGACGCGGGCCCTTGCGGGTACGCGCGTTGGTGTGGGTGCGCTGACCGCGGACCGGCAGGCCACGGCGGTGGCGCAGGCCCTCGTAGCAGCCGATCTCGACCTTGCGGCGGATGTCGGCGGCGACGGCGCGGCGGAGGTCACCCTCGACCTCGAAGTTCGCGTCGATGAACTTCTGCAGCTTGACGAGGTCGTCCTCGGAGATGTCGCGGACGCGGACGTCCGGGCTCACACCGGTCTCGGCCAGGGTCTGCTGGGCGCGGGTACGGCCGATGCCGTAGACGTAGGTGAGGGCGATCTCGATCCGCTTTTCGCGGGGGAGATCAACGCCGGCGAGGCGTGCCATTCATGGCTCCTGTGGTTCTTCAGAGGTCTGACGTGCCGCCTACTCGCTGTCTCTCGACAGGGAGCCCCGGCCTCTGACCGGGGGTGGCAGTCCGTCCTGTCGGACGGATCGGGCGGCCCGCGTATGACGTTGGTGCGCGTCGCGCGAAGGTACTACGAGAAATGCGGGGGGTTGATCAGCCCTGGCGCTGCTTGTGGCGCAGGTTGTCGCAGATCACCATGACCCGGCCGTGGCGGCGGATCACCTTGCACTTGTCGCAGATCTTCTTGACGCTCGGCTTGACCTTCATGACTCAGGTTCTCCGGGGTCTCGATCTGACGGGTGTTACTTGTAGCGGTAGACGATCCGGCCGCGGGTCAGGTCGTAGGGGCTGAGCTCCACCACGACCCGGTCATCCGGGAGGATGCGGATGTAGTGCATGCGCATCTTGCCGCTGATGTGCGCGAGGACCTTGTGACCGTTCTGCAGCTCGACCTTGAACATCGCGTTCGGAAGAGACTCGATCACGGTGCCCTCGATCTCAATGGCGCCTTGCTTCTTAGCCATGAACTGCGAGATCCACCCTTCGGGTCCGGCTACCGTATGCGGAACGCTCGTGCGAACCAGGCTTCACCTCCGCCCCGGGGAACTCCCCTGGGTTGAGGGCGTGCCGAAACACGCTACGAGTGAGCCGACGCACCATCGTAAACCAAGCACCGCGCCGGAGCGAAATCTCAGCCCTTGACCGTCACCTGGATGGGGAGCACGGGCTCCACCACCGCGGTGCACGCCGAGCAGCGGCGGGCCGCCTCGGGGATGTCGGTCAGGCACTCGGGGCACGGCCGCTTGGGGGTGGCGGGCTTCTTCGGCAGGTAGCGGGCGGTCGCCTTGGAGACCGGCAGCACCACGCAGAAGTACAGCACCGCGGCGGTCAGGAAGAACGCGATCAGCACGTTCAGGAACTGGCCGTACGGGAAGGTCACGCTCGCGACGGTGAACTTGTAGGCGCTGAAGTCGCCGGCCGCACCGACCACCACACCGAGCACCGGAGTGAGGAACGCGGTCACGAAGCCGGTCACGACGCCGGTGAAGGCGGCACCGATGACCACACCGACGGCCATGTCGATGACGTTGCCGCGCATCATGAAGTCGCGGAAGCCCTTGAGCACTGTCTCTCCTGGGGTAGCTGCGGGTGTCAGCTGACGAAAATAGGACAAGAGGCCCGGAGGTCCAAACCCCCAGGCCCCGATCCCGCCGCTTTGAGAGATGTCCCTCAACGGCCGGCCGTCCGCGCCTCCGCCCCCGGATCAGCCCAGCGGGTCCGGCGCCGCGGTGACGCCCAGCTTCGCCAGCTCCGCCTTGCCGCCGTCGAACGCGGTCAGCACCAGCGGACCCTGCTCGGTGACCGCCACCGAGTGCTCCCAGTGCGAGGCCCAGGTGCCGTCGGTGGTGACGACCGTCCAGTCGTCCTCCAGGATCGTGGTGTGCGGAGTGCCGAGCGAGACCATCGGCTCGATCGCCAGCACCGTGCCGGGCACCAGCTTCGGGCCCTTGCCGCGACCGGCCACGTAGTTCAGCACGTGCGGCTCCATGTGCATCGCGGTGCCGATGCCGTGGCCGCCGTAGCCCTCGGTGATGCCCCACTTGCCCTTCGGCGGCAGCGGCTGCCGGCGGATGTAGCCCTCGATCGCCCGGGACACGTCGACCAGCCGGTTGCCCTTCTTCATCTGGGCGATGCCGGCCCACATCGAGCCCTCGGTGACCTTCGACAGCATCACGTTCTCGTCGGCGGTCGCCCCGACCGCGACGGTGATCGCCGCGTCGCCGTGCCAGCCGTCCAGGATCGCGCCGCAGTCGATCGAGATCAGGTCGCCGGCCTTCAGCACCTTGTCGCCCGGGATGCCGTGCACGACCTCCTCGTTCACCGAGGCGCAGATCACGCCCGGGAACCACAGGCCGCCGTGGTCGGCCCGGAAGTTGGAGGTGGCGCCGTGCTTGGCGATGACCTGGTCGGCGATGTCGTTCAGCTCGCCGGTGGTCACCCCCGGGGCGACCGCCTCGCGGCACGCCTTCAGTGCCTCGGCGACGACCAGCCCGGCCGCCCGCATCTTGGCGATCTGCTCGGGGGTCTTGATCTCCACCATCTGGTCAACGCCTTCCACGTTCTGATTTCGGACTGCCTTCCACCGTACGACGCCGAGACGGCCGGGCCGCCCGCTTCGGGCGACCCGGCCGTCTCGATGCCTCGTGGCTCAGGCGTTCTTCTTCTGCTCCAGGGCGGCGACCGCGCGCTCGGTCACCTCGTCCACCTTGCCGAGGGCGGGGATGGTGACCAGCAGGCCCTGCTCCTGGTAGTAGCCGATGATCGGCTCGGTCTTGGAGTGGTACTCCTCCAGCCGGACCCGCACGGCTTCCTCGGTGTCGTCGGAGCGCTGGTACAGCTCGCCGCCGCACTCGTCGCAGACGCCCTCGGTCTTCGGCGGGTTGTACACCACGTGGAACACGTGGGAGCCGTCGTTGCGGCACAGCCGGCGGCCGGCGATCCGCTTGACGACCTCGTCCTCGGAGACCTCCAGGTCCAGCACGCCGTCCAGCGCGATGCCCTGCTCGGCCAGGAAGGCGTCCAGCGCCTCGGCCTGCCCCAGGTTGCGCGGGAAGCCGTCCAGCAGGAAGCCCTTGGCGGCGTCCGGCTGGAGCATGCGGTCCTTGGCCATCCCGATGGTCACCTCGTCGGGCACCAGGCGCCCGGCGTCCATGTAGGACTTCGCCTCGACACCCAGCGGGGTGCCCTGGCTGATGTTGGCACGGAAGAGGTCACCGGTGGAGATGTGGGGAATGGACAGGGTCTTGGCCAGAACGTGCGCCTGAGTACCCTTCCCGGCCCCGGGGGGTCCGACGAGGACGATTCGCATCAGCGGAGGAACCCTTCGTAATTGCGCTGCTGGAGTTGGCTCTCGATCTGCTTCACAGTTTCGAGTCCGACACCGACGACGATGAGCACGGAGGTGCCGCCGAACGGGAAGTTGGTCTGCTGCCCGAAGGCGACGAGGGCGACCATCGGGATCAACGCGATCAGGCCCAGGTACAGCGAACCCGGCCACGTGATGCGGGTGAGCACGTAGTTCAGGTACTCGGCCGTCGGTCGGCCGGCCCGGATGCCCGGGATGAACCCACCATACTTCTTCATATTGTCGGCAACTTCTTCGGGGTTGAAGGAGATGGCGACGTAGAAGAAGGCGAAGAACACGATCAGCACGAAGTAGGTGGCCATGTAGATCGGGTGGTCACCCTTGATGAAGTGGTTCTTGATCCAGATCGCCCAGCCCGCCTGCGAGTTGGTCAGCTGCACCACCAGCGCCGGGATGTACAGCAGCGAGGAGGCGAAGATGACCGGGATCACACCGGCCTGGTTGACCTTCAGCGGGATGTAGGTCGAGGTGCCGCCGAACGCCCGGCGGCCGATCATCCGCTTCGCGTACTGCACCGGGATCCGGCGCTGCGCCTGCTCGACGAAGATGACCAGGCAGACCACGATGATGCCGACCAGGATGACCGCGGCGAACTCGCCCCAGCCGTCCAGCAGCTTGCCGGAGCCCTTGATCGCCCACATCGAGCCGGGGAAGCCGGCCGCGATCGAGGTGAAGATCAGGATCGACATGCCGTTGCCGATGCCGCGGTCGGTGATCAGCTCACCCAGCCACATGATCACGGTGGTGCCGGCGGTCATGATGATGACCATGGTGGCGATCCGGAAGATCGACGTGTCCGGCACGATGTTCCCGCCCTGCGGGCAGCCGGAGAAGAGCGCGCCGCTGGACGCGGTCGCGAGGATGCCGGTGCCCTGCAGCACCGCCAGCGCGATGGTCAGGTAGCGGGTGTACTGGGTGATCTTCGCCTGGCCGGACTGCCCCTCCTTCTTCAGGGCCTCCAGCCGTGGGATCACCACGGTGAGCAGCTGCAGGATGATGCTGGCCGTGATGTACGGCATGATGCCGAGCGCGAAGATGGTCAGTTGCAGCAGCGCGTTGCCGCTGAACAGGTTGACCAGCCCGAACAGACCCTCGTTCTGACCCTTCACGCACGCGTGCACGGCCTCGAAGTTGATCCCGGGCATCGGAATGTGGGCGCCCAGCCGGAACAGCACCATGATGCCCAGCGTGAACAGCAGCTTCTTGCGCAGGTCGGGCGTCTGGAACGCCCGCGCGAACGCACTGAGCACGGTGCCTCCTGCGCCTCCCGCGCGTCGTCGGCGGAAGGGTCGGTCCTGATGTGGGGAAAGGGAACTTCACGGACTCTAACAGTGCCCGGGTGCTCCGCAGAAGCGCGCGCTGCCGGTCCCCCACGCATGGGGTACGGCTTGCCCGGGTTTGACACACAAATCCAGCACAGGTGTTCAGGCCCGCCCGGGCCGGAAACGCGGCCGGGCCCCGCGCCCCTCTTTCTCAAGAGGGGTGCGGGGCCCGGTTTCTGTCCGTGCGTCAGATCAGCGACGTCACAGCAGCTCGGTGACCGAGCCGCCCGCGGCGGTGATCTTCTCGGCGGCGGAGCCGGAGACGGCGTCGACCGTCACCTGCAGCGCCACCGCGATGTCGCCCTGGCCGAGAACCTTGACGAGCTCGTTCTTGCGAACGGCGCCCTTGGCGACCAGGTCGGCGACGGTGACCTCGCCACCGTTCGGGTAGAGCTCGGCCAGGCGGTCCAGGTTCACGACCTGGAACTGCTTGTGGGCCGGGTTCTTGAAGCCCTTCAGCTTCGGCAGGCGCATGTGGAGGGGCATCTGGCCACCCTCGAAGCGCTGCGGAACCTGGTAGCGGGCCTTGGTGCCCTTGGTACCACGACCGGCGGTCTTACCCTTGGAGCCCTCACCACGACCGACGCGGATCTTGTCGGTCTTGGCGCCCGGGGCGGGACGCAGGTTGTGGATCTTGATCGGGTTGTCAGACATGATCAGTCCACCTCCTCGACCGTGACGAGGTGACGAACGGTGTGGACCATGCCGCGGATCTCCGGGCGGTCCTCCTTCACCACGGTGTCGTTCAGCCGCTTCAGGCCGAGCGAACGGAGGGTGTCACGGTGGTTCTGCTTGCTACCGATGTACGACTTGGTCTGAGTGACCTTCAGGCGAGCCATCAGGCGCTCACCCCAGCCGCACGGGCCCGGAGCAGCGCGGCCGGGGCCACGTCCTCCAGGGGCAGGCCACGACGGGCGGCGATCTCCTCGGGGCGCACGAGGCCCTTCAGAGCGGCCACGGTGGCGTGCACGATGTTGATCGCGTTGTCCGAGCCGAGCGACTTCGACAGGATGTCGTGAACGCCGGCGCACTCCAGGACGGCACGCACCGGACCACCGGCGATGACACCGGTACCGGGGGACGCCGGCTTCAGCAGCACGACGCCGGCGGCCTTCTCGCCCTGGATGGGGTGCGGGATGGTGCCCTGGATACGGGGGACCTTGAAGAAGTTCTTCTTGGCCTCCTCAACGCCCTTGGCGATGGCGGCCGGAACCTCCTTCGCCTTGCCGTAACCGACACCCACGGTGCCGTCACCGTCGCCCACCACGACCAGCGCGGTGAAGCTGAAACGACGACCACCCTTGACAACCTTGGCGACACGGTTGATCGCGACGACGCGCTCGACGTAAGCAGTCTTCTCGGCGACCGGGGCGCCGCCCCGCTCGTCGCGCTTACGGTCGCGCCGCTCGCCACCCGTGCCGCGACCGGCGCCGCCTTCGCGGCGCTGGGGTCCAGCCATTGGAATTACCTCTCTCGTTTACGTCCGCCGACAGAGTCGACGAGCGGCTTAGAAGTCGAGCCCGGCCTCACGGGCCGCGTCCGCCAGGGCGGCGATGCGGCCGGCGTACCGGTTGCCCGCGCGGTCGAAGACGACCGACTCGACGCCGGCAGCCTTGGCGCGCTCGGCGACCAGGCTTCCGACCTTCTTGGCCAGCTCGGTCTTGTCGCCCTCGGTGCCCTTGATGGACACGTCGAGGGTGGACGCCGACGCCAGGGTGTGACCCTTGGCGTCGTCGATGACCTGGGCGACCATGTGGCGGTTCGAACGCGTCACGACGAGGCGCGGACGCACCTCGGTGCCGACGACGCGCTTGCGAACGCGAATGGCGCGGCGCTTGCGGGCGGCGTTCTTGTAGGCGTTGCCCTTGCCGATCTTGACAGAGACGCTCATCGCTTACTTACCACTCTTTCCGACCTTGCGGCGGATGACCTCGCCCGCGTACTTGACGCCCTTGGCCTTGTACGGGTCGGGCTTGCGCAGCTTGCGGATCTTCGCGGCGACCTCGCCGACCTTCTGCTTGTCGGTGCCGTCCACGTGGAACTTGGTGGGCGACTCGACGACGAAGGTGATGCCCTCCGGCGCCTCGACCAGGATCGGGTGGCTGTAGCCCAGCGCGAACTCCATGTTGGAGCCCTTCGCCGTGACTCGGTAACCGACACCGCTGATCTCCAGCGACTTGCGGTAGCCCGCGGTCACGCCGGTGATCATGTTCGCCACCAGCGTGCGCGACAGGCCGTGCAGGGCCTTCGACTGACGCTCGTCGTTCGGGCGGGTGACGACCAGAGTGCCGTCCTCGCCCTTGCCGATCTCGATCGGCGCGGCGACGACGTGGGTGAGCGAACCCTTGGGGCCCTTCACCGAGACCGTCTGGCCGTCGATGGTGACGTCCACACCAGCGGGAACCTGGATGGGCAGCCGTCCAATGCGCGACATTGCTGTACCTCCGTTTCCCGAATTACCAGACGTAGGCGAGAACTTCTCCGCCTACGCCCTTCTTGGCGGCCTGCTTGTCGGTCAGGAGGCCGGAAGACGTGGAGATGATCGCCACGCCCAGGCCGCCGAGCACCTTCGGCAGGTTGGTGGACTTTGCGTAAACACGCAGACCCGGCTTGCTGATGCGCTTGATGCCGGCGATGGAGCGCTCACGGTTCGGACCGAACTTGAGCTCGATGGTCAGCTTCTTGCCAACCTCGTTCTCGGCGGGGTCCTCAACCTTGTAGGAGGAGATGTAACCCTCCTGCTGCAGGATCTCGGCGACGTGCGCCTTGATCTTGCTCGACGGCATCACGACGGAGTCGTGGTACGCCGAGTTGGCGTTACGCAGACGAGTGAGCATGTCTGCGATCGGGTCGGTCATGGTCATGGTGGCCTCAGGCCTCTCTCGCCGTGGTTTCTCCGCGCCAGGTCCCCCTCCGCGCACTCGCGAAAGAGTGCGAAAGGGGCACAAGCGCAGGGGACCTACGACGTAGTAAGACTGGGTTGCGGTGCCCTCATTCAGAGAGCCACGGAACGTCCGGAAAGACGCCGTGGCAGGGGCCCGACCCCACAACCTTACGGGATCCCTCGCGGGACTCCAAAAGCCGGGGGGTCGGGCACACTGCTTCGCTGCAGAGCTGGCGGTAAGGGATTACCAGGAGCTCTTGGTCACGCCCGGCAGCTCGCCGCGGTGGGCCATCTCACGGAGGCACACACGGCACAGGCCGAACTTGCGGTACACCGAGTGCGGACGGCCGCAGCGCTGGCACCGGGTGTACGCCCGGACGCCGAACTTCGGCTTGCGCTCGGACTTAGCGATCAGGGCCTTCTTCGCCATGGCTCACGCCTCCTTGAACGGGAAGCCCAGAGCGCGCAGCAGCGCCCGGCCCTCATCGTCGGTCTGAGCGGTGGTCACGACGGTGATGTCCATACCGCGCTGACGGTCGACCTTGTCCTGGTCGATCTCGTGGAACATGACCTGCTCGGTCAGACCGAAGGTGTAGTTGCCACGGCCGTCGAACTGCTTCGGAGAGAGGCCGCGGAAGTCACGGATACGCGGCAGAGCCAGCGACACCAGACGGTCCACGAACTCCCACATGCGGTCACCACGGAGGGTGACGTGGGCACCGATCGGCTGGCCCTCGCGCAGCTTGAACTGCGCGATGGACTTGCGGGCCTTGGTGACGGCCGGCTTCTGACCGGTGATCGCGGTCAGGTCCTTGATGGCACCCTCGATCAGCTTGCTGTCACGGGCAGCCTCGCCGACACCCATGTTGACCACGACCTTGACCAGGCCGGGGATCAGCATGACGTTCTCGTACGAGAACTGCTCGTTCAGCTGGCCCTTGACCTCGGAGAGGTACTTCTCCTTGAGGCGGGGGGCCACCTTCTCAACAGTCGTCTCAGACATCAGATGTCCTCACCCGTCCGCTTGGCAACGCGGATCTTGTTGCCCTGGTCGTCGAAGCGGTAGCCGACGCGGGTAACGACCTTCTTGCCGTCCTTCTCCACGACCAGCTGGACGTTGGAGACGTGCACCGGGGCCTCGACGGTCACGATGCCACCCTGGGTGCCGGGGCCCGGCTTGGTGTGCTTCTTGACCCGGTTGACACCCTCGACCAGGACCTTGTTGTCAGCCGGCATGGCCTGAATGACCTTGCCCTGCTTGCCCTTGTCCTTGCCGGTGATGACCTGGACCAGGTCACCCTTCTTGATCTTCATGCTGTTCGCCATGGGTCAGAGCACCTCCGGCGCCAGCGAGATGATCTTCATGAACTTCTTGTCACGCAGCTCGCGGCCCACCGGGCCGAAGATGCGGGTACCGCGGGGGTCGCCATCGGTGTTCTTGAGGACGACAGCGGCGTTCTCGTCGAAACGGATGTACGAACCGTCCGGACGACGGCGCTCCTTGACGGTGCGAACGACGACGCACTTCACGACGTCGCCCTTCTTCACCGAACCGCCGGGGATCGCGTCCTTGACGGTGGCGACGATGACGTCCCCGATACCGGCGTAGCGGCGACCGGAGCCACCGAGAACGCGGATGCAGAGGATCTCCTTGGCACCCGTGTTGTCGGCGACGCGCAGTCGCGACTCCTGCTGGATCACAGCTTTCTCCTGATCGTCAACAAGTGTTGACGGGCCGGCCGCTGCTCACACCCGCGCCCTTGCGGGCCTGGTGCACATACGGCCGTACCGCGAACAACCTTGTTACTTGGCCTTCTCGAGGATCTCGACGACGCGCCAGCGCTTCGTCGCGGACAGCGGCCGGGTCTCCATCAGGAGGACACGGTCGCCGACACCGCACGCGTTCTGCTCGTCGTGCGCCTTCAGCTTGTTGGTACGGCGGATGACCTTGCCGTACAGCGCGTGCTTGACGCGGTCCTCGACGGCGACGACGACGGTCTTGTCCATCTTGTCGCTGACGACGAGACCCTCACGGGTCTTGCGGAAGCCGCGCGTCTCGTTGGTGTTCTCAGTCATCAGGCGTTCTCCACCGTCTCGATGCCCAGCTCGCGCTCGCGCATCAGGGTGTAGATCCGCGCGATGTCCTTACGGACCAGCCGGAGCCGTCCGTGGTTGTCGAGCTGCCCGGTCGCCGCCTGGAAGCGGAGGTTGAACAGCTCCTCCTTGGCCTCACGGAGCTTGGCAACGAGCGCCTCGTTGTCCAGCTCGCGAAGCTCAGCAGCCTTGGTAGCGGCCGACATCAGCTCTCACCGTCCTCGCGCCGAACGATCCGGCACTTCATCGGAAGCTTGTGCGCGGCACGCGTGAGCGCCTCGCGGGCAATCTTCTCGTTCGGGTACGACAGTTCGAACATGACCCGACCCGGGTGCACGTTCGCGATCCACCACTCCGGCGAACCCTTACCGGAACCCATGCGGGTCTCGGCCGGCTTCTTGGTCAGCGGGCGGTCCGGGTAGATGTTGATCCAGACCTTGCCGCCACGACGGATGTGACGGGTGATCGCGATACGAGCGGACTCGATCTGACGGTTCGTCACGTAGGCCGGGGTCACGGCCTGGATGCCGAACTGGCCGAACGCCAGCTCGGTGCCACCCTTCGAGGCGCCGGAGCGCTTCGGGTGGTGCTGCTTGCGGTGCTTGACCCGACGGGGGATCAGCATGAGGGTCAGGCCTCCGTTCCGGTGTTCTCAGCAGCCGGAGCCTCGACCGCGGCAGCCGGGGCCTGGGCCTCGGCAGCAGCAGCGGCGGGACGACGGCCGCGGCCACCGCGCTCGCCACCGCGGCGCTCGCCACCGCGGGCGGGACGACCGCCCTCGGGACGGGCCGGACGGTTGCCGGAGCGGGCAGCGGCGTTCTCAGCGCGGACCTCGGCGATGTTCTTGACGTCGCCCTTGTAGATCCAGACCTTCACGCCGATGCGGCCGAAGGTGGTCTTGGCCTCGAAGAAGCCGTAGTCGACGTTCGCGCGCAGGGTGTGCAGCGGCACACGGCCCTCGCGGTAGAACTCCGAACGGCTCATCTCGGCGCCGCCGAGACGACCGGAGCACTGGACCTTGATGCCCTTGGCGCCGGCCTTCATGGTCGACTGCATGCTCTTGCGCATGGCGCGACGGAAGGAGACGCGGGAGGACAGCTGCTCCGCGACGCCCTGAGCCACGAGCTGGGCGTCCAGCTCGGGGTTCTTGACCTCGAGGATGTTCAGCTGGACCTGCTTGCCGGTCAGCTTCTCCAGGTTGCCCCGGATCTTGTCGGCCTCCGCGCCGCGGCGGCCGATCACGATGCCCGGACGGGCGGTGTGGATGTCCACGCGGACGCGGTCACGGGTGCGCTCGATCTCGACCTTCGAGATGCCGGCGCGCTCCATGCCCTTCGTCATGAGACGGCGGATCGCGACGTCTTCCTTGACGTAGTCCTTGTACAGCTTGTCGGCGTACCAGCGGGACTTGAAGTCCGTGCTGATGCCGAGGCGGAACCCGTGCGGGTTAACCTTCTGGCCCATTACCGGGTCCCTTCCTTGCTGCTGACGACCACGGTGATGTGGCTGGTCCGCTTGCGGATCCGGTAGGCACGGCCCTGGGCGCGCGGACGGAACCGCTTCAGGGTCGGACCCTCGTCAACGTACGCCTCGGAGATGTAGAGGTCGTCCACGTTGGAGTGGTTGTAGTTGTGCGCGGCGTTGGCGATGGCGCTGTTCAGCACCTTGCCGACCGGCACGGTGGCAGCCTGCGGAGCGAAACGCAGGACCGCCTGGGCCTCCGTGGCCGGCAGGCCACGGATGAGGTCCACCACGCGGCGGGCCTTCATGGGCGTGACGCGGATGTACCGCGCCTGGGCCCTGGCTTCCATGGTTGTCCCCTTAATGGAGTAAGTCACTTTGTCGTTCTGGCGCTACAGCTCGCGGAGCAAATCGCGATTAGCGACGCTTCGACTTGCGGTCTTCCTTCACGTGCCCCTTGAAGGTGCGCGTGGGAGCGAACTCGCCGAGCTTGTGGCCGACCATCGACTCGGTGACGAACACCGGGACGTGCTTGCGGCCATCGTGAACCGCGATCGTGTGGCCGAGCATGGCCGGGGAGATCACGGAACGACGGGACCAGGTCTTGATGACGTTCTGCGTGCCCGCCTCGTTCTGCACGTCCACCTTCTTCTGAAGGTGGTCGTCGATGAAGGGGCCCTTCTTGAGACTGCGCGGCATCTGACCTGCTCCTAGCGCTTCTTGTTGGTCTTGCGGCGGCGCACGATGAGCTTGTCCGACGCCTTGTTCGGGCGACGGGTGCGGCCCTCGGGCTTGCCCCACGGCGAGACCGGGTGGCGACCACCGGAGGTCTTACCCTCACCACCACCGTGCGGGTGGTCGATCGGGTTCATGGCCACACCACGCACGGTCGGGCGGACGCCCTTCCAGCGCATACGGCCGGCCTTGCCCCAGTTGATGTTCGACTGCTCGGCGTTGCCGACCTCGCCGACGGTCGCGCGGCAGCGCGCGTCCACCAGGCGGATCTCACCGGAGGGCATGCGCAGGTGCGCCATGCGACCCTCACGGGCGAGCAGCTGAATGCCGGAACCCGCGGAGCGGGCCAGCTTGGCGCCACCGCCGGGACGGAGCTCCACCGCGTGGATGGTGGTACCGACCGGGATGTTGCGCAGCGGCAGGTTGTTGCCCGGCTTGATGTCGGCGCCAGCGCCGTTCTCGATCCGGTCACCCTGCGCGACGCCGCGGGGGGCGATGATGTAGCGCTTCTCGCCGTCCGCGTAGTGCAGGAGCGCGATGCGCGCGGTGCGGTTGGGGTCGTACTCGATGTGAGCGACCTTGGCCGGCACGCCGTCCTTGTCGTGACGACGGAAGTCGATCAGACGGTAGGCGCGCTTGTGGCCGCCACCCTGGTGGCGAGCAGTGACACGACCGGCGTTGTTACGGCCGCCCTTGCTGTGCAGCGGGCGAACCAGCGACTTCTCCGGCGTGGACCGCGTGATTTCGACGAAGTCGGCCACGCTGGAGCCACGACGGCCCGGCGTAGTCGGCTTGTACTTGCGGATACCCATTTCTGTCCTCGTCCTTTACGACGATCGCAGTCCCTGACCCGAGGGTCAGGCGACCGGACCACCGAAGATGTCGATGCGGTTGCCCTCGGCCAGCGTCACGATCGCGCGCTTGGTGTCCTTGCGCTTGCCGAAACCGGTGCGGGAGCGCTTGCGCTTGCCCTGGCGGTTCAGCGTGTTCACGGCCTCGACCTTGACCGAGAAGACCGACTCGACGGCCTGCTTGATCTGGGTCTTGTTGGCACCGGGAGCCACGACGAACGTGTACTTGTTCTCGTCGAGGAGCGAGTAGCTCTTCTCCGAGATAACCGGCTTGATCAGGACGTCACGGGGGTCCGTGAACGTCTTGGAGGTGATCTCGCTCATCAGGCGGCAGTCCCTTCGAGCTCGCCCTCAGCAGCAACGGCCTTGGCGGACGCGGCCGGACCGGCCACGAAACGCTCGAAGGCGGCCTGGGTGAAGACCACATCGTCGGAGACGAGCACGTCGTAGGTGTTCAGCTGGCCGGCGTCCAGGATGTGCACGTTCGCCAGGTTGCGAGCGGACAGGATGCCCAGCTCGTCCTCGCGCTCGACCACCAGGAGGAGGTTCTTGCGCTCGGAGATCTTGCCGAACAGAGCCTTGGCGGCCTTGGTCGACGGGGTCTCGGTCGCGGTCACGCCGGTGACGACGTGGATGCGCTCGTGACGGGCCCGGTCGGTGAGCGCGCTGCGCAGGGCGGCGGCGATCATCTTCTTCGGGGTCCGCTGCGAGTAGTCACGCGGCACGGGACCGTGCACGACGCCACCACCGGTGAACTGCGGCGCGCGGGTCGAGCCCTGACGGGCGCGGCCGGTGCCCTTCTGGCGGTACGGCTTCTTGCCGCCGCCACGGACCTCGCCGCGGTTCTTCGCCTTGTGGGTGCCCTGGCGGGCCGCGGCGAGCTGCGCCACGACGACCTGGTGCATCAGCGGAACGCTGACCTTGGCGTCGAAGATCTCGGCGGGCAGCTCGAGGCTGCCGGTCTTGTCGCCGGCCGGCGACAGGATGTCAATGCTGGTCATTTCCTCACAGCCCCTTCGCCGCGGTGCGGACGAGGACGAGGCCGCCGTTCGGGCCCGGGATCGCGCCCTTGATGAGGAGCAGACCCTTCTCCGCGTCGACCGCGTGAACGGTCAGGTTCTGGGTGGTCACACGCTCGTGGCCCATCCGACCCGCCATGCGCAGGCCCTTGAAGACACGACCCGGGGTGGCGCAGCCACCGATGGAACCGGGCGAGCGGTGCTTGCGCTGGGTGCCGTGACCGGCGCCGAGGCCCTTGAAGTTGTGACGCTTCATGACACCGGCGAAGCCCTTGCCCTTGGAGGTGCCGGTCACGTCGACCTTGACACCCGCCTCGAAGGTCTCGGCAGTGATCTCCTGGCCCAGGGTGTACTCGGACGCGTCCGAGGTACGCAGCTCGACCAGGTGGCGGCGCGGGGTGACACCGGCCTTGGCGAAGTGGCCCTGGAGGGGCTTGTTCACCTTGCGGGGGTCGATCTCGCCGAAGCCGATCTGCACGGCGTCGTAGCCGGCCGGGCTGTCGGCGGTGTGGACCTGGGTCACGACATTCGGCCCGGCCTTGACGACGGTCACCGGGACGACCCGGTTGTTCTCGTCCCAGACCTGGGTCATGCCGAGCTTCTCGCCCAGGATGCCCTTAATCTGCTTAGCCATCTTCGGTGCGCCTCTCAGAGCTTGATCTCGATGTCGACGCCCGCCGGCAGGTCGAGACGCATCAGCGAGTCAACCGTCTTCGGCGTGGGGTCGAGGATGTCGATCAGACGCTTGTGAGTGCGCATCTCGAAGTGCTCGCGCGAGTCCTTGTACTTGTGCGGCGAGCGGATGACGCAGTACACGTTCTTCTCAGTGGGCAGCGGCACCGGGCCCGCGACCTGCGCACCAGTGCGGATCACCGTCTCGACGATCTTCTTCGCCGAGGAGTCGATGACCTCGTGGTCGTAGGCCTTGAGCCGGATGCGGATCTTCTGTCCCGCCATGGCTACTTCGTAGTCCTTCGTTCAATGAGTTACTTCACGACCCCTCTCCGACCCCCGCGCTCGGGCGTGTCGCACTCGCGCTTGCAAAAAACCGGCGAACGATCTCGTCGGTTTCGAACTGCTGGAGGAGAGGTGAGCCGGGCCGAGACCCCGCATACGCTTCCCGGAAGATTCCCGTACTTTCGCCCCGCAGCTGCCGCGGTGTCGCTTACACACCACTGCACCCACACACAGCACGTGGGCACATGGACGGCCATTCACGGGAACGACGAGTACATGGGACTCGCTTCCGGTCCTCCCGGCGGGAGGCGCGCAGCATCGGTACTCAACCGAGCAACTCAGACATCCTGCCACAAGGCGCGCCCGCTACGCCAATCAGCGGGCCCTGCGCCCTTGCTCACACCCCGCCTCCGCCGCCCCCGGCCAGCTCGGGCCGCCGTGCCAGGTCGCGCACCTGATCCGCGGTCAGCGGCGGCGCGTCCATCGCCGGCCCGGGAGCCCGCGAACCGCGGTAGCCGCTGATCGCGTCCACGAACAGCGCCCGCCCGTCCGGCAGCAGCAGGACGGCGTCGACGCTCCTCCCCCAGGCCAGCTCCGACCGCCCCTCGGGATCGGGCCGCTGGTCCACCGTCAGTTCCTCGTGCCGTCGCACCGCCTGGAACGTGCAGGTGCGGGTGGCGGCGGCCGGCAGTTCGGGCGTGCAGCTCAGCGACGCGGAGGTCGCGGTACCGGTCTCGATCCGGATCACCCCGAGCCGGCCGTCCTTGCGGATCCAGTAGACGCCGTCCAGCGGTCCGCCGGCCGGCCCGGGAACCGGTGCGGCGCGCTCGACCGCGCCGGTGCCGGCCGGCAGCAGGGCCCGCAGCCGTTCCGCCTGTCGCCGCTCCGGCCGGTCCGCGGCGGTCCGCCGGTCCGGCGGGCCCCAGGCCGGGAGGAAGGCCCCGGCGAGCAGCAGGCCGGCCGCCGCCAGGCCCAGTCCGGTGCGGCGCCGGCGGCGGATCCGCGCGGCGCGCGCGAACAGCGGCCGGTCGTCCGCGACGGCGGGCGGCTCCACCAGGGCCCGTTCCAGGAGCTGTCGGATCTGCGCGTGCCCGGTCATGGCCGGTCCCCCTGCAACTGGTCGATGTCCTGCGGGACGAGGGCGCGCAGCTTCGCCAGGCCGCGGGCCGCGTGGCTGCGGACGGTGCTCTCCGGCATCCCGAGCAGCTCCGCGGTGTCCGCGACGCCGAGGTCCTCCCAGTAGCGGAGCACCACGACCGCCCGCTGTCCGGGCGACAGCCCGGCCAGGGCGGCCCGAACGGCGACGCCGAGCTCCGGCTCGGGGTGCGCCGCGGCGGTTTCGGGCAGCTCGCCGTAGGCCTGCTCGCGCCGCCAGAACCGGCGGCGGGCGGCGATGAAGGTGTTCACCAGCGTCTTGCGGGCGTAGGCGTCCAGGTGCTCGATCCGCCGCAGTCGGCGCCGGCCGAGGATCACCTTGACCAGCGTCGCCTGCACCAGGTCGTCGGCCTCGTCGCGGTCGCCGCACAGCAGGTAGGCGCTGCGGAACAGCGCCGTCCGGCGGGCGGCGACGAACTCGTGCAGCACCTGGTCGGCGTCCACCGGCGCCCTCCCCCTGTCCCGGTCCGCCCCGGCGGGTCGGCTCCACCCCTTCCAGTGCCTCGGACGGCCGCCGGCGTTGCACCCGGCCGGGAGAAAAACGCGAGCGGGCCCGCTCCCCCGAGAGGGAGCGGACCCGCTGCGTGAGCCTGTCCTGCGACGGACCAGGGTCAGATCGGCAATTACTTGACGATCTTGGTGACCTGGCCGGCGCCGACGGTGCGGCCACCCTCACGGATGGCGAACTTCAGGCCCTCCTCCATGGCGACCGGCTGGATCAGCTGGACGGTCATGGCGGTGTTGTCGCCCGGCATGACCATCTCGGTGCCCTCGGGGAGGGTCACGACGCCGGTCACGTCCGTGGTACGGAAGTAGAACTGCGGGCGGTAGTTGTTGAAGAACGGGGTGTGACGGCCACCCTCGTCCTTCGACAGGATGTAGGCCTGGGCCTCGAAGTCGGTGTGCGGGGTGACCGAACCCGGCTTGATGATGACCTGGCCGCGCTCGACGTCCTCGCGCTTGATGCCGCGGAGCAGCAGACCGACGTTCTCACCGGCCTGGCCCTCGTCGAGCAGCTTGCGGAACATCTCGATACCGGTGACCGTGGTGGTGGTCTTGGTGTTCTTGATGCCGATGATGTCGACGGTCTCGTTGACCTTGAGGATACCGCGCTCGATACGACCGGTGACGACGGTGCCACGACCGGTGATCGTGAAGACGTCCTCGATCGGCATCAGGAACGGCTGGTCGGTGAGGCGAGCCGGGGTCGGGATGGCCTCGTCGACCGCGTGCATCAGGCCGAGGAGCTTCTCGCCCCACTCCTTGTCGCCCTCCAGCGCCTTCAGCGCGGAGACGCGGACGACCGGCAGGTCGTCGCCCGGGAACTCGTACTCGGAGAGGAGCTCACGGACCTCGAGCTCGACGAGCTCCAGGATCTCCTCGTCGTCCACCATGTCGGCCTTGTTCAGGGCGACGACGATGTAGGGGACGCCGACCTGGCGGGCCAGGAGGACGTGCTCCTTGGTCTGCGGCATCGGGCCGTCGGTGGCGGCGACGACGAGGATCGCGCCGTCCATCTGAGCCGCACCGGTGATCATGTTCTTGATGTAGTCGGCGTGACCCGGGCAGTCGACGTGGGCGTAGTGACGCGCCTCGGTCTGGTACTCGACGTGCGCGATGGAGATGGTGATACCGCGCTGACGCTCCTCCGGCGCCTTGTCGATCTGGTCGAACGGCGTGAAGGGGTTGATGTCCGGGTACGCGTCGTGCAGCACCTTGGTGATGGCCGCGGTCAGCGTGGTCTTACCGTGGTCGATGTGACCGATGGTGCCGATGTTGACGTGGGGCTTCGTCCGCTCGAACTTCGCCTTCGCCACTGCAGTCCTCCTGAGGACAGTTCTGTACGCCGTACGACGTCAGTTGGTCTGGATCGGGTTATTGGAACGGGGCGCTGGTGGCGCCCCATGCCGTCCCGCGGGTGGGGGTGCCGGAGGGCTCCCGGGCGGAACCCGGGCGGGTGAACGCCCGGGTGCCCTCCTTCTAGCCTAAAGGGTCTGATTCATCCCGATTACCGGGACGTCACTCGCCCTTGGCCTTGGCGATGATGTCGTCCGCCACGTTCCGCGGAACCTCGGCGTACGAGTCGAACTGCATCGAGTAGCTTGCGCGACCAGAGGTCTTGCTGCGCAGGTCACCGACGTAGCCGAACATCTCGGAGAGCGGCACCAGCGCCTTGACGACGCGGGCGCCGTGACGCTCCTCCATGGCCCGGATCTGGCCACGGCGGGAGTTGATGTCGCCGATCACGTCGCCCATGTAGTCCTCGGGGGTGGTGACCTCGACGGCCATCATCGGCTCCAGCAGAGCCGGCGACGCCTTCTTGGCACCTTCCTTGAACGCCATGGAACCGGCGATCTTGAACGCGAGCTCGGACGAGTCGACGTCGTGCGACGCACCGTCGAGCAGGCTCACGCGGACGCCCTGGAGCGGGTAGCCGGCGAGAACGCCGAACTCCATGGCCTCCTGGCAACCGGCGTCGACCGAGGGGATGTACTCCTTCGGCACGCGGCCACCGGTGACCTTGTTGACGAACTCGTAGCCCTCGCCGGACTCCAGCGGCTCGATCGCGATCTGGATCTTCGCGAACTGGCCGGAGCCACCGGTCTGCTTCTTGTGCGTGTAGTCGATGCGCTCGACGGCCTTGCGGATCGTCTCGCGGTACGCGACCTGCGGCTTGCCGACGTTGGCCTCGACCTTGAACTCACGGCGCATACGGTCGACCAGCACCTCGAGGTGCAGCTCGCCCATACCCGCGATGATGGTCTGGCCGGTCTCCTCGTCCGTGTTGACCTGGAAGGACGGGTCCTCCTCGGCGAGACGCTGGATGGCGACACCCAGCTTCTCCTGGTCGCCCTTGGACTTGGGCTCGATGGCGACGCGGATGACCGGGGCCGGGAAGTCCATGGACTCCAGGATGACCGGGTTCTTGTCGTCCGACAGCGTCTCACCGGTGGTGGTCTGCTTGAGACCCATCACGGCGATGATGTCGCCGGCGCCCACCGAGTCGATCTCCTCACGCTTGTTCGCGTGCATGCGGTAGATCTTGCCGATGCGCTCCTTCTTGCCCTTCACCGAGTTCAGCACCTGGGTGCCGGACTCGAGACGGCCGGAGTACACGCGGACGAAGGTGAGCTTGCCGAGGTGCGGGTCCGACATGATCTTGAACGCCAGCGCGGCCAGCGGCTCGTCGTCGGAGGCCTGGCGGACGATCTTCTCTTCGTCGTTGCCGGGCTTGGTGCCCTCGATGCCCTCGATGTCGAGCGGCGACGGCAGGTAGCGCACGACCGCGTCGAGCAGGGGCTGGACGCCCTTGTTCTTGAAGGCGGAGCCGCAGAAGATCGGGGTGAAGTCCGAGTTCAGGGTGCCCTTGCGGATCGCGGCGTTCAGCACGTCCTCGGGGATGTCCTCACCCTCCAGGGCGAGCTCCATCACCTCGTCGCTGACGTTCGACACGGTGTCGATCAGGGCCTCGCGGTACTCCGCGGCCTGCTCGACGAGGTCGGCCGGGATGTCGACGACGTCGTACATCTCGCCCTTGGGCGCGTCGGCCGAGTAGACCAGGGCCTTCATCTTCACCAGGTCGACGACGCCGGTGAAGTCGGCCTCGGCGCCGATCGGCAGCTGCATGACCAGCGGGGTGGCGCCGAGGCGGTCCACGATGGTCTGCACGCAGAAGAAGAAGTTGGCGCCCGTGCGGTCCAGCTTGTTGATGAAGCAGATGCGCGGGACGCCGTAGCGGTCAGCCTGCCGCCACACGGTCTCGGACTGGGGCTCGACACCGGCGACGCCGTCGAACACGGTCACGCCACCGTCGAGGACGCGCAGCGAGCGCTCCACCTCGACGGTGAAGTCGACGTGGCCCGGGGTGTCGATGATGTTGATCGTGTTGTCGACACCGTCGAGGGTCCAGTGGCAGGTCGTCGCGGCGGACGTGATGGTGATGCCGCGCTCCTGCTCCTGCTCCATCCAGTCCATGGTGGCAGCGCCATCGTGGACCTCACCGATCTTGTACGAGACACCGGTGTAGAACAGGATCCGCTCGGTGGTGGTGGTCTTGCCCGCGTCGATGTGCGCCATGATCCCGATGTTGCGGACCTTGGCGAGGTCAAGGGAGGTTGCAGCCATGGTGGCTCGTTCTCTCTCTGTCTAGTGACGGGGTTCGGACTACCAGCGGTAGTGCGCGAAGGCCTTGTTGGACTCGGCCATCTTGTGGGTGTCCTCGCGACGCTTCACGGAAGCGCCCAGGCCGTTGCTGGCGTCGAGGATCTCGTTGAGCAGACGCTCGGTCATGGTCTTCTCGCGGCGGGCGCGGGAGTAGCCGACCAGCCAGCGCAGCGCCAGGGTGTTGGCGCGGCCCGGGCGGACCTCGACCGGCACCTGGTAGGTGGCGCCACCGACGCGGCGGGACTTGACCTCGAGGGTCGGCTTGACGTTCTCCAGCGCGCGCTTCAGCGCGACGACCGGGTCGGCGCCGGTCTTCTCACGGACGCCCTCGAGGGCGCCGTAGACGATCCGCTCGGCGGTGGAGCGCTTGCCGTGCAGCAGGATCTTGTTGACCAGCGAGGTCACCAGCGGGGAGCCGTAGACCGGGTCGATGATGACCGGGCGCTTCGGGGCGGGGCCCTTACGAGGCATTCTTACTTCTCCTTCTTGGCGCCGTAGCGGCTGCGGGCCTGCTTGCGGTTCTTGACACCCTGGGTGTCGAGCGAACCGCGGATGATCTTGTAGCGGACACCAGGAAGGTCCTTCACACGGCCACCGCGGACCAGCACGATGGAGTGCTCCTGCAGGTTGTGGCCCTCGCCCGGAATGTAAGCGGTGACCTCGATCCCGCTGGTGAGGCGCACACGGGCGACCTTGCGGAGAGCCGAGTTCGGCTTCTTCGGGGTGGTCGTGTACACACGCGTGCAGACGCCGCGGCGCTGGGGCGAACCCTTCAGTGCGGGCGTCTTGTTCTTCTCGACCTTGTCCTGCCGGCCCTTTCGGACCAGCTGCTGGATCGTAGGCACCGTTTCTCCGTTTTCTGTGTGCCAAGGCTTGGTGGAACTAACCTGCGGTATGGCCCGCACACTCCGACCCACGCGGTCGGGCGTGTTGGGCCTTCTTCGGGGGAAGAATCACGGAATCCCATGAGCTGAGCTGCGGCTACGGCACACACCGAGCGGGTGGAGTCTCCGCTGCGGCGGCCGATCTGCTGGCACGCACAAGGACCCGGGCACACCCCAGGCACAAGGTCAGAGCGTACCTAGCGCACAGGCGGCGGTCAAAACAAATGGGGCGCGCCCGGGCGGGCGGCTCCCGGACCGGCCCCCGACCCGGACGCCCGCGGCGGGGCCGGTCCTCGGGACGGTGCCCGGAGCACGGTGAAGCGGGACCGGCACCGGACGGGCGGGTCGAGGCGGGTCGGGCAGCGCGGTGCGACGTCCTCGTGCCCGGGGTGCACCCGCCCGCCGCCGATCCGCCGCCGGCGCGGTCCGGCTCACGGGTTCGGGGCCGCCACCGCCACCAGGACGACCAGCAGCGCGAACAGCACCCAGCCGGCCAGCGACAGCCAGCCCAGGATCAGGCCCGTCAGCGCCAGGCTGTCGCCGGGCTCCCGGGTGCGGCGGATCTGCGCCCGCGCCAGGTGGCCGGTGATCACGGCGGGCAGGCCGGTGGCGCCGCCGGTGACCAGGCACAGGCCGCCGAGGATCGCCGAGGCCACCGCCAGCCCGTTGCGCGGCGGGGGCGCCACCGGCATGAAGGTCGCCGGGACGGGCGCGCCGAACGGGGCCGCCACCGGGCCGGCCGGCAGGTCGGCCACCAGCGCGGACAGCTGGCCGTAGGTGGCGGCCTGGTGGGCCGTGGCCATCCGGTGCTCGTACTCGGCGGCGGTGAGCCGGCCCTCGGCGAAGGCGGCCTTCAGCACGTCGACGGTGCGCTCGCGGTCGGCGTGCGCGGCGCGCATCGCGGACTGCGGTGTCGGCGCGGGCTGCCAGGGCTGCTGCCCGTACGGCGCCGGTGATCCCCACTGACCGGCCATCGCGGCCACCTCCCGTTCCCCGCACGGCGCGTGCGCTTCTCAGGATGCAGGACGAACGGCGTCCCCGAGTAGTTGCCGGGCTGCGGTGGGTCGGCGGGGGCCCGCACCCCTAGGGGCTCAATACCGCCGCTCGGGGGATGGAAGGAAGACGAAACGATCATAAGGTCGCACAGGGCGCCCCCCGGCACCGCTCCACCCGCCCGAACCGGTCGGCGCCCGTCGGGCCGGCCGCGGACCGACCTCGACAAGGAGACCCCTCGCCATGGAGGCGACCACCCCGCCGCCCGCCGTCTCGATCCGCGACCTGTGGAAGCGCTTCGGCGCGCAGACCGCCGTCGCCGGACTCAACCTCGACCTGCCCGCGGGCTCGTTCATCGGCCTGGTCGGCCCGAACGGCGCCGGCAAGACCACCACGCTGTCGATGGTCACCGGCCTGCTGCGACCCGACCACGGGACGGTGCTGGTGCACGGCGCCGACGTCTGGCAGGACCCGGTCGCGGTCAAGTCCCGGATCGGCATCCTGCCCGAGGGCCTGCGGATGTTCGAGCGGCTCAGCGGGCGCGAACTGCTCCAGTACAACGGGCGGCTGCGCGGCCTGCCCGGCCCCGAGACCGACCGGCGCGCCGAGGAGCTGCTGGCGGTGCTCGACCTGACCGGCTCGGCCGACAAGCTGGTCGCCGACTACTCCACCGGCATGCGCAAGAAGATCGGCCTCGCGGCCGCGCTGCTGCACAACCCCGACGTGCTGTTCCTCGACGAGCCGTTCGAGGGCGTCGACCCGGTGTCCGCGCAGACCATCCGCGGGGTGCTCACCCGGTACGCCGCCTCCGGCTCGACCGTGGTGTTCTCCAGCCACGTCATGGAGCTCGTCGAGTCGCTGTGCGACTGGGTCGCGGTGGTCAACGCCGGGCAGGTGGTCGCCGCCGGGCCGATCGACCAGGTGCGCGGCGGTACCTCGCTGCACCAGGCGTTCCTCGGCCTGGTCGGCGTCCGCGAGGACGACGGGCAGGCGCTCGACTGGCTCGGTGGGGGCCACCGGTGAGCGCTCCGACCACTGCCCCCGGCTCCGCCGCCGACGACCGGGCCGTCGTCCGCGCGCTGGTCTCGCTGAAGGTCCGGCTGCTGCGCAACGGGCTGCGGCGCAGCCCCGGGCGGGCCGCCGGCTACCTGATCGGCACCGGCGTCGGGCTGGTGTTCGGCGCGGGCGCGGCCATCGGCCTGGTGGTGCTGCACGGCAAGGAGGGCGCCGCCGACGTGGCCGCGGTGCTCACCGCCGGCCTGACCGTCTGCTGGGCCGCCATGCCGCTGTTCTTCTTCGCCGGGGACGAGAGCGCCGACCCGACCCGGCTCACGATGCTGCCGCTGCGGCCGCGCGCCCTGCTGCGCGGCACCCTGCTCGGCAGCCTGGTCGGGCCCGGCCCGCTGATCGGCCTGCTGATGCTGGCCGGCGCCGCCGCGGCGGCCGGGCGGGGCGCGGCCTCGGCGGTGGTCGCGGTGCTCGCCGTGCCGCTCACCCTGGTGCTGCTGATCGCGCTGACCCGCTCGGTGGCCGCCGCCAACGCCCGGCTGCTGTCCAGCCGGCGCGGCAAGGACTTCGCGATCTTCGGCGGCCTGCTGTTCGCGGTGCTGGTGCAGCTCGGCAACCTGGGCGTGCAGAGCTCCGTCCGCAGCCCCGGCCAGAGCCTCGACCTGTCGGTGCTGCATCCGTACGCCTCGGTGGTGCGGTGGATCCCGCCTGTGTCGGCGATCGACGCCGTGCGCTCCGCCGGCGACGGCGCCTACCTGGTCGCCGCGCTGCAACTGGCGCTCGCCGCGGGCCTGCTGGCCGTCCTGCTGCGCTGGTGGCTGCGCAGCCTGCAGGACCTGATGGTCTCCGGCGACTCCTCCACCCTGGTGGAGACCTCGTCGGTGCACTCGGGCCGGGCCGCCCGCGGCTGGCGGCTGCTGCCCGCCGGCCGGGCCGGCACGGTCGCCCAGCGGCACCTGCGGTACGCCTGGCGCGAGCCGCGCGCCAAGGCCGCGATCTTCACCGGCATCGGCATGACCTGCGTGATCGCGGCGCTGTCGGTGGTGCAGGGTTGGGGCTCGGTGTACGTGATCGCGCTGGGCGGGCTGATGCTCGGCCTGCAGTCCGGCAACCTGTTCGGCATGGACGGCTCCGGGTTCTGGATGGTCGCCGCCACCCTGAGCACCCGTCAGGACGCCCGGGACGAGCTGCGCGGCCGGGTGTCGGCGATCCTCGCCTACGGCGCCGTGGTGCTGGTGCTGCTCGGCCCGGTGGTCGCGGCCGTCACCGGCGGCTGGGCGGACCTCGCGCCGGCCTTCGGCCTGGCGTTCGCGGCGTTCGGCACCAGCATCGGACTGGGCTGCGTGATCAGCGTGTACGCCCCGTTCGCGCTGCCCGCCGACGGCAACCCGATGCGCAGCGCCGCGCCCGGGCAGAACGGCGTGGTCATGGCCAACGCCTTCGGCTCGATGATCGGGGTCGTGGTGGGCTGCCTGCCGGTCGGCGCGCTGCTCGGCTTCCTGCTGCTGGGCCACCACCCGGCGTGGCTGCTGCTGCCGGTCGGCCTGCTGTACGGCGCGGCGATGGTCCTGCTGGGCATCCGGGTGGCGGCGGGCGGGCTGCTCAAGCGGCTGCCGGAGATCCTCGCCAAGGTGATCGAGCGCTGACGGCCCGTCAGGTCGGCCCCGGGCCCGCGGCCGCCGTGCGTGCGCGCCCGGGGCCGGCCTGCGGGCGGCGGAGGGAGACGGCGCTGCCGACGCCGGTGCTCCGGCCGGTCACCGCCGCCGCCCTCCGCCGCAGCCGGCCCGGCGGAGCGGCAGATCGTCCGCGGCGGGGACGCCCCGCTCGGCCGACCCGGCTCGCCGGACGGTGCGCTCCGGCATCATGGGGAGCGCCCCTCCCCCGCGCCCCAGGAAGCAGGAACCACCGTGACCAGCACCGATCAGCCCGTGGACGAGCTGCTGGCGGAGGCGGTGGGCCGGGTGGTCGGGGCGCCGCCCGACGGGCTGGAGTACGTGGTGGACGGTGCGGCGTCGGTGCTGGCGGCGTCCGCGGACCGGTGGCCGCTGGTGAGCCGGGCGCTGCTGGGCTTCGCGGAGCGGTCGGTGGGCCGGTGCTGGGCGGCGGGCTGGCGGCCGGCCGACCTGGTGCGGGTGGCGCGGCGCGGGCTGGGCCCGGTGCAGGTCGCCCTCGCGGTGGACCTGATCGCCGCGGAGGGCCGCCGGCATCCCGCCGCGTCGCTGGACCGCCGCTGGCGGGACCAGCTGCGCGAGCTGGAGGCGGAGCCGTGGTGGCCGTCCGACGAGGCGTACCTGCAGGCGTTCGCGGAGCGGCACCGGCTGGACCGGTTCGCGCTGGCCACGGCGGCGCTGGAGCTGCTGCGGGTGTGGGCGCTGCTGCCGCCCGTCCAGCCGGTGGGCCCGGTGCCGGGGCAGTCGGCGCCGCGGGCGAGCGCGCCGCGCAGCGGGGAGCCGCGGATGCTGGGGCGGATCCGGGCGCTGCTGGCGAAGGCCGAGTCGACGGGCTTCCCGGACGAGGCGGAGGCGCTGACCGCGAAGGCGCAGGAGCTGATGGCCCGTCACTCCATCGACGAGGCGCTGCTGTCGGCCGGCGGACCGTCGGCGGACACGCCGGCCGCGCTGCGGATCGGCGTGGACAACCCGTACGAGGGCCCGAAGACGATGCTGCTGGACGCGGTGGCCGCGGCGAACCGGTGCCGGGTGGTGTGGGCGAAGGAGTTCGGGTTCTGCACCCTGATCGGCTTCGACGCCGACCTGGACGCCGTCGAGCTGCTGTACACCTCGCTGCTGGTGCAGGCGACGTCGGCGATGCACCGGGCCGGCAGCCGCAAGCACAAGGACGGGGCGGCGCGGACGAAGGCGTTCCGGCAGTCCTTCCTGGTGGCGTACGCGGCGCGGATCCGCGAGCGGCTGGCGGAGGCCACCGAGCGGGCCACCGAGGACGCGGCGGCCGGGCGGCCGGCCGAGCCCGGGGGCGCCGACGGCTCCGACGGCGGGGCGCTGCCGGTGCCGACCCCGGACGGCGGGCTGCTGCCCGTGCTGGCGGCCCGGGCCGAGGCGGTGGACGACGCGGTCGGCAGGATGTTCCCGAAGCTCGTGTCGCAGCGGGTGCGGGTGAGTGACGGCGAGGGCTGGGTCGAGGGCCGGGCCGCCGCCGACCGGGCCACGCTGCACCGGGGTTCGGGCCGGATCGAGCGCTGACGGGGCGTCGGCGCACACACGACGAGGGGGGCACCACCATGGAGTTCACGGAGCGGGCACGCGGATCGCTGCTCGGCGGCGCGCTGGGCGACGCGCTGGGCTGGCCGATCGAGTTCATGCACCTGGACAGCATCCGGCGGCACCACGGCGACGCGGGCCTGACCGACCTGGCCGACGCCGGCCGCGGCGGCCAGGTCACCGACGACACCCAGATGACGCTGTTCACCGCGGAGGGCCTGCTGCGCGGCGGCCGCCGGGAGGACCTGCACGCCGCGTACCGCCGCTGGTTCCGCACCCAGCGGATGAACGGCCCGGTGGCCTCCCCGGACGGCTGGCTGGCCGCGCAGGAGTTCCTGTACGCCTCCCGCGCCCCGGGCAACGCCTGCATGACGGGCGTGGTGCTGGACTACCGGGACGCCGTGCCGTTCGGCCAGGAGGGCCCGGTCAACCCGCACTCGAAGGGCTGCGGCACGGTGATGCGCTCCGCGCCGTTCGGCCTGGCCGGGCTGGGCCCCGAGGAGGCGTTCCGGCGGGCCGCCGACGCCGCGCAGCTGACGCACGGCCACCCGACGGGCTACCTGGCCGCGGGCGCGTTCGCCGCGCTGATCGAACGGGTGGCGGCCGGCCTGCCGCTGCGGGCCGCGCTGGACGCGACGCTGGCGCAGCTGGCGGCGGTGCCGTCGCACGCGGAGACGACGGAGGCGCTGCGCCGTGCGGTGCGGGTGGCCGCGGAGGGCCCGGGCACGGCCGAGGGGGTGGAGCGGGTCGGCATGGGCTGGATCGCCGAGGAGTGCCTGGCCGTCGCGGTGTACGCGGCGCTGGCCGCGCCGGACGCCCGCTCGGCGCTGGTGCTGTCGGTGAACCACTCCGGCGACAGCGACTCCACCGGCGCGGTCTGCGGCAACCTGGTGGGCGCGCTGTACGGGCTGTCCGGCCTGCCCGCCGACTGGTGCGCCCTGGTCGAGGGCCGCGAGGTGCTGCTCCAGGTGGCCGACGACCTGGCGGCGCACGCCCGGGGCGACCGGGCGGCGCTGGGCGACCGCTACCCGCTGCCGGTCCGGTGACCGGGTGGCGCTGAGCCCGGAGAAGGTGTCGGCCGCCGCGCCGGGCCTCGTCGGCCGGTACGAGTCCGCCCGGGTGAGCCTGGTGAAGAGCGGCCTGCAGCAGGTCCGGGCGGCCGTCTACCTGGTGCTGGACCGGTCCGGTTCGATGCGGCCGTACTACCGGTCCGGGGCGGTGCAGCACTTCGCGGAGCAGGTGCTGGCGCTCTCCGCGCACCTGGACGACGACGGGCGGGTGCCGGTGGTGTTCTTCTCCACCGGGGTGGACGGCATCGCCGAGATCTCGCTCGACGACCACCGGGACCGGATCGGCCGCCTGCACGCCTCGTACGGGCCCATGGGCCGGACCGACTACCACGCGGCGATGAAGGCGGTCGTCCGGCACTACCAGCTCTCCGGCGCCACCGACCCGGCCCTCGTCGTCTTCCAGACCGACGGCGGCCCGAGCTCGCGCGCGGCGGCCCGGGACATGCTCTGCCTGGCCGCCGAACTCCCGATCTACTGGCAGTTCGTGGGGTTCGGCGACCCGGCCGACCAGGAGTTCGCGTTCCTCCGCCGGCTCGACGAACTGCCCGTTCCGGCCCGGCGGCCGGTCGACAACGCGGGCTTCTTCCCGGCCGGCCGCGACCCGCGCGACCGGACCGACGCCGAGCTGTACGACCACCTGCTGGCCGGCTTCCCGGAGTTCCTGGCCGCCGTCCGCCCGGCCGGCTGACCGGCCGTCAGTCCCAGAGGGCGCCGAAGGCCAGCAGCTCCTTGCGGTACTCGATCCGGTCGACCCAGTCGGCCGGCCAGGCGCGCTCGCCGTGCCGGGCGCCGGCGAACGCGCCGGCCAGGCAGGCCAGCGAGTCGGAGTCGCCGGCGGAGACGGCGGCGCGGCGGACGGCGGCGACGGGGTCGTCGGGGAGCAGCAGGAAGCACAGCAGCGCGGTGGCGAACGCCTCCTCGGCGACCCAGCCCTCGCCGGTCCGCTCGCACGGGTCGGCGTCCACCTCGCCGGCGGCGAGCGCGGCGTCCAGCCGGTCGAGGGCCCGCAGGCACTCGTCCCAGCCGCGGGCGATGAACTCCTCCGGGGAGCCGAAGTGGTCCCGGGCGGAGAGGTCGCCGAGCCAGAACCCGTCGTAGCGGGTGCGCTGTTCGACGGTGTGGGCGCGCAGCCGGGCGGGCAGTTCGGACGGTTCGACGCCCTGGGCGAGCCAGCGGACGGTGAACGCGGTGAGCTCGCTGGCGGCCAGCGCCGTGGGGTGCCCGTGGGTCAGGCCGGACTGCAACTGGGCGGCGCCGGCCACCTGCCGGTCCGTCAGCTCCCGCACCAGGCCGAGCGGGGCGACCCGCATGTTCGCGCCGCAGCCCTTGGAGCCGATGTCGGACGCGTCCTGCCAGGGCCGGCCGGTGGACAGCCGGAAGCAGGACCGCAGGCAGGTCATGCCGGGGGCCCGGTCGTTGTCCGGGGAGCGCCACCAGTCCACGAACTCCTCGCGGAGCGGGAGTTCGAGGCGCAGCGGGACGAGCGGGCCTTCGGCGAGGGCGGTGCGCAGGGCGCGGGCGAGCGCCAGGGTCATCTGGGTGTCGTCGGTGACCTTGGCGTTCTTCGGCAGCGGGAACTGCCGCCAGTCCGGGCTGAGCAGCCCGATCTCGTGCAGGTTCAGGAACTCGGTGCGCTTGCCGAGAGCGTCCCCGATCGCCAGCCCCAGCATCGCCCCGGTCGCCCGCCCCATGACACGCCCCTCAGATCTCGACCAGCAGTTCCTGGAGCCCGCGGATCACGTACCCGGGGCGCCACGCGGGCTCGCGCACCAGCGTCAGCCCGGGGGCCTTGCGGAGCAGTGCGCCGTAGGACTCGGTGAGCTCAAGTCTGGCAAGCGGCGCGCCGAGACAGAAGTGGATTCCCGCGCCGAAGGTGATGTGCGGGTTGTCGGTGCGGCCCAGGTCGAGCCGGTCGGGGTCGGCGAACCGCTCGGGGTCGCGGTTGGCGGAGCCGAACAGCAGCGCCACCTCGGCGCCGCGCGGGATGTGCACGCCGCCGACCTCGATGTCCTCCAGCACCCAGCGCTCGAACATCTGCAGCGGGGTGTCGTAGCGCATCAGCTCCTCGACGGCGGTGGGCAGCAGTTCGTCCACCGCGCCGCGCAGCCGGGCGAGTTCGCCGGGGTTGCGGAGCAGCGCCCACCAGCCGTTGCCGGTGGTGTTGACGGTCGCCTCGTGGCCGGCGTTCAGCAGCAGCACGCAGGTGGAGACCATCTCCTGCTCGCTGAGCACCTGCCCGTCCTCGACGGCGCGGGCCAGTGCGCTGATCAGGTCGGTGCCGGGCTCCTCGCGCCGACGGCGGATCAGCTCCCGCAGGTAGGCGGAGAACTCGATGCTGGCGGTGACCGCGCGGCGGGCGGTGTCCTCGTCCGGGTTGAGTTCGAACATGCCGGTGATGTCGGCCGACCAGGGCCGCAGCAGGTGGCGGTCCGATTCCGGGACGCCGAGCATCTCGGCGATGACGGCGACCGGCAGCGGCTCGGCGACCCGGGCGATCAGGTCGCCGCCGCCGTCGGCGAGCAGGCCGTCGACCAGCTCCCCGGCGAGCCGCCGCACGGTGGGGCGCAGCGACTCGACCATCCGCGGCGTGAACGCCTTGGACACCAGCCGCCGGATCCGGGTGTGGTCCGGGCCCTCCAGGTCCAGCAGGCCGTGGTCGTTGAGGGTGTGGAACGCCTCGTGCGCCGGGTTCGGCTCGGGCTGCCCGAACTCCCGGTGGCCGAACCGGTGCGTGTAGGTGCGGCCCAGCCGCCGGTCCCGCAGCAGCGAACCGACGTCCGCGTACCGGGATATCAGCCACTGGTCGGTCGGCTCGTAGTGGACGACCGGCGACTGCTCGCGCAGCGCGGCGTAGGCCGGGTACGGGTGGGCCACGAACGCGGCCGACCACGGGTCGAAGTCGTCGATCGCCATTGATCTTCTCCCTGCTCGTCGGACCGCCATCGTAAGCAGCCCGACCTGCGGTTTTCGATCAAGCCCGGGCCAGGTCCCCGTCCACCAGCCGCTCCACCAGCTTCGGCAGCGCCTGCGAGATCGGCTCCCGGACCACCTCGTGCGCGGCCCAGTCCCACGGCGTGGGCTCGCCGTTCAGCACGATCAGCCTGGCGTCGTGCTCCAGCGCGATCCTCGGGAGCAGCGCCGCCGGGTGCACCTGGAGCGAGCTGCCGACCGCCAGGAAGACCTGGCACGCCTTGGCGATCGCGTCGGCCTGCTCCAGCACCCGCTCGTCCAGCGCCTCGCCGAACATGACGGTGCGCGGCCGCAGCACGCCGCCGCACTGCTCGCACGCCGGGTCGGCCTCGCCCGCCCCGACCCGTTCCAGCGCCGCCGCCATCGGGCCGATCACCCGGCACCGGACGCACTGCACCTCGGCGGCGGTCCCGTGCAGTTCGATCACCTTCCGGGCGGGCAGCCCGGCCGCCTGGTGCAGGCCGTCCACGTTCTGCGTCAGCACCCGCATCGGGACGCCCGACCGCTCCAGCTCCACCAGCGCCAGGTGCCCGGCGTTCGGCTTCGCGCCCACCGCGCCGGCGTCCCGCCGCATCAGCCAGGACCGGCGGCGGACCTCCGTGCTCGCCAGGTACGGGCCGATCGTCACCAGTTCCTGCGCGCTCGGATCGCGCTGCCAAAGCCCTTGCGGGCCGCGGTAGTCGGGAATCCCCGAGTCCGTGGAGATCCCCGCCCCCGTCAACACCGCCACCAGCGGACGCTTCTCGCTCATGCCCCGGACGGTACGGCCCGCAGCCCGTTCCGACCACCGGTTATCACCGGCAGGAACGCCACCAGGTACAGCACCGCGCCGACCGACAGGAAGTTCAGCGACGCCCCCATCAGCACCGTGGCGGCCAGCACCAGCACCGGGCTCCACCAGCGCACCACCCGACGCGCCGTCAGCCGCACCAGCAGGGCGATCAGTCCGATGTACAGCAGCATCGGCACCACCGTGTACACCAGCGGCATCACCCCGGGCGTGGACTGCACCCGGTCGAACAGCTCCGACCGCTCCGCGAGGTCCGCGGCGACCGCGTTCGCCCACAGGTCGATGCCGCTCTGCACCATCCCCGCCAGCACCCCGGCGAGGCCCGCCCCCAGCCAGACCCGGCCCCACGCCCCGCGCGAGCCGCCCAGGCGCCACAGCTCCACCAGGCCCACGCCCATCAGCACCAGCCCGCCGAACAGCGCGAGGTGCCCGACCGTCCACCCCGGCCCCGTCCCGCGCGAGCCCGGCACCAGCCGCACCGCCCCGTACACCGCGAGCAGCCCCGTCGACCAGCCCAGCGCCCGACGTCCCGTCACCATCGCCAACCCCCTTGTGAGAGTGCCTTCTCCGACACGCCCAACCCTGCCGCGACGGCCTGCGGCGCGACTCCCCCGCAGCGGTGAACCCGCCGCCTCCCTCCCCGGAGGTACGGGAAAACCCCGTCAGGGTCGCACCGCCCCCTCCCGCCCGCTACTCCCCCGCCGTCACCGCTCCCGCCTCGTACGCGAAGACCACCGCGTGCACCCGGTCCCGGAGCCGCAGTTTCTGCAGGAGGTTGCTGACGTGCGTCTTGACGGTGTGCTCACTGACCACCAGCTCCGCGGCGATCTCCGCGTTGGACATGCCCCGGGCGACGAGCCGCAGCGTCTCCAGCTCCCGGGCGGTGAGGGCGCCGAGGAGCAGGCCCAGCGCCCGGGGGACGACGGGGGCGCCGCCGGCCTTCCGCGCGGTGACCTCGCCGATGACCCGCCGGGTGACGGAGGGCGCGAGCAGCGCTTCGCCGGAGTTGACGACCCGGACGGCGTGCGCGAGGTCGTCGCGGCGGACGTCCTTGAGCAGGAACCCGCTCGCTCCGGCGTACAGCGCGTCGAAGACGTAGTCGTCGACGTCGAAGGTGGTCAGCATGACGACCTTGCAGCGCGGGAACTCGGCGCAGACCCGCCGGGCGGCCTCCAGGCCGTCCATGACGGGCATCCGGACGTCGAGCAGCAGGACGTCGGGGTCGTGGGCGCGGACGGCGTCGATCGCCTGCTGCCCGTCGCCGGCCTCGGCGACGACCTCGATGTCGGGCTGGGCGTCGAGGATCATGCCGAATCCGGCGCGGACCAGTTCCTGGTCGTCGGCGATCACCACTCGTACGGTCATGTCGGGTTCCTTCCTCAGGCGTTGAGCGGCAGGACGGCGGCCACCCGGTAGCCCCGGCCGTCCGGTCGGGGGCCGGTCACGGCGCTGCCGCCGCAGGCCGCGGCGCGTTCGCGGATGGAGAGCAGGCCGCGGCCCCCGGAGCGTCCGTCGACCCCGGTGCCGGCCGGGACGCGGGGGCCGGTCCCGTCGTCGGAGACGTCGACGGTCAGGGTGGCGCCGTCGCGGACCTCGACCCGGACCACCACCCGCGAGGCCTCGGCGTGCTTGACCACGTTGGTCAGGGCCTCCTGGACGATCCGGTAGGCCGCGGCCTGGACCTCGGCCGGCCCGGTCTCCTCGATGCGGGCGTCGACGGCGACGCCCGCGTCGCGGACCCGGCCGAGCACGCCGGTGAGTTCGGCGAGCCGGGGCTGCGGGGCGAGCGCGGGGGCCGCGCCGTCCTCCCTGAGGACGCCGAGCACCCGCCGGAGCTGGACCATGGCGTCGCGCCCGGAGTCGGCGATGGCGTCGAACGCGCGGATCGCCCGCTCCGGGCTGCTGTGCACGACCAGCGGGCCGGCCTCGGCCTGGACGACCATCAGCGAGACGGCGTGGGCCAGGATGTCGTGCATCTCGCGGGCGATCCGGGCGCGTTCCTCGCCGACCGCCCGCGCCGCCTCGCTGGCGGCGCGCAGTCCGGCCTGCCGGGCGCGTTCCGCCTCGACGCCGGCCAGCCGCCGCAACTCCCGCACCAGGGAGCCGAAGACGAAGCTGCCGACGGACACCACCGTGCTGAACAGCATGCCGCTGAACGAGCGGGTGCCGATCACGTTGCCGAGCACGCTGACCGACAGCACCACGGCCCGCTGCCAGTCCCGGCCGCGGTCGGCGACGGTGTAGATGGCGACCGCCATGCCGACCTGGATCTGCGGCATCGCGAAGTGCGAGACCACCGACAGCACCGAGGTGGGCACCGCGCAGAGGCCGAGCACCGCCCAGGGCCTGCGCCGCCGCCACAGCAGCGGCAGCGTCCCGGCCAGGGCCAGCGCGTACCCCCACCAGGTGCCGCCCTCGTGCTCCGGGTCGGCGTACACCCCCCACAGCCCGACGCCGACGGCGAGCGCGACCAGCGGCCCGTCCACCGTCCACGGCCGGGCCCGGCCCCGGGCGAGCAGGCCTTCCGTCCACTTCCCCATCCGCGCATCCTCTCGCATCGCCGTGCGGCCGCCGTCCCCCGGCCGGGCACGCCGGAGGGCGCCCCCGACCGGGAGCGCCCTCCGTCGACGGTGCGTCAGTGCCCGGGCGTCACAGCAGCCGCTTGATCTCTCCGCGCGCCCGGTAGAACCCGCCGGACGCGGACTCCCGCACCTCCGCCACCAGGTAGCGCGCACCGGCGACCCGGACGTCCTTGGGGAACTGCACCCGCCAGGACGGGTCGAAGCCGGGCGAGACCACCCGGACCCGCAGCCGCCCGCCGTCGGCGACGCACTCCACCTCGACGCCGCCGCCGGCCACCGCCGCGGTGACGCTGACCGTCTCCAGCTCCGCGGACGGCACCACGCGCTCGATCCGGCCGGCGCTCACCTCGGCGGTCGCGGGCAGGGTGCCCTGCTCGGCGGCCTGCACCGCGCCGGGCGAGGCGTCCAGGCAGGCCAGCGAGCCGTCGGTGGTGACCACGTACAGCCGTCCGTCGCGGTACTGCATGCTGTACGCGGAGCCGCAGCCGGTGCCGAGCTTCCACAGCCTGGTGCCGTCGGCGGCGAAGCAGTACACCGAGGAGTGGTTGTCGCCGGCGAACACGTACTCGCCGTCCGGGGAGGCCGCGCAGGAGAACACCGAGGCGTCGCACTTGTACGCGGCGACCTCGGCGCCGTCGGCCTTGCGCAGCCGGTGCACCCAGCCCTGCGAGGTGCCGGCGAACACCTCGTCCCGCTCCTGCCAGCCGAACAGCACCTGGCCCTTGGTGCGGGTGTGCCACAGCTGGTCGCCGCCGCGCTTCGCGTACCGGGCCACGCCCGACGAGTAGCCGTGGTAGACGGATTCGGCGTCGCACCGCACCATCCAGCCGGACCGGCCGTCGGCCTGCCGGCGCCACTGGAACTCGTCCTCGTGGTCGACGGTGGTCAGCCCGCCGCGCTCGTCGGCGACGCCGAGCACGCCGTCGTGGATGTCGAGCCAGTAGATGTCGACGTCCTGGGCGATCTCGTACGCCACCCGCGGCACCTTGCCGCCCAGGTCGTAGACCTTGCCGTCGTCGCAGCCCGCGTAGATCCACCAGTCGTCGGCGACGATGCACTTGACGCCGTCGGGCAGGCCGAACCGGCCGGTGACCTCGCCGTCCCGGGTCAGGGTGTAGACGTCGCCGCTCTCGTTGCCGACCCAGGCGTGCTCCTCCCCGACGTACACCCCGAAGGCGGGCGAGCCGGAGCGGAAGCGCCACAGCATCGGCGCCTGGCGGGCGGTGGAGCGGCTGGAGGTGATCTGGCGGCGCGTCACCGCCCGGCGCTGACGCACTCCCTGGACGGCCGGCGCGTAGCCCTTGCGGACCTTCTCGCCGATCTTCTTGGCGGCCTGTGCGGCGGCCTTCTCGGCGCTCGCACAGACCGTGGTCTTGGTGGTGCCCGGCTCGCCGATCCGGCCGTAGCGGATCGTCAGCTCCGCGTCCTTGACCGTGACTTCGTAGAACTTGTGGGCACTCCCCTGGTCCTCGGAGAGTTCCAGGTAGGTCACCTGCGGGTCCGCGGAAACGGTGGCAGACATGGCCGACGCCCCTTTCGGGCACAGAGTTCGGGGGGTGCCGGCGGGGCTGCCCGCCTCCTGCCGACGACCCTCAATCTAGGCCCTGCCACCGACAGTTGGCCCCCGTCAGACGGCGGAGACCTGCACCCCGCCGCTCGCCGCCTTGGCGACCAGGACGTGCGGCGCGCCGCCGACCGACGGCAGCTCCACCTCGGTGCCGCCGCTGTCGGCGTGCGCGTCCACCTGGTACTGCTGGCCGGACGGCACCTTCAGCTGCACCCCGCCGGAGTCGGTGGACAGCTCCGCCCGGGTCGGCGCCTCGGCGAACCGCGCCTCCACCCCGCCGGAGACCACCGCCAGCTTCACGCTCTTCGACCGCAGCCCGGTGGCGCTGATCCCGCCGGAGGTCACCTGCGCGTCGACGTCCCCCGCCACGTCGTGCAGCTGGATGCCGCCGCTGCTCTGGGAGAGCTTCAGCCTGGTGCCGGCCGGCACGTGCACCTCGTAGCCGATCCCGCAGCCGGAGCACGAGTAGGTCAGGGTCAGCACCCCGTCCTTGAGCACGTGGGTGCCCTGCGGCTCCTGGTCGTCCCAGGCGCGCTTCTCCACCACCCGCACCGGCCCGTCGCCGACCCGCACGTCGATCCCGCCGCTGGTCCCCTCGACCACCAGCTGGTCCACCTGACCGGGCACCTCGTACGACACGGTCTTGCGCTGCTGGTCCCACGGACCGCAGCCCACCGCCCCGACCACCAGCAGTCCGACGACCGCCGCCGCCCCCATGATCCGCTTCACCGCGGCCTCCTTTCGACGTGCCCCAGTCTGCCGCCCGCCCGGGCCGCACCGCCTCCCTCCACGGAGTGGTTCGCGGGCCCCCGTCCCCAGGGGGATCCCCTAGGTGAAACGCCGCAGGGCGGCCACCCCGAGTGGGGTGACCGCCCTGCGGTGGAGCCTGCGGATCAGCCGGTGTACGGACCGTAGTCGTAGTCGTCCAGCGGGACGGCCTGACCGGAGCCCGCGCCGAACGGCGACAGGTCGTAGTCGTCGTAGCCGACGGCCGAGTACATCGCGGCCTTGGCCTCCTCGGTCGGCTCGACCCGGATGTTGCGGTAGCGGGGCAGACCCGTACCGGCCGGGATGAGCTTACCGAGGATGACGTTCTCCTTGAGGCCCAGCAGCGGGTCCGACTTGGCGTGGATCGCCGCGTCGGTGAGCACCCGGGTCGTCTCCTGGAAGGAGGCGGCCGACAGCCAGGACTCGGTGGCCAGCGAGGCCTTGGTGATACCCATCAGCTGCGGACGGCCGGAGGCGGGGTGGCCGCCCTCGGACACCACGCGACGGTTCTCCTGCTCGAAGCGGCCGCGCTCGACCAGCTCGCCCGGCAGCAGCTCGGCGTCGCCCGACTCGATGATCGTCACGCGGCGGAGCATCTGCCGGATGATGATCTCGATGTGCTTGTCGTGGATCGACACACCCTGCGAGTTGTAGACCTTCTGGACCTCGGCGACCAGGTGGATCTGGACGGCACGCTGGCCCATGATCCGCAGCACGTCGTGCGGGTTGGTGGCGCCGACGGTCAGCTTCTGGCCGACCTCGACCGCCTCGCCCTCGCTGACCAGCAGCTTGACGCGCTTCGAGACCGGGTAGGCGATCTCGTCCGAGCCGTCGTCGGGGGTGACGACGACCTTGCGGGTCTTCTCGGTGTCCTCGATCCGGACGCGGCCGGCCGCCTCCGAGATCGGGGCCACGCCCTTGGGGGTGCGGGCCTCGAAGAGCTCGACGACACGCGGCAGACCCTGGGTGATGTCGTCACCGGCCACACCACCGGTGTGGAAGGTACGCATGGTCAGCTGGGTGCCGGGCTCACCGATGGACTGGGCGGCGATGATGCCGACCGCCTCACCGATGTCGACCAGCTTGCCGGTGGCCAGCGAGCGGCCGTAGCAGAAGGCACAGGTGCCGACCGCCGACTCACAGGTCAGGATCGAGCGGACCTTGACCTCGCTCACGCCGTGGCGGATCAGCTCGTCCATCAGGACGTCGCCGAGGTCCGTGTTGGCGGTCGCGATCAGCTTGCCGTCGACGGTGATGTCCTCGGCGAGCATGCGGGCGTACACGCTGGTCTCGACGTCGTCGGCCTTGCGCAGCACGCCGTCCGCGCCGACCTGGCCGATCGTCAGCTTGAGGCCGCGCTCGGTGCCGCAGTCCTCCTCGCGGATGATCACGTCCTGCGAGACGTCCACCAGACGACGGGTCAGGTAACCCGAGTCGGCGGTGCGCAGCGCGGTGTCGGCCAGACCCTTACGGGCACCGTGGGTGGAGATGAAGTACTCCAGCACGGACAGGCCCTCACGGAACGAGGCCTTGATGGGACGCGCGATGGTCTCGTTCTTCGCGTTCGACACCAGACCACGCATACCGGCGATCTGACGCATCTGCATCATGTTTCCGCGGGCGCCCGAGTCGACCATCATGAAGATGGGGTTCGTCTTCGGGAAGTTCGCGGCCATCGCGTCGGCGACCTCGTTGGTCGCGCGGGTCCAGATGCCGACCAGCTCGGACTTGCGCTCGTTGTCCGTGATCAGACCGCGCTCGTACTGCTTCTGGACCTTCTCCGCCTGCGCCTCGTAGCCCTCCAGGATGGCGGGCTTGCTCGGCGGGACGATGACGTCCGAGATCGAGACGGTGACACCGGAGCGGGTCGACCAGTGGAAGCCGGCCGCCTTCAGGTTGTCGAGCGCCGCGGCGACGACGACCTTCGGGTAGCGCTCGGCGAGGTCGTTGACGATCGCCGACAGCTGCTTCTTGCCGACCTCGTAGTCGACGAACGGGTAGTCCTCGGGCAGCAGCTCGTTGAAGAGCGCGCGACCCAGGGTGGTGGTGATCCGGAACGGCTCACCCTCGGTCCAGGTCGGCTGGCCCTCCTCGTCCACCGGAGCGACCCAGCCGCGCGGCGGCACGGTGCCGGCCGGCAGGCGCAGGTCGATCGGGGCCTGGACGTCCAGCTCGCGGGCGTCGAAGGCCATGATCGCCTCGGCGGTCGAGGAGAAGGAACGGCCCTTGCCCTTGACCTCCTCGCGGTCCGAGGTGAGGAAGAACAGGCCCAGCACCATGTCCTGGGTCGGCATGGTGACGGGGCGGCCGTCGGCCGGCTTCAGGATGTTGTTCGAGGACAGCATCAGGATGCGGGCCTCGGCCTGCGCCTCCGCGGACAGCGGCAGGTGCACGGCCATCTGGTCACCGTCGAAGTCCGCGTTGAACGCGGTGCAGACGAGCGGGTGGATCTGGATGGCCTTGCCCTCGACCAGCTGCGGCTCGAAGGCCTGGATGCCGAGGCGGTGCAGGGTGGGCGCACGGTTCAGCAGCACCGGGTGCTCGGCGATGACCTCTTCGAGGACGTCCCACACCACCGGGCGGGCGCGCTCGACCATGCGCTTCGCCGACTTGATGTTCTGCGCGTGGTTCAGGTCGACCAGGCGCTTCATCACGAACGGCTTGAAGAGCTCCAGCGCCATGGCCTTCGGCAGACCGCACTGGTGCAGCTTGAGCTGCGGGCCGACGACGATGACCGAACGGGCCGAGTAGTCGACTCGCTTGCCGAGCAGGTTCTGGCGGAAACGACCCTGCTTGCCCTTCAGCATGTCGCTGAGGGACTTCAGCGGGCGGTTGCCCGGGCCGGTGACCGGACGGCCGCGGCGGCCGTTGTCGAACAGCGCGTCGACGGCCTCCTGCAGCATGCGCTTCTCGTTGTTCACGATGATCTCGGGCGCGCCGAGGTCGAGAAGCCGCTTCAGGCGGTTGTTGCGGTTGATGACGCGGCGGTACAGGTCGTTCAGGTCGGAGGTGGCGAAGCGGCCACCGTCGAGCTGGACCATCGGACGCAGGTCCGGCGGGATCACCGGGACGCAGTCCAGCACCATGCCCTTGGGCTTGTTGCTGGTCTGCAGGAAGGCGGAGACGACCTTGAGGCGCTTGAGCGCACGGGTCTTCTTCTGGCCCTTGCCGGTGCGGATGATCTCGCGGAGGCGCTCGGCCTCCTCGCCCAGGTCGAAGGACTCCAGGCGGTCCTTGAGGGCCGCCGCGCCCATCGAGCCGGAGAAGTAGGTGCCGAAGCGGTCGCGCAGCTCGCGGTAGAGCAGCTCGTCGCCCTCCAGGTCCTGGACCTTGAGGTTCTTGAAGCGCGCCCACACCTCGTCCAGGCGGTCGATCTCGCGCTGGGTGCGGTCGCGGAGCTGCTTCATCTCGCGCTCGGCGCCTTCGCGCACCTTGCGGCGCACGTCGGCCTTGGCGCCCTCGGCCTCCAGCTCGGCCAGGTCGGCCTCGGCCTTCTTGGCCCGGGCCTCCAGGTCGGCGTCGCGCCGGTTCTCGATCTGCTGGCGCTCGACCGAGATGTGCGCCTCCAGGGACGGGAGGTCGCGCTGGCGGCGCTCGTCGTCGACCCAGGTGATCATGTAGGCGGCGAAGTAGATGACCTTCTCGAGGTCCTTCGGCGCCAGGTCGAGCAGGTAGCCGAGACGCGACGGCACACCCTTGAAGTACCAGATGTGGGTGACCGGGGCGGCCAGCTCGATGTGGCCCATCCGCTCGCGGCGCACCTTGGCACGGGTCACCTCGACGCCGCAGCGCTCACAGATGATGCCCTTGAAGCGGACGCGCTTGTACTTGCCGCAGTAGCACTCCCAGTCCCGGGTGGGACCGAAGATCTTCTCGCAGAAAAGGCCGTCCTTTTCCGGCTTCAGCGTGCGGTAGTTGATGGTCTCCGGCTTCTTCACCTCGCCGTGCGACCACTGGCGGATGTCGTCGGCGGTGGCCAGGCCGATGCGGAGCTCGTCGAAGAAGTTGACGTCAAGCACTGGTCGTCAAGCCCTCTTTCGTGATTCGAGAGTCTGTCTGTTGGTCTGAGGGGGGCCTGGGGGCGGGCCGACCGGGGTCACCGGCCGGCCCGACCTCCGTCAGACCTCTTCGACGCTGCTCGGCTCGCGCCGGGACAGGTCAATGCCGAGCTCCTCGGCCGCGCGGAACACGTCCTCGTCGGAGTCCCGCATCTCGATGGACTGGCCGTCCGAGGACAGCACCTCCACGTTGAGGCAGAGCGACTGCATTTCCTTGATGAGGACCTTGAAGGACTCGGGAATGCCGGGCTCGGGGATGTTCTCGCCCTTGACGATGGCCTCGTAGACCTTCACGCGGCCGAGGACGTCGTCGGACTTGATGGTGAGCAGCTCCTGCAGCGCGTACGCGGCGCCGTATGCCTCAAGGGCCCACACCTCCATCTCACCGAAGCGCTGACCACCGAACTGCGCCTTACCACCGAGCGGCTGCTGGGTGATCATCGAGTACGGGCCGGTCGAACGGGCGTGCAGCTTGTCGTCGACCAGGTGGTGCAGCTTGAGGATGTACATGTAGCCGACCGAGATCGGCATCGGGAACGGCTCGCCGGAGCGGCCGTCGAACAGCCGGGCCTTGCCGGTGGAGTTCACCAGGCGCTCACCGTCACGGGTGAGGGTGGTGTTGTCCAGCAGGCCGGTGATCTCGTCCTCGCGGGCGCCGTCGAACACCGGGGTGGCGAGGTTGGTGCCGCCCTCGACGGTGTCCGCGCCGATCGCCTGCAGGCGCTTGGCCCACTCGTCGGCGAGGCCGGAGACGTCCCAGCCCTGCTTGGCGAGCCAGCCGAGGTGGATCTCCAGGACCTGTCCCGGGTTCATTCGGGACGGGACGCCCAGCGGGTTCAGGATGATGTCGACCGGGGTGCCGTCCTCCAGGAACGGCATGTCCTCGACCGGCAGGATCTTGGAGATGACGCCCTTGTTGCCGTGGCGGCCGGCCAGCTTGTCACCGTTGGTGATCTTGCGCTTCTGGGCGACGTAGACGCGGACCAGCTGGTTCACGCCCGGGGGAAGCTCGTCGCCCTCCTCGCGGTCGAAGACGCGGACGCCGATGACCTTGCCGGACTCACCGTGCGGCACCTTCAGCGAGGTGTCGCGGACCTCACGGGCCTTCTCACCGAAGATCGCGCGGAGCAGGCGCTCCTCCGGGGTCAGCTCGGTCTCACCCTTCGGGGTGACCTTGCCGACCAGGATGTCGCCGGTGACGACGTCCGCGCCGATCCGGATGATGCCGCGCTCGTCGAGGTCGGCGAGGACCTCCTCGGAGACGTTCGGGATGTCCCGGGTGATCTCCTCGGGGCCCAGCTTGGTGTCACGGGCGTCGACCTCGTGCTCCTCGATGTGGATCGAGGAGAGGACGTCGTCCTGCACGAGGCGCTGCGACAGGATGATCGCGTCCTCGTAGTTGTGGCCCTCCCAGGACATGAACGCCACCAGGAGGTTCTTGCCGAGGGCCATCTCGCCCTCGTCGGTGCACGGGCCGTCGGCCAGCACCTGGTTGACCTCGACCCGGGCACCCTCGTCCACGAGCACCTTCTGGTTGAAGGCGGTGCCCTGGTTGGAGCGGGTGAACTTGGCGGCCCGGTACGTGGTGTAGGTGCCGTCGTCGTTCGCCACGGTGACGTAGTCGGCGGAGACCTCCTGGACCACGCCGGCCTTCTCGGCGGTGATGACGTCCGCGGCGTCGACGGCGCAGCGGTACTCCATGCCGGTGCCGACCAGCGGCGCCTCGCTGCGGAGCAGCGGGACGGCCTGGCGCATCATGTTCGAGCCCATCAGCGCGCGGTTGGCGTCGTCGTGCTCGAGGAAGGGGATCATGGCGGTCGCGACCGACACCATCTGGCGCGGCGAGACGTCCATGTAGTCGATCTCGGTGCCGGGGATGTAGTCGATCTCGCCGCCACGGCGGCGGACCAGGACGCGCGGCTCGGCGAAGGTCAGCTCCGCGGTCAGCGGGGCGTTGGCCTGCGCGATGACGTAGCGGTCCTCCTCGTCGGCGGTCAGGTAGTCCACGGCCTCGGTGACGACACCGTCGACGACCTTGCGGTACGGGGTCTCGATGAAGCCGAACGCGTTGACCCGGCCGTACGAGGCCAGCGAGCCGATCAGACCGATGTTCGGGCCTTCGGGGGTCTCGATCGGACACATGCGGCCGTAGTGCGAGGGGTGCACGTCACGGACCTCGAAGCCGGCCCGCTCACGGGACAGACCGCCGGGGCCGAGCGCGGACAGACGGCGCTTGTGGGTCAGGCCCGACAGCGGGTTCGTCTGGTCCATGAACTGCGACAGCTGGCTGGTGCCGAAGAACTCCTTGATGGAGGCGACGACCGGCCGGATGTTGATCAGGGTCTGCGGCGTGATCGCCTCGACGTCCTGGGTGGTCATGCGCTCGCGGACCACGCGCTCCATGCGGGCGAGGCCGGTGCGGACCTGGTTCTGGATCAGCTCGCCGACGTTGCGCAGGCGGCGGTTGCCGAAGTGGTCGATGTCGTCGACCTCGATGACGATGTCGCGGCCCTCGTCATCGCGCCACTCGGTCTCGCCGGCGTGCAGCTTCACCAGGTACTTGATGGTGTTGATGATGTCGGGCTCGGTGAGCACGCCGGAGTCCAGCGACTCGGCGTTGCCGAGCTTGCGGTTCACCTTGTAGCGGCCGACCTTCGCCAGGTCGTAGCGCTTCGGGTTGAAGTACAGGTTCTCCAGCAGCGTCTGCGCGGCCTCGCGCGTGGGCGGCTCGCCCGGGCGCAGCTTGCGGTAGATGTCGAGCAGCGCGTCGTCCTGGCCCTGGGTGTGGTCCTTCTCCAGGGTGGCGCGCATCGACTCGTACTCGCCGAACTCCTCGAGGATCATCTCGGTGGTCCAGCCGAGCGCCTTCAGCAGCACGGTGACGGACTGCTTGCGCTTGCGGTCGATGCGGACACCGACCATGTCGCGCTTGTCGATCTCCATCTCCAGCCAGGCACCGCGGGAGGGGATGATCTTGGCGGAGAAGATGTCCTTGTCGGAGACCTTGTCCAGGGTGGAGTCGAAGTAGACACCGGGAGAACGCACCAGCTGGGACACGACGACACGCTCGGTGCCGTTGATGATGAACGTGCCCTTGTTGGTCATGAGCGGGAAGTCGCCCATGAACACGGTCTGGGACTTGATCTCACCGGTCTCGTTGTTGGTGAACTCCGCGGTGACGAAGAGCGGGGCCGCGAAGGTGAAGTCGCGGTCCTTGCACTCGTCGATGGAGTTCTTCGGCGGCTCGAAACGGTGGTCCCGGAAGGTCAGGGACATCGACCCGCTGAAGTCCTCGATCGGCGAGATCTCCTCGAAGATCTCCTCCAGACCGGACTTGGTGGGGACGTCCTGACCACTCTCCAGGGCAGCCTCGACCCGGGACTTCCAGGCCGCATTGCCGAGCAGCCAGTCAAAGCTCTCGGTCTGCAGGGCCAGGAGGTTCGGGACCTCGAGGGGCTCCTTGATCTTCGCGAACGAGACGCGGAGCGGGGCGGTGGATGCGGAATTGTTCGAGGCGTTGCGCGGCGCGGCCAAGAGGGGGGTCCTTCCGAGGGCTCGGAGCTCACTACGCGCATACCGTCCGGGCCTTGGCCGAGGCGGAAAACCCCAGGTCAGGACAGGGGCCGCTCCGGGCGACGAGTCACGGAGCAGCTAACAGGCAGCGCAAAGGGACAGTGTAGCCAATGGCGACACTGCTAGCAAGCCCTGATTCGGAGACCGAATCGGACGCTCCTCCCGTACAACCGACAACCCGCCCAGTGATCCCTCACCGGCCGGGCCGTCGCACCCACTCCTGCGTCACCGGGAACCTTCCCAGTGCCGCCGCCGAATATGCATCGGAGGCGGTTCCGCTTGGGCACGCGCCTTGAGAATCGCGCGCCGCGTGCCGTTCGTCAAGGCCCCCACCAGGGTGCGGACCTCGTACTGCCCATCGTTCGCACCGCCCGGGGCGTTACACACGGCCTGTGACCGGGTGGCGACGACAGCGATCACCCTACCCCCGAGGACCGACAGGCTCCGAGTCCGGCTTGGGCCGAACGAAGCACGGCGGCGCCGGGAACGAAGCAGGCCGGGCCGGCCACCCCGAAGGGTGGCCGGCCCGGCCGGAGGAGCACCTCTCAGAGAGAGGAGGAAGTCACTTGACGGTGACCTTGGCGCCAGCGCCCTCGAGCTGAGCCTTCGCCTTCTCGGCGGTCTCCTTGTTGACCTTCTCGAGAACCTTGGCACCGGCGGTGTCGACGAGGTCCTTGGCCTCCTTCAGGCCGAGGGAGGTCAGGGCGCGCACCTCCTTGATGACCTGGATCTTCTTGTCGCCGGCACCGTCGAGGATGACGTCGAACTCGTCCTGCTCCTCGACGGCCTCAGCGGCAGCACCCGGAGCGGCAACGCCGGCAACGGCGACCGGGGCGGCGGCGGTGACGTCGAACTTGTCCTCGAAGGCCTTCACGAAAGCGGCCAGCTCGATGAGGGTCATGCCCTCGAACTCGGCGAGCAGTTCGTCGGCGGTGAGCTTCGCCATGATTGGCGTCCTTCCACTAATTCGGCAGGTGCCGGATGTACGGATTGGCGGGCGTACTTGCGGGCCCGCTGGGACGGGAGTGGTTACTCCGCGTCCTCGGCGGGAGCCGGAGTACCGGCACCGCCCTGCTCGACCTTCTCGCGCAGCGCTTCCACGGTGCGAACGAGCTTGGACGGGAGCGCCTGGAAGACGGCGGCAGCCTGGGACTGCTTGGCCTTCATCGCACCCGCCAGCTTGGCGAGCAGCACCTCGCGGGACTCGAGGTCCGCGAGCTTCTTGATCTCATCGGCGGACAGCGCCTTACCGTCAAGGACACCGCCCTTGATGATGAGAGCAGGGTTCTCCTTGGCGAAGTCACGCAGAGCCTTCGCCGACTCCACCGGGTCACCGGTGACGAAGGCGACAGCCGTCGGACCGGCGAACAGGTCGTCCAGCTCGGAGATCCCGGCCTCGTTGGCCGCGATCTTGGTCAGCGTGTTCTTCACCACGGCGTAATCGGCGTTGCCGGTGAGCGAGCGACGCAGCGTCTTGAGCTGCTTCACCGTGAGACCGCGGTACTCGGTCAGAACGGCGGCGCTGGAAGCACGGAACTTGTCCGTGATCTCGGCGACGTCGGCAGCCTTGTCGGGCCTGGCCATAGGCTTACGCCTCCTTCCGTGATGTCGAAGTCGGGCCGACCTTCGAGAAGTCGACCATTCAACGCCGCGGACCCCGGGAAGCGAAAAAGCCCCGGCGCGCAGGCGCACGGGGCTTGCCATGACCTCGACGGACCGCGAACGGACCGGAGATCTTGTCTGCTCCACAACCTGCGCGGGCGACCCGCACGAGTGCGGATCCTTCGGCGCCGCCCACCCTCTCGGGAGCACGGCAACAACCAGCGGTCTTTGGCTCAGCCAGCCTAACGGCCCACCCGGATTTGTCCAAATCGACTTGGTTTCCGGCCGTACGGCTACGGGAACGGGGGCGGGCTCGCGCCGGGTTCGGGGGCCGTGTCGGCCTCGGCGGGGGCCTGCACCGAGAGCGAGGAGCTGCCGTAGTCGCTGTAGCCGATGGTGTCCACCTCGGCGGCCGCCCTGCGCAGCTGGACCAGCTGGTCGCGGTCGTTCAGCCACAGGTCGAGCACCACGTCGCCCGGCCCGAGCGCGGTCTCCAGGGCCTGCCGGCGGGCCGCGTCGAGCTGCGACTGGGCGGCGGCGTACTGGGCGGCGGTCATGGTGACCCGGTAGTGGTGGACGGTGGTGTCCAGCAGCTTCTCCTCGCCGACCGGCACCGGGTCGCCGGCGGCCGCCGCGGCGGTGGCGACCACCGGGTTGACCCGGTCGATCAGCGCCGAGTACGGGCTGCGGGTGCCGGTGTACTTCACCCAGTGCGGGCCGCCGAGCCGGGCGGCGCTCTGCGGGTCGCCGCCCACGTACGCGGAGGTGTCCATCACCATCAGCTGGCGGGCGTCCGCGTCGGCCCGGTACTGGAGCACCGTCTTGGGCGCCCAGAACAGCGCGCCCTTGGCCCGGTCCTCCCCCAGGGTGGCCCGGAACTCGGCCCGCCGGGCGTCGTGCAGCGCCAGCTGAGCGGAGAGCATCACCCCGTGCGGAGAGCGGTCGGTGGGCGTGGCCTGCGGGGCGGACGGCGACGGGGTGGCGGGCTGCGCGATGCCGTCGGCCGGGCCGGAGCCGGTGCAGCCGGCCACGGTCAGCAGCAGGGCGGCCCCGAGCAGGGCCGCGGCCGTGCGCACGCGTGCCGCCATCGGTCCCTCCTCCCGGTCGTCCGTTCCGTGCCCCACCTTGCCATGCGGCCCGTGCGGCCCGGCGTCGCCCCCGGGCCGCACGGGTCCGGGATCACTGCTTCAGCAGATCGGTCAGCGAGAAGACCTCGGAGTCGGCCGGGGCCTTGGTCGGCTGGACGCTGCCGAGCGCGCTGTAGACGATCTTGGCGGGACCGGTCGACACGCCGTTGCTGGACTGCTGGACGACCTCGCCCTTGGCGTTGATCCAGAACTCGGTGGTGGTGGTCGAGCCCTTCTTCTTCAGCTCGTCCAGCACCTGGGCCTTCAGCTCCGGCGACAGGTCCATCTTGGCGACCAGGGCGTCCACCGGGATGTCGCTGCGGTAGTGCCTGGTGCTCTGGCCCGCCACGGTCTCGGTGCCGGCCTCGGTCGCGGTCGGCGCGGCGACGGCCAGCTGCACGGCCGGGTTCATCAGCTCCATGGTGGCGGCGAAGCCGCCGGCGTCGCTGCCGCCGGGGGCGCCCTGGGCGGCGGCCTTCGGGTCGATCTTCATCCAGGTCTTGCCGCCGGCCAGCGCGGCCATGTCGGCGCCGGCGCCGATGTACATCACGTCGCCGACGAACAGGACCTTGGCTTCCTTGCCGTCGCTCTTGGTGTTGATCAGGAAGGACTTCGGGCTCTTCCAGACGAACTCGCCGGTGCCCTCGGTGCCGCCGCTGATGGTCAGCTTGGCGCTGCCGGCCTTCTCCATCACGGCGGCCGAGGCGAGCAGGGCCTCCTTCGCGCCGAGCTTCGCACCGCCCTGGCCGGCTCCGGTGCCGCTGCCGTCGGAGGCACCGGTGCCGCCCGCGCCCGCACTGGCCGTGCTGCCGCCGGAGGCGGTGGCGTTGGGCTTGGCGTCGGTGGCGCCGTTCGATCCGGAGCCGCTGCTGCAGGCGGTCAGCAGACCTGCGGCCAGAGCGGCCGCGGCAAGGGTACGCAGTGCGCGCACGAGAGTCCCCCCTATTGTCCGATTCTCATGTGGAAAGGCTTTCGGACTCTATCCGATGCCCCGGGGGGTCGCGGCGGCATAAAAGGCACCGGGCCCGCACCCCGAGAGGGGTGCGGGCCCGGTGCGACCGCGTGGGGAACTGACCTGGGGTCAGACCGCCGCCGGGTCCTCCTCGACGAGGAGGTTGCGGGTGCGGTTCGGGTCCACCTGGATGCCGGGGCCCATGGTGGTGGAGAAGGCGACCTTCTTCAGGTAGCGGCCCTTGGCGGCGGCCGGCTTGGCCCGCAGGACCTCGTCCAGCGCCGCGGCGTAGTTCTCGACCAGCTGCTCGTCCGAGAACGAGGTCTTGCCGATGATCAGGTGCAGGTTCGAGTGCTTGTCGACGCGGAACTCGATCTTGCCGCCCTTGATCTCGTTGACGGCCTTGGCGACGTCCGGGGTCACGGTGCCGGTCTTCGGGTTCGGCATCAGGCCACGGGGACCGAGCACGCGGCCCAGGCGGCCGACCTTGCCCATCAGGTCCGGGGTGGCGACGACGGCGTCGAAGTCCAGACGACCCTTGGCGACCTCGTCGATCAGCTCGTCGGAGCCGACGATGTCGGCGCCGGCGGCACGCGCGGCCTCGGCACGCTCACCGTTCGCGAAGACCAGGACCCGGGCGGTCTTACCGGTGCCGTGCGGGAGGATGACGGTGCTGCGGACCATCTGGTCGGCCTTGCGCGGGTCGACACCCAGGCGCATGGCAACCTCGACGGTGCCGTCGAACTTGGTGGTGGAGGTCGCCTTGGCGAGGCGGACGGCCTCGAGCGGGGCGTAGATCCGGGCGCGGTCGACCTGGGCGTCCGCGGCCTTGAGGGCCTTGCTGCGCTTCACTGCTGCTCCTAGTAACTGGGCCCCTCCTGCTCGCTGGCGGGCAAGGAGGGAGGAGTTCGTGGTAGTCACGGGCCGCGCAGGCCCTACCACGGTGGACGTACGGGCTGATCAGCCCTCGACGGTGATGCCCATCGACCGGGCGGTGCCGGCGATGATCTTCTCCGCGGCGTCCAGGTCGTTGGCGTTCAGGTCGGGCATCTTGGTGGTGGCGATCTCGCGCACCTGGGCCGAGGTCAGCTTGGCGACCTTGGTCTTGTGCGGCTCCTTGGAGCCCTTGTCGATGCCCGCGGCCTTCAGGATGAGGCGCGCAGCCGGCGGGGTCTTCGTGATGAAGGTGAAGGTGCGGTCCTCGTAGACCGTGATCTCCACCGGCACGATCATGCCGCGCTGCGACTCGGTGGCCGCGTTGTACGCCTTGCAGAATTCCATGATGTTGACGCCGTGCTGGCCGAGCGCGGGGCCGACCGGCGGGGCCGGGTTGGCCGCACCGGCGTTGATCTGGAGCTTGATAAGCCCCGTGACCTTCTTCTTCTTGGGAGGCATGTCTCTCCGGGTCCTTCCGAGAGGTGATTGCTGAGGTACCCGGCCCCGGGGCGAAACCCGGCTGCCAGGACACACATCGGACCAGGCTAACCGCTGATGCGGTGCTGGACCAAAACGGTGCCGGGGCGGAGGCTTTCGCCCCGCCCCGGCACCGGAGACCTGTGGGTCAGTTCTTCTGGATCTGGTCGAAGGAGAGCTCGACCGGGGTCTCCCGGCCGAAGATCTCCACCAGGCCCTTGACCTTCTTCGAGTCGGGGTTGATCTCGTTGATGGTCGCCTGCAGGGTGGCGAACGGACCGTCGGTGACGGTGACCGAGTCGCCGACCTCGAAGTCCAGCACCTGCACCTCGACCGGGCGCACCGGCGAGGCCTTGCCGGCCTCCTTGGCGGCGGCGCGCTCCACGTCGGGGGCGAGCATCTTGACGACCTCGTCCAGGGTCAGCGGGTACGGGTCGTAGGCGTTGCCGACGAAGCCGGTGACACCGGGGGTGTTGCGCACGACGCCCCAGGACTCCGGGGTGAGGTCCATGCGGACCAGCACGTAGCCGGGGAGCTTGTTCTGCCGGATGGTCTTGCGGTCGCCGTTCTTGATCTGGACGACCTCCTCCTGCGGAACCTGGGACTCGAAGATGTAGTCCTCGACGTTCAGCGAGACGGAGCGCTGCTCCAGGTTCTGCTTCACGCGGTTCTCGTAGCCGGCGTAGGTGTGGATGACGTACCACTCGCCGGGGGCGCGGCGCAGCTGCTCGCGGAACTCGGCGACCGGGTCGGACTCGACCTCCTCGGTCTCCTCCTCGGCGGAGGTCTCCTCGGCGGCGGTCTCCTCGACGGCCTCCTCGTCCACCTCGTGCACGGCCGCGACCTCGGCCGGCTCGCCGGCCTCGACCTCGTCGGCGGCCTCGACCTCGTCCTCCGCGGCGTCCGCGCCTTCCACGATCTCCTCGGCGGCTTCGGCGTCAGCAGCCTCGGCCGCGTCCAGCTCGGCGGCGACATCCGCCTCGCGGACGGTCTCGTCGGCGTCGTACAGGGGGGACTCAGACACGGTCGCTGCTTCTTTCCTGGTTGTGGAACGGATACCTCAACAGTACCGACTCAACGGTAGTCGCCCGTGGCCGTTCGCGCCGACAGCTCGACCCGGGCCGAGAGGTTCGGCCCGGGTCGGGGTGGAGTATCGGTGCGGAATCCGCGGGGATCCCGGTTTCGGTCGGCCCTGATCGGGCGTCAGCCGAAGAGCCAGAAGGCTCCCTTGGCGAAGACCCAGTCGAGACCGGCGACCAGCAGCATCAGCACGATCACGAAGGTCACCACGACGGTGGTGTACTGGATCAGCTGGCTGCGGGTGGGCCAGACGACCTTGCGGAGCTCCGCGATGATCTGGCGGTAGAAGATGCCGATCCGGGCGAACAGGCCCTTCTTGGCCCGCTTGCCGGACTTCTTGCCCTCACCGCCGGACGCCTTGTTGGCACGCCGGCGCTCGCGCCGCGACAGCTTGCCGTCCGCGGTGGTCTCGTCCGCCGCGTCGGCCCCCTCGGGGTTGCCGCTCTCAGGCGTTGCGGTGGAGCCCGTGGTCTCCGTCACTCGTCCTCACCTGAATCCGGGTCCTGCGGAGCTTCCGTGCCTGGTGCACGGGCGATCCGGCGAAAGCAGTGCTGGGCGGGGCCCTCTCCGCATCAAGCCCGCTCGCTCTGCGGAGCGAACGGGCTTGGCACGAGTCGAGCTGCAGGGCACGAGGGACTCGAACCCCCAACCGCCGGTTTTGGAGACCGGTGCTCTACCAATTGAGCTAGTGCCCTTCGGAACCTCGCGGCTCCGTCGTGGCCCCCAACCTACCGCATCCACCCGGCCGTGTGGTGTACCCGGCCGAAGGATCCGCACTTGGGAGCCGTCGAGCAGTGAGTGTACGGGTTCTTCGCCGATTGGTCGAACCTCATTCACCGCGACCCCTGGCGAGTCGTCACCCGTTCGGCGGCGGCGTACGGATGATGGAACGCCCCGGTCGCATGGTGGAACCGCGATGCCCGCCGCCCGTGCGGTCTGGGACCATGCAAGACATGAGCGCACCCACCCCCGAGAACGTCTCCCCCGCGAACCGCCGGGTCTCCGCCCGGGTCGGCGCCATCGCCGAGTCGGCCACCCTCGCCGTCGACGCCAAGGCCAAGGCCCTCAAGGCCGCCGGCCGCCCGGTGATCGGCTTCGGCGCCGGCGAGCCCGACTTCCCGACGCCCGGCTACATCGTGGACGCCGCCGTCGCGGCCTGCCAGGACCCGGCCAACCACCGCTACACCCCGGCCGGCGGCCTGCCGGAGCTGAAGGCCGCGATCGCCGCCAAGACGCTGCGCGACTCCGGCTACCAGGTGGACGCCTCGCAGGTGCTGGTGACCAACGGCGGCAAGCAGGCGATCTACAACGCCTTCGCCGCGATCCTCGACCCGGGCGACGAGGTGATCATCCCGGCGCCGTACTGGACCACCTACCCGGAGGCCGTGAAGCTGGCCGGCGGCACCCCGGTCGAGGTGGTCGCCGACGAGACCACCGGCTACAAGGTCTCGGTGGCGCAGCTGGAGGCCGCCCGCACCGCCAACACCAAGGTGGTGCTGTTCGTCTCGCCGTCCAACCCGACCGGCGCGGTGTACACCGAGGCCGAGGCCGAGGCGATCGGCCGCTGGGCGCTGGAGCACGGCCTGTGGGTGCTCACCGACGAGATCTACGAGCACCTGGTGTACGGCGACGCGAAGTTCACCTCGCTGCCGGCCCTGCTGCCCGAGCTGGCCGACAAGTGCATCGTGGTCAACGGCGTGGCGAAGACCTACGCGATGACCGGCTGGCGGGTGGGCTGGCTGATCGGCCCGAAGGACGTGGTGAGCGCGGCCGCCAACCTGCAGTCGCACGCCACCTCCAACGTCTCCAACGTGGCGCAGCGCGCCGCCCTGGCGGCCGTGGCCGGCGACCTGTCCGCGGTGGACGAGATGAAGACCGCGTTCGACCGCCGCCGCCGCACCATCGTGGCGATGCTGAACGAGATCGAGGGCGTGTACTGCCCCGAGCCGGAGGGCGCGTTCTACGCCTACCCGTCGGTCAAGTCGCTGCTGGGCAAGGAGATCCGCGGCAAGCGCCCGCAGACCTCCGCCGAGCTGGCCGCGCTGATCCTGGACGAGGCCGAGGTCGCGGTCGTCCCCGGCGAGGCCTTCGGCACCCCGGGCTACCTGCGGCTCTCGTACGCGCTGGGCGACGCCGACCTGGTCGAGGGCGTCAGCCGGATGCAGAAGCTGCTGGGCGAGGCCCGCGCCTGATCCACGGGCTCCGGCCGCCCCCCGCACTCATCCCTTCGGGCGATGTGCGGGGGGCGGTTCCTGTTTCGGCCGGTTTTGCGGCAGGATCGGTGAATGGATCGTCTGCGTGATGTCCGGAGCCTCCCGAAGGCCCATCTCCACCTGCACTTCACCGGTTCGATGCGCCCTGCGACGCTGCTCGAACTCGCCGACAAGCACGGCATCCGGCTGCCGGAGGCCCTCAGTTCGGGCCACCCGCCGAAACTGCGGGCGACCGACGAGCGCGGCTGGTTCCGGTTCCAGCGCCTGTACGACACCGCGCGCTCCTGCCTGCGCGACGAGTCGGACATCCGCCGCCTGGTCCGGGAGACCGCCGAGGACGAGCGGGCCGACGGCTCCCGCTGGCTGGAGATCCAGGTCGACCCGACCTCGTACGCGCCGCTGCTGGGCGGCCTCACGCCGACCCTGGAGCTGATCCTGGACGCCGTCCGGGAGGCTTCCGAGGCGACCGGGGTGGGCATCCGGGTGCTGGTCGCGGCGAACCGGATGAAGTCGCCGATGGACGCCCGCACGCTGGCCCGCCTCGCCGTCCGCTACACCGACCGGGGCGTCATCGGCTTCGGCCTGTCGAACGACGAACGGCGGGGCCTGGCACGGGACTTCGACCGCGCGTTCGCGATCGCCCGGAACGGCGGGCTGCTGGCCGCGCCGCACGGCGGGGAGCTGGCCGGGCCGGGTTCGGTCCGCGACTGCCTGGACGACCTGGGTGCCGGGCGGATCGGCCACGGCGTGCGGGCCGCCGAGGACCCGCGGCTGCTGCAGCGGCTCGCCGACCGGCAGGTGACCTGCGAGGTCTGCCCCGCCTCGAACGTCGCGCTCGGCGTCTACGAGCGGCCCGAGGACGTCCCGCTGCGCACCCTGTTCGAGGCCGGGGTGCCGCTGGCGCTGGGCGCCGACGACCCGCTGCTGTTCGGCTCCCGGCTGGCCGACCAGTACGCGCTGGCCCGCGAGTCGCACGAGTTCACCGACGCCGAACTGGCCGAGCTGGCCCGGCAGTCCGTCCGCTCGTCGCGGGCTCCGGAGCACGTCGCCAAGGAGCTGCTGGCGGACATCGACGCCTGGCTGGTCGAGGAGCCGAACCCGACCGTCCCGGCCCCGGCCGGCGAGCGGGTTTCGCTCTGAGGGTCTGTCGTCGAACCCGCGCCGCAGCCCCTCAGCGTCCGGTGCGTGCTCTCGGCGTGCCGGGTGCAAGGCCTCGTAGCGGGTGCACTCGGCCTTTCGCCCGGCGCGGCGAGCGTGCGCGCCGGGGGCGCGGGGCAGGCGGGGGTGCGAAGACGGACCCTAGAGGCTGACGCCGACCATCACCGGCTCGTTGACCAGCTCCACCCCGAAGGCCGCCCGCACGCCGTCCCGCACCTCGCGGGCGAGGGCGAGCAGGTCCTCGGTGGTGGCCGAGCCGCGGTTGGTGAGCGCCAGGGTGTGCTTGGTGGAGAGGGTGGCGGGGCCGGAGCCGTGGCCCTTGCGGAAGCCCGCGTTGTCGATCAGCCAGGCCGCCGACGTCTTGGTGCGGCCCTCGCCGGCCGGGTAGCTGGGGGCCTTCAGCCCGCCCAACCGGGCGGTGAAGGCGGCGAACTGGGCGTCCGTCAGGATCGGGTTGGTGAAGAACGAGCCGGCCGACCAGGTGTCGTGGTCGGCCGGGTCGAGCACCATGCCCTTGCCGGCCCGCAGCCGCAGCACCTCGGCGTGGGCCTCGGCCAGCTTGACGCGGCCGCCGGCCTCGACGCCGAGCGAGCGGGCCACCTCGGCGTACTTCACCGGGGAGGACAGCCCGCCCTCGTCCGCGAGCCGGAAGCGGACCCGCAGCACCACGTAGCGGTCCGGGTCGGCCTTGAAGCGGCTGTGCCGGTAGGAGAACCCGCAGTCGGCGCCGGCCAGCGTGACGGTCTCGCCGAGCAGCCGGTCGTAGGCGACCACCTCGGTGATGGTCTCGGCGACCTCCTGGCCGTACGCGCCGACGTTCTGCACCGGGGTGGCGCCCGCGGAGCCGGGGATGCCGGCCAGGAACTCGATGCCCGCCAGGCCCGCGTCGACGGTGCGGGCCACCGCGTCCGACCAGACCTCGCCGGCCGCGAGTTCGAGCAGCGTGCCGTCGAGGGTGAAGCCGGTGGTGGCGATCCGCAGCACGGTGCCGGGGAAGCCGGCGTCGCCGATGACCAGGTTGGAGCCGCCGCCGATCACCAGCAGCGGCTCGCCGGCCCGGTCGGCCGCACGGACCGCCTCGACCACTTCGGCGTCCGTCCCGGCCGTCACCAGCCGACGGGCCGGGCCGCCCAGGCGCAGCGTCGTCAACGGGGCCAGCGGTGCGTCCATCTGCTCAATCACCGCCCCAGCGTAACCGCCCTCCGGCGGCCGGAGGGCGGTCGCGGCGGGTGGGCCTCAGCCCAGTCGGACCACGGCCCGGGCCATGCCCAGCACCTTCTGGCCGTCGCTGGTCGCCACCAGGTCCACCCGGACCCGGTTGTCGTCGAGCAGTGCGGCGACCTTGCCGGTGACCTCGATGGTCGCGCCGACGCCGTCGTTCGGGACGATCACCGGCTTGGTGAAGCGGACGCCGTACTCGACCACCGCGGCCGGATCGCCGACCCAGTCGGTGACCACCCGGGCGGCCTCGGCCATGGTGAACATGCCGTGCGCGATGACGTCGGGCAGGCCGACCTCGCGGGCGAACTTCTCGTTCCAGTGGATCGGGTTGAAGTCCCCCGACGCCCCCGCGTACTGGACCAGGGTGGCCCGGGTCACCGGGAACGACCGGGCCGGCAGCTCGGTGCCGACCTGGACCTCGTCAAAACGGACCGCCACGGTCACTCCTCCCCGGCTTCGTCGGCGGCGCGGGCCACCAGCGTCATGATCGACGTCACCACGTGCTCGCCGCCGGCGTCGTGCACCTCGCCACGGACCGTCAGCACGTCGTTGCCGGCCAGCGACTTGATCGCGTCGATGGAGATCGTCACCGACAGCCGGTCGCCGGCCCGCGCCGGGCGGGAGTAGACGAACTTCTGGTCGCCGTGCACCACCCGGCTGTAGTCCAGGCCCAGCTCCGGGTCGTTGACGACCTGCGCCGCCGCCTGGAAGGACAGCATGAACGGGAAGGTCGGCGGGGCGATCACGTCCGGGTGGCCGAGCGACTTGGCCGCCTCGACGTCGGTGTACGCCGGGTTCGCGTCGCCGATCGCGGCCGCGAACTCGCGGATCTTCTCCCGGCCGACCTCGTACGGCGCGGTGGGCGGATAGGTGCGCCCGATGAACGAGGGGTCGAGCGGCATGGGCAACTCCTCTGGTGTTCCGTCATGCAGAAATGACTCCAGGCCGCGCCCCGTGATGGGGTGCGGCCTGGAGTCGAGGCAAAGTCAGCGGGTCTCGCGGTGCGCCGTGTGAGAGTTGCAACGCGGGCAGTGCTTCTTCATCTCAAGACGGTCCGGGTCGTTGCGCCGGTTCTTCTTGGTGATGTAGTTCCGCTCCTTGCACTCCACGCAGGCCAGCGTGATCTTCGGGCGGACGTCGGTGGCAGCCACGGGAGTGCCTTCCTGGGACAACGAATAAGAACACAGACAAGAGTAGCCGATCGGGAGTAGTCCCCCCGATCGACTACGCGGGGTAGCGGTGACCGGACTTGAACCGGTGACACAGCGATTATGAGCCGCTTGCTCTACCAACTGAGCTACACCGCTTTGATGATCGGAACCTCACCGGAGCGAGGAGCCTTTCACCAGAGCCCCCATGCGGAATCGAACCGCAGACCTTCTCCTTACCATGGAGACGCTCTACCGACTGAGCTATAGGGGCGAACGAGGAAGAGATTACACGGTTCCGGGCCAGAGGTGAAATCCGTATCCGCGACGGATCTCCGCAGGTCGGCGGGGCCGCACTGACGAACCGTCACCCGACACCCGTTCGACCCCCGCCGCAACCGGAACCGGGCCTCCACGAGCGCCTCCCGGCCACGACACGGGCGGCGGCCCGCATCCGAGCGTCCCGGCCGGGCGCGGCCTAGGCTCGACCGTCAGCGCTTTCTCGCGGATGCGCCGCGGGCGGCGCCCGCGACCGGGCCCCGGGCCCGCCGGGCGGTCAACGGGACTGGAGGAGCGGGCCGATGAGCGAACGCAGCGAGGGCGCCCAGCCGCCGCCGGCCGCCAACCCGCTCGGGCACGGGCCGGTCCTGCTGCTCACCGGGGCCCGCCTGATCGACGGCCGGGTGGTGGACGTCCGGATCAGCGGGGACCGGATCCAGGCCGTCGGCACCGTCGGCAGCCTCGGACCGCTGCCCGCGATGCCCGGCCAGCCCACCGTCACCACCGGCGCCCGGATCGACCTCTCCGGCTACCTGCTGCTGCCCGCCCCCGCCGAACCGCACGGGCACTACGACAGCGCGTTCTCCGCCGCCCTGCCCGCCCCTCCCCCGGACGGGCCGGCCGACCTGGTCCGCCGGGCCACCGAGGCGGCGCTCACCTCGCTCGGCTACGGCGCCACCGCCCAGCGCACCCACGTCCGGATCGGCGACGTGCACGGGCTCGGCCGACTGGAGGCCGTCCTCACGGCCCGTCAGTCCCTGCGCGGGCTCGTCGAACTCCAGGCCGTCGCGATGCCCCGGCTGCTCACCGGCCTGGCCGGCGCGGACGGCCGGGCCCAGTTGCGGGACGCGCTCAAGCTCGGCGCGAGCGCGGCCGGCGGCTGCCCCGACCTCGACCCCGACCCGGTCGGCTACGTCCAGGTGCTGCTGGCCGCGGCCGCCGACGCCGACTGCCCCGTCGACCTGCACACCAACGCCGCCGACCGGGCCCAGCTCGCCCGGCTGGTCGCCGCGCTGGCCCCGCACCGGCCGCGGGTCGCCCTCGGACCGTGCAGCGCGCTGCCGCCCGGCGGCTCCACCGTGCTCGCCAACTCCGGGATGCGGGTGGTCTGCCTCCCGCAGAACGGCGGCTGCACCGGGATCGAAGGCCGGCCGATCGGCCTGCGACCGTCCCTGGTCCGCGAATTGGCGCACGCCCGGGTCGCCCTCACGGCCGGCGCGGGCTGTCTCCGCGACCCCGCCAACCCGGTCGGCCGGGCCGACCCGCTCGACACCGCCCGACTGCTCGCCGCCACCGGCGCGCTCTCCCCCGAGGCGGCCTACGACGCCGTCTCCACCCAGGCCCGCGCCACCCTCGGCCTGCCCCCGGTCCGGGTCGACGCCGGCTTCCCCGCCGAACTCCTCGCCGTCCGCGGCGACAGCCTGAGCGGCGCCTTCTCCGGCGGCCACTCCCGCCTGGTCGTCCACACCGGCCGCGTCGTCTCCCGCACCAGCGCCGTCCGCGAATTCGCCGACACCGTCGCCCTCGCCCTCCCCCGCCAGACCCATCCGGGCCGCACCGAGAACTAGCGGGCACACGAAACAGCCCCCGGTCTGCGTCTCCGCAGCTCGGGGGCTGTTTCACTATCCAGTGGCGGGTGCAGGGTTCGAACCTGCGTAGCTTGCGCGACAGATTTACAGTCTGCTCCCTTTGGCCGCTCGGGCAACCCGCCAGGGATGGTGTCTTGCGGGGCGCTGCCCCGTTCGACGTCGTAAACGATACCTGATGTTGGGGGGTGGTCTGCCACTCCTTAAGTCACGTGACGATCAAGGTCGGGGGCGCGGCTGTTGCGGGCGGCGGCGCGGGGGGCTGGATAGGCTGGGGCGTCGCCCGCCGGTGGCGGGTGGCGCAGACCGTGCAGCCAGTAGTTCAAGGAGACCAACACCCATGGCCGACTCCAGTTTCGACATCGTCTCGAAGGTCGAGTGGCAGGAGGTCGACAACGCGATCAACCAGACCTCCCGCGAGATCGCCACCCGCTTCGACTTCAAGAACGTGGGCGCCGAGATCAAGCGGACCGGCGAGAAGATCGAGATGAAGGCCAACGGCGAGGAGCGGGTCCGGGCGATCCTGGACGTGCTGCAGACCAAGTTCGTGAAGCGCGGGCTGTCGCTGAAGGCGCTGGACGCGGCGGAGCCGCACCTGTCCGGTAAGGAGTACAAGATCTTCGCCGACATCAAGGAGGGCATCACCACCGAGGATGCCAAGAAGGTCGCGAAGATCATCCGCGATGAGGGCCCCAAGGGCGTCAAGGCCCAGGTCCAGGGCGACGAGCTGCGGGTCACCTCGAAGTCGCGCGACGACCTGCAGGCGGTGCAGGCCCTGCTGAAGGGCAAGGACCTGGACTTCGCGCTGCAGTTCGTCAACTACCGCTGACCCGACGGCAGCGGCACGTCGGCACTCCGGCACGGGAGGGCGCACCGGTCGACCGGTGCGCCCTCCCGGCGTTCTCGGGCCCGCCGGCCGTGGGAGGGTAGGGAGATGACATACGGTCAGGTCCTGCCGGAGGGGTGGCTCAGGCCGGCGGTGCCGGCGCCGCTGGACGGGAGCGAGGTGTTCCGGGGGGCCGAGGCCGGCTCGGTGCTGGACTTCTGGCGGTACGCGATGCCGGACCTGCGGACCAACACCACCCGCGGGCTGCTGGCGGAGTTCCTGGTGCACCGCGCGGTCGGCGCGACGACGCGGAACGCGGAGTGGGAGAGCTTCGACGTGCTGGCGCCGGACGGGCTCCGGATCGAGGTGAAGACCAGCGCCTACCTGCAGGCCTGGGGCCAGCGGGAGTTGTCGCGGATCCAGTTCTCCCGGCTGCGCGGGCGGGTCTGGACGCCCGCCGGCGGCACCGCCGAGGAGCCGTCGTACAACGCGGACGTCTACGTGTTCGCCCTGCACACCGCGCGCAGCCACGCCGACTACGACCCGCTGGACGTCGCCCAGTGGGCCTTCTACGCGTCCTCGCGCGCGGGCGTGGAGCGCGGCGGCCGGGCGAGTGCGGGGCTGGCCGCCGTGCAGCGGTTGTGCGGGGAGCCGGTCGGTTTCCCGGGGCTCGCCGGTCTGATCTCCCGGTGCCGCCCGGACGCCTCCTGACCGGACGTCAGCGGCGGGTCGTCAGGGCTCCGTCGGGGTGCGGCGGTGGGCGTCGAGGGCTTCGGCGAGTTCGGCCAGCGCGGCGGCGGGGGCGCCGAGGGCGTGCAGGATCCGGGCGAGCGGGGCGCCGTCGGCGGGGGAGAGCGGACCGAGGGTGATGCGGCCGTCGTACCACAGGGCGGCGCGCCGGCCGGTGGGGTGTTCGGCGTCGATCTCGGCGTAGGCGATCGGTGCCGCCTTGGACCAGCCGGCGATCCGCATGGCGAATCCGGACGGGAACCGCTTGAAGTCGTAGTCGGGCGCGGTGGACGGCTGGTGCAGCGCCTGGTGGAGTTCGTCCGTCATCGGGATGAGTGCCAGCCCGTGGGGCAGGCGGGCGATCCGCGCGATCGGGAGCTCGGCCGCCACGACGGTGATCAGCTCATCGGTGGCGATCAGGGCGTTCAGTTCGTATGGCACCTCCCCATTCTCCGTCCGAGAAGTCGTCAGGTCTGGAAAACAATCGAACTGGCTATCCATCGGATATTGCCGGACATGCACGGATCAAGTGCCCGTCGCCGCCCGAGGTGCGGCAGAGTGGTCCGGTGACCCGTACTCCCCCACCCCGCCCGACCGCCGAGCAGTTGGCCGCCGCCCAGGACACCACGATTCCGGACGTGGCCGGGCCGGGTCTTCGGGTGCTGTTCTGCGGCATCAATCCGGGCCTGTGGTCGGGTGCCACGGGCCACCATTTCGCCCGGCCGGGCAATCGGTTCTGGCCGGCCCTGCACCGGTCCGGTTTCACACCGCGGCAGTTGGGGCCGGCGGAGCAGGACGAGCTGCTCGCGCTCGGGCTGGGCATCACCAACGTGGTGGGCCGGACCACCGCGAAGGCGGCCGAGCTGTCCGCCGAGGAGTACCGGGCGGGCGGCGAGGCGCTGGTGGAGCGGGTGCTGCGACTGCGCCCGCGCGCCCTGGCGGTGCTCGGGATCGGCGCGTACCGGGCCGCGTTCGGGCGGCCGAAGGCGGCGGTCGGCCGGCAGCCGGAGTCGATCGGCGACACCGAGGTCTGGCTGCTGCCGAACCCGAGCGGGCTGAACGCGCACTACACGCTGGACGGGATCGCCGCCGAGTTCCGGGCCCTGCGCGAGCACCTGGAGGGTGCCGGCGCGTCAGCCGGCCAGTAGCGCCCGCTCGAACCGGTCGCGTTCGCGCACCACGTACGCGGCGTCGGCCAGGTACATCAGGTGGTGGCCGTCGGCCAGGTGCGAGGCGAACGCGGCGCTGCCGGCCGCGGCCTCGGCCCGCATGTGGGCGACCAGGGCGTGCAGGCGGGCTTCGAGGGCGTCCACCAGCCCGGCCCGGCCGGCCCGGTCGAGGCCGTAGGCGTCGCAGAACTCGCGGGCGCGGGCTGCCTGTTCGTCGGGGGTGCCGAAGCCGTCGGCGTTGCCGGGCTCGGTGGTGGGGACCCAGCGGTAGACCGCGTACGCGACGTCCCACAGCCGGGGGCCGGGGTGGGCGGTGTCGAAGTCGATGACGCCGACCACCCGTTCGCCGTCCAGCACGCAGTTGTGCGGGGCGTAGTCGCCGTGGCAGATCACCTCGGCGGGCTCACGGGCGGGCAGCATCCAGCCGTCGGCCGTGAAGCCGGCGGTGGCGTCGTGGTAGGCGCGCAGGAGGCGGGCGGCGGTGAGCAGGGCGGTGCGGGAGGCGGCGGCGGGGGTGGCCGGGTAGTCGGAGACCTCGCCGGGCAGGAAGTCGAGGATCTCCCGGCCGTCCGCGGCCGACCCGTGGAACGCCGGGGCGGCGGTGAACCCGTTCGCCCGCAGGTGCCCGAGCAGCCGGTGCACGGCCGGCGACCACGGCCCGGTCGGCCGCAGCACCCGGTCGCCGATCCGTTCCACCCGGTTGACGCCGCCGCTCAGGATCTCGCCGTCCGCCACGCACCCGCTCCTCGTCTGCACCGCCGTCCGGGACGGGACCGGTTGTATCCCGGACGGGCCCGGCCGCCAACCGGTTTTCCGGTCAGGCGCCGAAGCCCTGGTCGGTGGAGACGATGTCGCGGCCGAGCGGGGTGAGCGAGATCGGCACCATCTTGAGGTTCGCCCAGCCGAACGGGATGCCGATGATCGACAGGAACAGCGGGATCGAGGTGACGATGTGGCCGATCGCCAGCCACCAGCCCGCGAACACCAGCCAGATCACGTTGCCCACGCAGGACGGCGCGCCGGCGTCGGCCCGGACCACGGTGGTGCGTCCGAACGGCCAGAGCATGAACCCGGCCAGCCGGAACGACGCGATGCCGAACGGGATGGTGACGATCAGGACGAAGCAGATGATCCCGGCGACGGCGTACCCGATCGCCATCCACAGGCCGCAGAACAGCAGCCAGATGACGTTGAGCAGGAAGTTGACCAGCTTCATGCCTCCAGGCTTGCACACCGGGGCCCCGCTGGGGAGGCGGAGCAGCGGCGTTGTGACAGGCCCGGGACACCGGAAGGCCCGTCCCGGGAACGTCTCCGGGACGGGCCTTCCGGGCGGGGCCGGTCAGGTGAGCAGCTTGTCCTTGGCCCGCTGGTACTCCTCGTCGGTGAGGGCGCCGCTGTTCCTGAGCTCGGCCAGCCGGGCGAGGTCGTCCACGTGGCCGGAGGCGGACGGGGCGGCTCCGCCCTGGCCCGGTCCGGTGCCGGTGCCGGCGGCGCGGCGGATGTAGTCCTGGAAGGCGGCGTCGGCCTGTTTGGCCTGTTCGAGGTCGCGTTCGTGCATGGAGCCGCCGCGGACGATCAGGTAGATCAGGACGCCGAGGAAGGGCAGCAGGATCACCAGGATCGTCCAGCCGGCCTTGGCGCCGCCGCCCATGTCGTGGCTCCGGAAGATGTCCGTGATGATCTTGAAGAGCAGGAAGAACCAGAGGATCCAGAGGAACAGCTCCAGCATCGTCCAGAAGATGTTGAGCAACGGGTAGTCCATGACGCTCCGATCCCGCACGCAGTCAGCCGGAACGTCCCCGCACCTCGCACGGCACAGGGACGAAACGATTCGTATCACCGCAAAACGGACGCCGCATGTCGGGCGGGCGGGGTCACTGCGGGCTGTTCTGCAGCCGGTCGTACTCGGCGACGTCGGGGTGGTGCAGGTCGAACGCCGGGGACTCGGAGCGGATCCGCGGCAGGGTGACGAAGTTGTGCCGCGGCGGCGGGCAGGAGGTCGCCCACTCCAGCGAGCGGCCGTAGCCCCACGGGTCGTCGACGGTCACCCCGGGGGCGGACCGGGCCGTCCGCCAGACGTTGTAGAGGAACGGCAGCGTCGACACGCCCAGCAGGAACGAGCCGATCGAGGAGACGGTGTTCAGCGCGGTGAACCCGTCCGAGGCCAGGTAGTCGGCGTACCGGCGGGGCATGCCCTCGGCGCCCAGCCAGTGCTGGACCAGGAAGGTGGTGTGGAAGCCGACGAACAGCGTCCAGAAGTGGATCTTCCCGAGCCGCTCGTCCAGCATCCGGCCGGTCATCTTCGGCCACCAGAAGTAGAAGCCCGCGAACATCGCGAACACCACCGTGCCGAACACCACGTAGTGGAAGTGGGCGACCACGAAGTACGAGTCGGAGACGTGGAAGTCGATCGGCGGGGAGGCCAGCAGCACCCCCGTCAGGCCGCCGAACAGGAAGGTCACCAGGAAGCCGATCGACCAGAGCATCGGCGTCTCGAAGCTCAGCGAGCCCCGCCACATGGTGCCGACCCAGTTGAAGAACTTCACGCCCGTCGGCACCGCGATCAGCAGCGTCATGAACGAGAAGAACGGCAGCAGGACCTGCCCGGTGACGAACATGTGGTGCGCCCACACGGTGATGGACAGGCCCGCGATGGCGATGGTCGCGCCGATCAGGCCGGAGTAGCCGAACACCGGCTTGCGGCTGAACACCGGCAGGATCTCGGTGACGATCCCGAAGAACGGCAGCGCGATGATGTACACCTCCGGGTGGCCGAAGAACCAGAACAGGTGCTGCCACAGCAGCGCCCCGCCGTTGGCCGGGTCGAAGACGTGCGCGCCGAACTTGCGGTCGGCCTCCAGACAGAGCAGCGCCCCGGCCAGGACCGGGAAGGCCATCAGGATCAGGATCGCGGTCAGCACCACGTTCCAGACGAAGATCGGCATCCGGAACAGCGTCATACCGGGCGCGCGCAGGCAGATCACCGTGGTGACGAAGTTGACCGAGCCGAGGATCGTGCCGAAGCCGGAGAACGCCAGGCCCATGATCCACAGGTCGGCGCCGATGCCGGGCGAGTGCACCGCGTCGTTCAGCGGCGCGTAGGCGAACCAGCCGAAGTCCGCCGCGCCGTTCGGGGTGGCGAACCCGGCGACCGCGATCAGCGAACCGAACAGGTACAGCCAGTACGCGAAGGCGTTGAGCCGGGGGAAGGCGACGTCGGGGGCGCCGATCTGCAGCGGCATGAACCAGTTGGCGAAGCCCGCGAACAGCGGGGTGGCGAACATCAGCAGCATGATCGTGCCGTGCATGGTGAACAGCTGGTTGAACTGCTCGTTCGACACGAGCTGGGTGCCCGGCCGGGCCAGCTCGGCCCGCATGATCAGCGCCATCACGCCGCCGACCAGGAAGAACCCGAACGAGGTGACCAGGTACAGGGTGCCGATCTGCTTGTGGTCCGTGGTGGTCAGCCAGGTCACCAGCGCGCGGCCGCGGCGGGGCCTGGAGGCCCGGCCGAACCGGCGGCGGGGCAGCCGGCGGGCGGGCGGGCCGGTCACCCCCAGTTCGGCATCGCTCGGCAGCATCGTCACCGCACCGCACCTCCGGCCTCGGGTCTGGCAGTGCGTCCAGCACTACCAGCGGGGCCGGGGGCCCGGGCGGACGCTCGCCGAGCCGTCGCCCGAAGGGGTCAGCGGCCGGCCATCCGCTCCAGGCGGTCGATCCGCTCGCGCATCGGCGGGTGGGTGGAGAACAGCTTCGCGCCGACCTCGCCGGGCCGGAACGGGTTGGCGATCATCATGTGGCTGGCGGTCTGCAACTGCGGCTCGGGCGGCAGCGGGAGGCGCTGGGTGCCCGCGTCCAGCTTGCGCAGCGCGCTGGCCAGGGCCAGCGGGTCGCCGGTGATCCGGGCCCCGTCGGCGTCCGCCTGGTACTCGCGGGAGCGGCTGACGGCCAGCTGGATCAGGCTCGCCGCGATCGGCCCCAGGATCATGATCAGCAGCATCCCGAACAGGCCGGGGCCGTCGTCGTCCTCGGAGCGGCCGAACGGGATCAGCCAGGCGAAGTTCACCAGGAACATCACCACCGAGGCCAGCGCGCCGGCCACCGAGGAGATCAGGATGTCCCGGTTGTAGACGTGGCTCAGCTCGTGGCCGAGCACCCCGCGCAGCTCCCGCTCGTCCAGCAGCTGCAGGATGCCGTCGGTGCAGCAGACCGCCGCGTTGCGCGGGTTGCGGCCGGTGGCGAAAGCATTCGGCGCCGGGGTGGGCGAGATGTACAGCCGGGGCATCGGCTGCCGGGCCGCGGTGGAGAGCTCCCGGACGATCCGGTACAGCTGCGGGGCCTCGATCTCGCTGACCGGGCGGGCCCGCATCGCGCGCAGCGCCAGCTTGTCGCTGTTCCAGTACGCGTAGGCGTTGGTGCCGACCGCGATCAGCAGGGCCACCAGCAGGCCGGTGCGGCCGAAGAAACTGCCGATCACCAGGATCAGCGCGGACAGTCCGCCGAGCAGGACGGCCGTCCGCAATCCGTTGTGGTGGCGGTGCACTGCGGGCCCTCCTGTGGTGCCGGGGGAAGCCGTGGAGCCGCTTCCTTCTGCCGGGATCAACGCGCCGAGCTGGCCCGATCGTTCCCTCCGGCATTCGACCACAGGTCAGAACAGGCTGCCCGACACCACCTGGAGCACCAGTTGCGGAGCCACCGACAGCACCACCGCACCGCACGCCGCGAGGCCCAGCGCGGCGCTCAGCGGGGCCGGGGCGCGGCGCGGCGCAGCGGCCCGGTCGGCGGCCGGGGCGAACAGCAGCGCGGTCCACTTCAGGTAGTAGGCGAGCGCGACCACCACGTTCACCGCCATCACCACGGCCAGCCAGCCCAGGCCCGCGTCCACGGCCGCCCGGAACACCACGACCTTGCCGAACAGGCCCACCACGCCCGGCGGCAGGCCCGCCAGGCAGAGCAGGAAGAACGCCAGCGCGAACGCCGCCCAGCGGTTGCGCGAGGCCAGCCCGCGGAACTCCTCCAGCCGGCCCGAACCGCCGACCAGCGCGACCACGCCGAACGCGCCCAGGTTCACCAGGCCGTAGATCAGCGCGTACGCCACCGTCGCGCCCAGCGGGTCGGCGGAGCCGGCGTACCCGGCGGCGGCCAGCGGCACCAGCAGGTAGCCGGCCTGGCCGACCGAGGACCAGGCGAGCAGCCGCACCGCGCCGTACGGGGTGTCGGCGCGCTGGCGCAGCGCCGCCGCGTTGCCGACCGTCATGGTCAGCGCGGCCAGCACCGCCAGCACCAGGCCCCAGGTGTGGCCGTACGGGCGGAACGCGACGGTGGTGACCAGCGCGAGGCCGGACAGGCCGGCCGCCTTGCCGACCACCGACAGGTAGCCGGCCACCGGGAGCGGCGCGCCGACGTAGGTGTCGGGCACCCAGAAGTGGAACGGGACGGCGGCGGTCTTGAAGGCGAAGCCGACCAGGGTGAGCACCGCGCCGGCCTCGGCGAGCGGCTTCAGCTGGGCGGGGGCGTGCGCGAGGCCGTCGGCGATGCCCTGGAGCTGGACCGTTCCGGCGGCGGCGTAGACGAAGCCGACGCCGAGCAGCATCACGGCGGTCGCGGTGACGGAGGACAGGAAGAACTTGAGCGCGCTCTCCGCGCCCCGGCCGTCCCGGCGCAGCGCGACCAGGGCGAACGCGGGCAGGGTGGCGACCTCCAGGGCGATCACCAGGGTGGCGAGGTCGCGGGCGGCGGGCAGCAGGGCGGCGCCGCAGGCCGAGGAGAGCAGCAGGAACCAGTACTCGCCGCCGGGCAGCTTCTCCTCGTCCACGGTGTGCAGGGACAGCAGCACGGTGAGCAGCGCGCCGCCGAGGGCGAGCAGCTGGAAGGCGAGCGCGAAGTTGTCGGCGGTGTAGGAGCAGCCGCCGGTCCGGAAGCAGAACGTGGAGCGGGTGTCGCCCGCCAGGGGCAGCAGCATGGCGAGCGCGGCGAGCAGGCCGACGGCGCTGAACAGGCCGAGCAGGCGCTTGCGGGACTCGGGCAGGAACAGGTCGGCGACCAGCACGGCGAGGGCGGCGAGCGCGGCGATCAGCGGCGGGGCGACGGCCACCCAGTCGACGGACTGGATCAGGCCGCCCGGGTCGGCGACGGCGAGCGAGGTCATGACGGGCTGCCCCAGGTCGTGAGTGGTGGTCATCAGCCGCTCCCGAGGAGGTGCTTGACGGCCGGGTCGGAGAGGCCGAGCAGCAGCGCCGGCCACAGGCCCGCCACCAGGGTGAGCGCGGCGAGCGGCGTCCAGCTGGCGGCCTCGTAGCCGCGCAGGTCGGGCAGGTCGGCGACCGGGGCGGGCTGCTTCGGATCGCCCATGCAGACCCGGCGGACCACGACCAGCAGGTAGGCGGCGGTCAGCAGGGTGCCGAGGCCGGCCAGCACCAGGTAGGTGACGAAGGCGGGCCGGGACAGTCCGGCGGCCGGGTCGAAGGCGCCGTACATGGCGAGCAGTTCGCCCCAGAAGCCGGCCAGGCCGGGCAGTCCGAGGCTGGCGACGGCGGCGAACGCCAGCAGGGCGCCGATCCGCGGGGCGCGGCCGTACAGGGCGGCGCCGGTGGCCCCGGCGAGGGTGTCCAGGTCGGCGGTGCCGTAGCGGTCCTTGATCGCGCCGACGACGAAGAACAGCAGGCCCGTGATCAGGCCGTGTGCGATGTTGGCGAACAGCGCGCCGTTCACGCCGGTCGGGGTGAGCGAGGCGATGCCGAGCAGCACGAAGCCCATGTGGCCGACCGAGGAGTACGCGATCAGCCGCTTCAGGTCGCCGCCGGCGCCGGTCCGGGCCAGGGCGAGGCAGGCCAGCGAGCCGTAGACGATGCCGACGGCGGCGAACGCGCCCAGGTACGGGGCGTACGTGGCGGTGCCGTCCGGGACGATCGGCAGCAGGACGCGGACCAGGCCGTAGGTGCCCATCTTGAGCATGACGCCGGCCAGCAGCACGGAGCCGGCGGTCGGGGCGGCGGTGTGCGCGTCGGGCAGCCAGGAGTGCAGCGGCCAGGCGGGGGCCTTCACGGCGAGGCCGACCAGGATCGCCAGCGCGGCGATCAGCTGGGTGGTGCGGGAGAGGCCGCCGCCGTGCGCGGCGGCGAGCTTCACCATGTCGAAGGTGCCGGCCTCGACGCCGATCAGCAGGAAGCCGAGCAGCATCACGGCGGAGCCGAGCAGGGTGTACAGGATGAACCGGTTGGCGGCCGCGACCTTCTTCCCGCTGCCCCAGCGGGAGATCAGGAAGTACATCGGGATCAGCACGACCTCGAAGGCCAGGAAGAACAGCACCAGGTCGAGCACCGCGAAGGTGGCCAGCATGCCGGTCTCCAGCAGGAGCAGCAGGCCGGTGAAGGCGCGGCCGCCGGGCCCCTCGGGGAGCCGCTTCACCGAGTACACCGCGCACAGGAAGGTGAGCAGCGCGGTGAGCACCAGCAGCGGCAGCGAGATGCCGTCCACGCCGAGGTGCAGGCGGACGTCCAGCGCGGGGATCCAGGACACGTCGGTGACGGCCTGCATCCGGCCGGGCTCGCCGTGGTCGAAGCCGGCGGCGAGCGCCACCGCCAGCAGCAGGGTGCCGCCGGTGACGGTGGTGCCGAGGCGCAGCGCCTGCCGGTCGCCGATCGGGGCGAGCATCAGGGCGGCGCCGAGCAGCGGCAGCGCCAGGAGGGCGATGAGGACCGCGTTCATCGGTGGCTCCTAGGGCGTGCCGGGACGGAGAACTGAGGTCGGGTCACGATCCCACCGCCACCAGGACGGCGAGCAGGACGGCCCCGGCGAGCAGCGCGCTCAGGTAGCCCTGGGCGTTGCCGGTCTGGGCGAAGCGGACGGCGCGGCCGAGCCAGCCGGGTGCGGCGCCCGCGCCGCGGACGTAGGTCTCCACCACGGCGCGGTCCAGGAAGCGGACCAGCCGGGCGGCGGCCTCGGTGGGCCGGACGAACAGCGCGCTGTACAGCCGGTCGACGCCGAAGCCGTGCTGGGCGGGCCGGTACAGCGGGCCGAGCAGCAGGCGGGCCGGGTCGGCGGGCTGCTGCCCGGCGGCGGTGCGGGCGTTGACGGTGCGCCAGGCGGCCCAGGCGATCAGTGCGCCTGCGGCGGCGGTGCCGGTGCCGAGCACGCCGGTGGCGAAGGACACCCGCAGCGACTCGCCGTCGAGCAGCGCGGGCAGCCAGTCGGTGCGCAGCCCGGCGAGGCCGAAGGCCAGCGCGGGGACCGCCAGCACCCACAGCGTCACGCGCATCGCGGCGGGTTCGAGGTGCGCCGGGTCGGCCTCGTCGATCTCCGGGGAGTACGGGGCGCCGGGCTGCGGGGCGAGGCCGTCGCCGTTGCGGGAGCGGCCGTAGAAGACCGCCAGCCACAGCCGGAGCGCGTAGGCGGCGGTGAGCAGGGCGGTGAGCAGGCCGGCCACCAGAACGGTCCAGCCGACGGCGGACGGCACGGCGGAGGCCGGGCCGAGGCCGCCGGTGAGGGCCTCGCCGTGGGCGGCGTGCTCGGCGGCGGTGAGCACGGACTCCTTGGAGAAGAAGCCGGAGAACGGGAACACGCCGGCCAGCGCGAGCAGGCCGATGGCCATCGTCCACTGGGCGTCCTGGATGCGGTGGCGCAGGCCGTCCATCCGCGCCATGGCGCGGAGCGAGTTGGTGTGCGCGGCGTGGATGACCACGCCGGCGCCGAGGAACAGCAGCGCCTTGAACGCGCCGTGCGAGACCAGGTGGAACACCGCGGCCTGCCGGTCGCCGGAGGCCAGCGCGCCGGCCATGTAGCCGAGCTGGCCGACCGTCGAGTAGGCGAGGACGCGCTTCAGGTCGTCCTGGGCGAGCGCGCACAGCGCCGAGCCGACCATGGTGACCGCGGCCATCACGGCCAGCACCACCAGCGCGGCGGAGGACTGCAGGAACACCGGCAGCAGCCGGGCGACCAGGTAGATGCCGGCCGCGACCATGGTGGCGGCGTGGATCAGCGCGGACACCGGCGTCGGGCCGGCCATCGCGTCCGGGAGCCAGGTGTGCAGCGGGAACTGGGCGCTCTTGCCGGCCACCCCGGCCAGCAGCAGCAGGGCGATCAGCGTGGGGTGGTGCAGGCCGCCGTCGGCGGCGGTCCGCAGCACCTCGCCGATCCGGAACGTCCCGGCGTCGGCGCCCAGCAGGAACAGGCCGAACAGGAACGGCACGTCGCCGAGCTTGGTGACCAGGAAGGCCTTCAGCGAGGCGGCCCGGGCGTCCGCGGTCTCCCAGTGGTGGCCGATCAGGAAGTACGAGCAGATGCCCATCACCTCCCAGCCGACCAGCAGCACGATCAGGTCGCCCGAGTAGACGACCAGGAACATCGCGGCGGTGAACAGCGAGACCAGCGCCGCGTACGACGGGTAGCGCGGGTCGTCCTTCAGGTACGCGGTGGAGTAGATCTGCACGCAGGTGGCGACCAGGCCGACCAGCACCGAGATCAGCGAGGTGAAGCCGTCCAGGTGCAGGGCGAGCGAGATCTCCGGGCCGCCGGTGGGGGCGAGCCGGGTGGCGGCGTCCAGGGTGGAGCCGGTGCCCAGCTGCAGGGCCGTCACCAGGGCGAGGACGGCGGCGGTGGCGACCGGCAGCACCGCGAGCGGGCGGGCCAGCGCGGGGTACCGGCGTCCGGTGGCCAGGCCGGCGGCGGCGCCGAGCGCGGGCAGGACGGGGACGAGGATCGGCAGCGCGAGGTTCATGCGGCGGCCTGCTCCTTCGCGGCGTCGGCCAGGTCGTCGGCCTCGTGGCGGTCGCCGAGCGCGGTGACCTCGTCGACGGCGGCGGTGCGGCGGGTGCGGTACACCAGCAGCACGACGGCCAGGCCGAGGCCGATCTCGGCGGCGGCGACGGTGATGGTGAACAGGGTGAGCGCCTGGCCGGCGTGCAGGGTGTCGCGCAGCCACACGTCGAAGGCGACCAGGTTCAGGTTGACGGCGTTGAGCATCAGCTCGACCGACATCAGCACCAGGACGACGTTGCGCCGGGCGAGCACGCCGTAGACGCCGACGCTGAACAGCAGCACGGCGAGGACGGCGGGGTAGGCGAGGTGCACGCTCAGCGCTCCTTCGACTTCGTCAGGGCGGTGCGCAGGTTCCCGGGCCGCGGCTTCGCCCGGTCGCCCTTGGTGCGGGACAGCACGATCGCGCCGACCAGCGCGGCCAGCAGCAGCACCGACAGCGCCTCGAACGGCAGCACCCAGTGCGAGAACAGGAACTCGCCGGTGAGCCGGGTGGTGCCGGCCGGGCCGGACAGGTCGATCCAGGACGAGCGGAACGCGTCCACCACCAGCGTCACCAGGGTCGCGGCGGAGGCCGCGCCCACGGCGAGCGCCGCCGGACGGTTGCCGGAGTCGGCGTCCGGGGAACGGCCGATCGGGGCGCGGGTCAGCATCAGGCCGAACAGCACCAGCACGACCACCGAGCCCAGGTACACCAGCACCTGCACCCAGGCCACGAACTCCGCCGTCAGCAGCAGGAACTCGACCGCCAGCCCGCCGAGCGCGACCACCAGCCACAGCGCGGCGTGCACCAGCTGCCGGGTGGTCACCGAGACGACGGCCGCGCCGAGCACGAGGACACCGACCAGCAGGAAGACGATCTCCTGCCCGGTCGGCGAGAGGTACGAGCGCGCGGCGGGCTCCAGCGAGCCCGCCGCGGCCAGCAGGGCGCTCAACTCTGCTCCCCCTCCTCGGCGGCGGCAGCGGCCGCCGCGGCGGCCAGCTTGTCGGCGGCCTTGCGGGCCATGGCGATCTCCTTGGGCTCCTCCGCCGCGACGTCGAGCGCGGGCGGCGGCGGGACGGTCCACATCCACTCGCGCAGCCGGTCGCGCTCGTGGGTGAGCTCGCGGATGTCGGTCTCCGCGTACTCGAACTCCGGCGACCAGAACAGCGCGTCGAACGGGCACACCTCGATGCAGATCCCGCAGTACATGCAGAGCGAGAAGTCGATGGCGAAGCGGTCCAGCACGTTGCGGGTGCGGGCGCGGGCGTTCGGATCGGCGGCGGGCAGCGTCTCCTTGTGGGAGTCGATGTAGATGCACCAGTCCGGGCACTCGCGGGCGCACAGCATGCAGACCGTGCAGTTCTCCTCCAGCAGCGCGATCACGCCGCGCGAGCGCGGCGGCAGGTCGGGCTGCACGTCGGGGTACTGCGCGGTGACGGTCTTCCGCGTCATCGTCCGCATGGTCACGGCCAGGCCCTTGGCCAGGCCGGATCCGGGAATCTTCATCAGGAGATCGCCACCTTGACGATGCCGGTGAGGGCGAGCTGGGCCAGGGCCAACGGGATCAGCACCGTCCACGCGAAGCGCATCAGCTGGTCCTCGCGAAGCCGCGGGTAGGTCACCCGCAGCCAGAGCACCACGAACGCCAGCGCGAACGTCTTCACCAGCGTCCACAGCCAGCCCAGGCCGTCGGAGAACGGGCCGTGCCAACCGCCCAGGAACAGCACCGTGGTCAGTCCGCAGAGCACCACGATGCCCGCGTACTCGGAGAGCAGGAACAGCGCGAACCGCAGGCCGGTGTACTCGGTGTACGCGCCGAAGATGATCTCCGAATCGGCCACCGGCATGTCGAACGGCGGCCGCTGGAGCTCCGCCAGGCCCGCCGTGAAGAACACGAACGCGCCGATCAGCTGCCACGGCACCCACCACCAGTGGAAGGCGTCCACGATCCCCGGCAGCGAGACGGTGCCCGCCGCCATCGCCACCGACGCGGCGGCCAGCAGCATCGGCAGCTCGTACGACATCAGCTGCGCGGCCGTGCGCAGCGCGCCCAGCAGCGAGAACTTGTTCGCCGACGCCCAGCCGCCCATCAGCGAGCCCAGCACGCCGATGCCCATCACGGCCAGCACGAAGAAGATGCCCGCGTCCACCGCCTGGCCGACCAGCCCGTCCGGACCGACCGGGATCACCAGCAGCACCAGCAGGTACGGCAGCAGCGCGACCGCCGGTGCCAGCCGGAAGATCCGCCGGTCGGCACCCGCCGGGACGATGTCCTCCTTCTGCGCGAACTTCACACCGTCGGCGACCAGCTGCGCCCAGCCGTGGAACCCGCCCGCGTACATCGGACCGAGCCGGCCCTGCATGTGCGCCATCACCTTGTGCTCGGCCTGACCGACCACCAGCGGCAGCACCAGGAACGCCACCAGCGTGCCCACGCAGCGCAGCAGCGTGTCGAGGAGGTTCACGCGCTGTCTCCGTTCTGCGCATCGCCGGGCCGCTCGGGCCGCTGATCGGTTTCGGACTGCTCGGGTGCCGCGGGCTCGGGCCCTGACGGCTCCGCGGAGCCGGGCTCGGGCCCGGATTCCGCCGGCTCAGCCGGTGCGGGCCCGTCCGGCGCGGGCGCGGCGGACGAAGCCTGGGCATCCGCAGCCTCGGGCTGCGCGGCCGCCGGCTCCGGCGCTTCCGGCTTCGCAGGCGCGGCCTCCGCAGGTGCGGTCTTCGGCTCCGCGGGCTTCGCCTCCGGGGCTGGCTTCCCGGTCCCGGCCCCCGTGGCCGGGGCTTGGGCGGCCTCCGGCTGCGGGGGCTCCTGGTGGGCCGGGACGGGGGCGTGCCACGGGGCGTCGGTGGACTGGGTCCGGGCGGTGCGGCGCGGAGTCTCGGGGGTGGCGGGCGTCTCGGGCGTCGCGGCCTGGCTGACCGAGCCCTCGCCGACGCTGCGGGTGCGGCGGGGGCGGTCGGCGCGGACCGGCGGTGCGGCGTCCGCGGCGGGCGCGGCCTGGCTGGTGGAGCCGTCGCCGACGCTGCGGGTGCGGCGCGGGCGGTCGACGCCGGCTGCGGCGCCGGCGCGGGCGGCCCTGGCGGGGCGTTCGGCGACCGGCGGGAGGGTGCCCTTGAGGGGGCCCCACTCGTTCGGGTCGGGGACGCCGGCGGGCAGCATCTTGCGTCGGGCGGGGCCGCCGCCGTGGTCGGACTCGCCGGGTTCCTTGGCGCCGGGCCAGTCCTTGGCGACGCGGGCGGCCAGCACGAAGTCCTTGCGCAGCGGGTGGCCCTCGAAGCCGTCGGGGAGCAGCAGGGTGGCGGGGTAGGGGTGGCCGGCGAAGTCGATGCCGAACATCTCCCGGGTCTCGCGCTCGTGCCAGGCGGCACCGGCGTAGACGTCGACCGCGGTGGGCAGGGCGGCCTTGTCGCGCGGCACCCGGGTGCGCAGCAGGAGTCGCCGCACGGTGCCGGGCTCGCCGACGGCGGCCAGGTGGGCGCAGACGGTGAAGCCCTCGGCGAGTTCGTCGACGGCGCTCAGCCAGTCGAGGAAGGTCAGGCCGAGGCGGTCGCGGGCGGCGGTGAGCGCCTCGGTCCAGTGCTCGGCGGGGACGGTGACGGTGAGCAGTTCGTACGCGTCGACGGCGGTCGCCCACGGGCCGATCGCGGCGGCGGTACGCTCCGCGGGCGTCGGCTCGGCGGGGGCGGCGTCGGGGGTGTCCGGGGTGTCGGTCACCGCTCCCCCTCCTGGGTGGGCGCGGGCTGCAGCGGGCGGCGCAGCGCGGCGGCGGGTGCGGCGTAGCGCTGCGGAACGTCCTCGGCGGCGATCTTCTCCTGGAGCTTGAGGATGCCCTGGAGCAGCGCCTCGGGCCGGGGCGGGCAGCCGGGCACGTAGACGTCGACGGGGATGATCTGGTCGACGCCCTTGGTGACGGAGTAGGAGTCCCAGTAGGGGCCGCCGGAGTTGGCGCAGGCGCCGAAGGAGATGACGTACTTCGGTTCGGGCATCTGCTCGTACAGGCGCTTGACGGCGGGGGCCATCTTGTCGGTGACGGTGCCCGAGACGATCATCAGGTCGGCCTGGCGGGGGCCGGGCGCGAACGGAATGACACCCATCCGGATGAAGTCGTGCTTGGCCATGGACGCGGCGATGAACTCGATCGCGCAGCAGGCGAGACCGAAGTTGAAGCACCAGAGGCTGTAGCGGCGGCCCCAGTTGAGCACCACCTTGACCGGGTCCGGGGCGAGCCGGGCGAGCGGGCCGAGGCGGCGCTGCTCGACGGCGGCGCCGGGGTTGGCCGGGTCGGGGATGCCGAGCGGGACCGGTCCGCCGGCGGGGGTCCCGTGCGAGTGCGTCACGTCCATTCCAGAACGCCCTTCTTCCAGGCGTAGAGCAGTCCGACGGCGAGGAAGCCGATGAAGACGAACATCTCCACCAGCGTGGCCGCCCCGAAGCCGGCGGCGGCGAACACCGTGGCCCACGGGAACAGGTAGATCGCGTCGACCGCGAAGATCACGTACAGGAAGGCGTAGACGTAGTAGCGGATCTGGGTGTGCGCCCAGCCCTCGCCGACCGGGTCGACGCCGCACTCGTAGGCGAGCAGTTTCTCCGGGGTGTCGACCACCGGCCGCAGCAGGCGGTTGGCGGTGAACGCCACCGTGACGAAGAGGACGCCGATGACCGCCAGCAGGCCGATCGCCGCGTAGGCGTCGAAGTAGCCGCTGCCGGCGGCGGGGTCGGCAGCGAGCGGCTGCCACTCCATGCGTTACGCCCTTCTTCTTTGCCCGTCCATAACCATCGCTATCGCGGGAGTCTATGTGCACCGCTCGTCTACTCCTCCATCTGCCCGTCCTGCAAGACGGCCGGTGGACATCCGCGGAATTTCGCTTGCCGGCCGGCCGGGTCCGGGCTGCCGCGCCGGGGGTGGGGATAACCCCCGGTCGAAGACGGAGTGCAGCACCATGGCGGCGCGTGCTCCGCAACCGGGATGCTGTGATCGTCAGGACGCGGCGAGCACGAGGAGAGGGCGCCGACCATGGAGGACGAGGCGAAGCGCCCGTCGTTGTACGGGGCGCAGCTGTGGCAGCGGGTGCAGCACGAGCTGCTGAACCTCCCGATCGGCCTGGCCGGCTTCGCGGTGGCGTCGACGCTGCTGACGGCCGGCCTGGGCCTGGCGGTGACGTTCGTCGGCCTGCCGCTGCTGGCGGCCGGGCTGGTCTGCTGCCGCGGCTTCGGCCGGCTCGGGCGGGTCCGGGCGCGGGCCTCGCTGGGCAGCCGGATCGCCGAGCCCGAGCCGGTGGTGGCCGCCCGGCCGGGTCCGGCGGGCTGGGTGGTCGCCGCGCTGTCCGACGGGCTGAACTGGCGGTCGGCGCTGTACTGCGTGGTGATGCTGCCTTGGGGCATCGTCAGCTTCGTGCTGACGCTGGTGCTGCTGGTGGTCGGCTGGCCGGTGCTGCCGTGGGCGATGCGGGCGATCTCGGCGGTCTCCCGGCTGCTGGCGGAGGGCCTGCTGGCGCCGGGCGTGCTGGCCGAGCGGGTCCGCGAGCTGGAGGACGACCGGGGCGCGGTGGTCGACCACGCGGCGGCCGATCTGCGCCGCATCGAGCGGGATCTGCACGACGGCGCGCAGGCCAGGCTGGTGGCGCTGGCGATGGATCTGGGTCTGGCGAAGGAGAAGCTGACGGAGGATCCGGTGGCCGCGCAGAAGATGGTCGACGCCGCGCACGGCGAGGTGAAGCTCGCCCTGCAGGAGCTGCGCGACCTGGCCCGGGGCATCCACCCGGCGGTGCTGACGGACCGCGGGCTCGATGCGGCGCTGTCCTCGGTGGCGGCGCGCTGCACGCTGCCCGGCGGGGTGAAGGTCCATGTCGAGCTGGGCGGGGAGCGCCCGGATTCGGCGGTCGAGGGCATCGCCTACTTCACCGTCAGCGAGCTGCTCACCAACGCCTCGAAGCACTCCGGCGCCCGCACCGCCTCGGTGGACGTCTGGCGGCAGGACGACCGGCTGATGCTGACGGTCCAGGACGACGGGCGCGGCGGTGCGCAGGTCCGGCCGGGCGGCGGGCTGGCCGGCCTGGCCGAGCGCGCCGAGTCGGTGGACGGCGTGTTCGTGGTGGACAGCCCGGCCGCCGGTCCGACGTCGGTGACGGTCGAGCTCCCGTGGCGCACCCGGGCCGGCCGGGTCTGACGGCCGGCGTGGACGGGCCCGGGGTGCCGCTTCCCTTGCGCGGTGCGGCACCCCGGGCCCGGGCCTGTCGGGCTACAGCGACCCGAGCGTCACGTCCGCGGTCTGGTTCTTGCCCTCGCGCTGGTAGCCGACGGTGACCTTGTCGCCCGGGGAGAACGAGGCGAGCGCGGTGGTCAGCGCGGGCGGGGAGGTGATCGGGGTGTCGTTGATCTTGGTGATCACGTCGCCCGCCTGCAGTCCGGCGGAGGCGGCCGGCCCGCCGTTGGTCACCGAGACGATCGCCGCCCCGGCCGGCTGGAAGTTCGCGTCGAAGAACGGGCGGACGGTCACCCCGAGCCCGGCCCGGCCGGAGTTGGTGACCTTGCCGTCCTTGATCAGCTGGGTGGCGATGCTGTTCACGGTGACGGCGGGGATGGCGAAGCCGATGCCGGGCGCGGCCGAGCCGCCCAGTTCCGGGTCCACCGCGGTCAGCGTGTTGATCCCGATCACCTGACTGGACAGGTTGACCAGGGCGCCGCCGCTGTTGCCGGGGTTGATCGCGGCCGAGGTCTGCACCATGTTGCCGATGGTGGCGCCGGGCGAGCCGGGGCTCTGCGGTTCGGTGACGGTCCGTCCGACCGCGGAGACGATGCCCTCGGTGACGCTGCTGGAGAGGCCGAGCGGGCTGCCCATGGCCAGCGTGACCTGCCCGACGGCGACCTTGGAGCTGTCCGCGAAGGTGGCGGGCTTGAGTCCGCCCGGCGGGTTGGTCAGCTTGATCACCGCGAGGTCGGACTGCGGGTAGCTGCCGACCAGGGTGGCGTCCAGCGGCTTGGTGCTGTTGGCGAGCGTCACGGTGAAGGTCTGGGCGGTGCCGATCACGTGCGCGTTGGTGACGATGTCGCCCTGGTTGTCGAAGACGATCCCGGAGCCGAGGCTGTCGCCCGCGGTGATCTGCACCACCGAGGGCAGCACCTGGGAGATCACCTGCTGGTACTCCTGCTCCAGCTGGCTGTTGGTGGACGGCGCGGGCGCGGTGGTGGCGGCGGGGGCCGCCGAGGAGCTGGGGCCCTTGTCGGCGCCGGAGCAGCCGGTGACCAGCAGCGCCGCGGCGGCGAGCACCGCGGCCGGCCCCGACCACAGCTTGGGCCCGGTCGGACGTGGGCCGGCCGGAAGCGGGCGGGTCTGTTCCTTCTTCGGGCGCACGGGACCACCTCCGGTCGCAGGGCAGAACTTTGTCAGCATTTCAGCGAAATGTCCGAATACCTGCGCCGACACACCAGGGACCACCCGGAAGGCCGCCGTCTAGGATCGGGCCATGACCTGGTTGATCACCGGCGGGGCGGGCTACATCGGCGGCCATGTGGTCCGGGAGCTGGTCGCGGCCGGCGAGTCCGCGGTCGTCCTGGACGACCTCAGCTCCGGCTCGGCCTCCCACCTGCCGCCCGGCGTCCCCCTGGTGACGGGCTCCACGCTGGACCGCCCGCTGCTGGACCGCGTCCTGGCCGAGCACGCCGTCACCGGTGTGCTGCACCTGGCGGCCCGCAAGCAGGTCGGCGAGTCGGTCGCCCAGCCGCTGCGCTACTACCACGAGAACGTGGAGGGCCTGCGGATCGTGCTGGCCGCCGCGGTCGACGCGGGCGTGCGCCGGGTGGTGCTGTCCTCGTCCGCCGCCGTCTACGGCATGCCGGACGTCGACCTGGTCGCCGAGTCCACGCCGTGCGCGCCGATGAACCCGTACGGCGAGACCAAGCTGGCCGGCGAGTGGCTGCTGAGCGCCTGCGCGGACGCGTACGGGCTGTCCACGGTGGCGCTGCGCTACTTCAACGTGGCGGGCGCGGCCTCCCCCGAGCTGTCCGACCCGGGCGCGGCCAACCTGGTGCCGCTGGCGTTCGAGCGCCTCACCGCCGGGCTGCCCCCGCTGATCTTCGGGGACGACTACCCGACCCCGGACGGCACCTGCGTGCGCGACTACATCCACGTCTCGGACATCGCGTCCGCGCACGTCGCCGCCGTCCGCCGGCTGTCCGCCGCCGCGGCCGGCGAGCAGGTCCGGCTGACCCTCAACATCGGCACCGGGCTGGGCGTCTCCGTCCGCGAGATGCTCGCCGAGATCGCCGAGGTCACCGGCCTCGGCACCGCCCCCGAGGTGACCGCCCGCCGGGCCGGCGACCCGGCCCGGGTGGTGGCCTCCGCCGAGCTGATCCGGCGCGAACTCGGCTGGACCGCCCGGTACGGCGTCCGGGACATGGTCGCCTCCGCCTGGGCCGGCTGGCAGCACCGCCACCCGTAGGCGGGGCCGCCGCCGGGCTCAGTGCGGGACGGCGGTGCCGTAGAACGAGTCCAGCGCGTACACGCAGCGGTCCTTGGAGCCGACGAAGACCCGGCCGTCGACGGCGACCGGGGAGCCGGTCAGCTCGCCCTTGGTGCCGAGCTCCCAGCGCAGCCGGCCGGTGGCGAGTTCCAGGGTGTGCAGCGAGTGGTCGCGGCTGCCCAGGTGGACCAGGCCGTCGGCGACCGCCGGGGAGCCGACCAGGTCCGCGCGGGCGGCGTAGCGCCAGCGCTCCCGGCCGGTGGCGGCGTCGAACGCGAACAGGGTGTCGCCGGAGCCCAGCAGCACCGTGCCGTCGGCGACCACGGCGGGTTCGGCGCCCTGCCGGGAGGCGGTGGAGGCGCGCCACAGGCCGTGCCCGGTGACGGCGTCCAGCGCGTACAGGGTGCCGAGGTAGTCGGCGACGTACACCGCCCGGTCGTCCACCGCGGGCGGGGTGAACAGCACCACCGGCGCGTCGAACCGCCAGCGCTCGCCGCCGGTGGCGGCGTCCAGGGCGTGCACCCGCTGACCGGACGTCAGGTACAGCACGCCGCCGCGCTCCACCGGCCGGGCCGGCACCTTGCCGGTGACCGGGAACGCCCAGCGCACCCCGCCGCCGCGCGGGTCGACGCTGTGCAGCCGGCCGGAGCCCTGGTAGTAGGCGGCGCCGGCGATCAGCGCGGGGCCGGACTGCGGGTTCTCGTACTCCTGCTGGGCGTCGTCCGCGCGCCACAGCTCGGCGCCGCTGGCGGCCGAGCGGAGCTGCACGCCGCCGCCGCGGATGCCGCAGCACAGCACGCCGTCGGCGGCGTCCAGCGAGTACACCCAGCCGTCCAGCGAGGTGCGCCAGCGCTCGGTGCCGTCGGAGGCGTCCACGGTGTACAGGTGCGGCCCGTCGGCGGCGTGCACCCGGCCGCCGTCGACGGCCAGCGCCCAGGCGACGTCGCGGGTCTTCCAGCGCCGTTCGCCGGAGCCGATGTCCAGGGCGTGCACCTCGAAGCTGGAGACGAACAGCGTCCCGTCGGCGACGACGGGGGTGCCCCACACGTCGTTGGACATCCGGAACCGCCAGGGCCGCCAGCGCGCGGCGGGCGGCTGCGGCGGGGCGGCGGGGGCGGAGGTGCGGCGCACCCAGTCGGTGCCGACGGGGGCGGCGGACGGAGCGACCGGCTCGACCCGCGGCCCGGGTCCTATCGGCACGTTCGCGCCGGCCAGCCGGATCTCGCCGTCGCCGCCGGGCGCCGGCCGCGCGTGCGGCCGGATCCGCTCGGTGGCCACCTCGGCCTCGGACGGCAGGCCGACCGGCCCGACCGGCGCGGCCTGCGAGACCGGCGGCGCGGAGGGCTGCGGCGGCACCGCGACCGGCTGCGGGGGCTGCGGCGGCTGGCTGACGGGGCGGCGGCTGCTGCGCTTGGCCTCGATCAGGTCGAGTGCGGCGGGCGGCAGCCAGTCCCCGGCCTCGCCGGAGGCGTCGGCCCGGGAGAACAGGTGCGGGGCCATCTCGGCCTGGATCTGGGCGGGCGTCGGCCGGTGCTCGGGCGAGGGGCGCATGCAGGCCCGGACCAGGTCGACCAGCTCGGCGGGCAGCCCGCTCAGGTCGGGCTGGTCGCGCAGCAGCTGGAACACCGTCTCGACCGGGTTGGTGCCCCGGTAGGGCGGGTGCCCGGTGGCGCAGAACACCACCAGCGAGCCGAGCGAGTACACGTCGCTGGCCCCGGTGACGCTGCGGCTGTCGCGGGCCTGCTCGGGCGACATGTAGGCGGGGGTGCCGACCGCGACGTTGGTCATGGTGAGCCGGGTGCTCGACACGCCGGCGGCGATCCCGAAGTCGATCACCCGCGGGCCGTCCTCGACCACCAGCACGTTGGACGGCTTGAGGTCGCGGTGCACCAGTCCGGCGGCGTGGATGGACTGCAGCGCCTCGGCGATGCCGGCGGTCAGCCAGCGCACCGCGTCGGCGGGCAGCGGCCCGCAGTCGGTGACCAGGTCCTCCAGCGAGGGCGCGGGCACGTAGGCGGTGGCCAGCCAGGGCACCGCGGCGTCGGCGTCGGCGTCCACCACGGCGGCGGTGTAGAAGCCGCCGACGGTCTTGGCGGCGGCGATCTCGCGGGCGAAGCGGACCCGGAACAGGTTGTCCTCGGCCAGTTCGCTGCGGACGGTCTTGATGGCGACCCGGCGACCCGAGGCGGAGCGGGCCAGGTACACCAGCCCCATTCCCCCCGCGCCGAGCCTGGCCAGCACCTCGAAGGGCCCGATCCGCCTCGGATCGTGCGCCGTCAGCTGGTCCACTCCGCAGCCACCTCCCCTTCCGCCAACGCCCCCCGGCGGTGGCGCGCCCCCGATTCTCCAATGCCCGCCGTCCTGGAGCCAATCTCCCCCGCCCGTGTCACCCGCCCCGGTCGGCCGGAGCGGCCGCGCCGGCGGGGGTGCGCGGGGTCCGCCGAACCCTTCGGAGCTGACTTGTCGTCACGCTGTGGGGTCATCAGTGCACGGGGGGGCAACAACACACGCTGAAAAGCCGTCGATTCTCCGCACGGGCGGACTAATAGTCGCACTACCGAATCGCGCCAAGATCGTGCCACGGTAAGCTGACGGCATGACAGGACAAGTTCGCACCGTCGACGGTCGCGTCGCCGGGCGGCGCGGACAGGAGACGCGGCAGAAGCTGCTCGACTGCCTCCGCGAGATGCTCAGCACGTCGCCGTACCGGGACGTCAAGGTCATCGACGTCGCCCGTATGGCGGGTACCTCCCCCGCGACCTTCTACCAGTACTTCCCGGATGTCGAGGGCGCAGTCCTTGAGATCGCCGAGGAAATGGCCGAGGACAGCGGCGGGCTCAAAGAGCTCGTCGATGGAAAGTCCTGGGCGGGAAAGACCGGCTTCACCACTTCCGAAGAACTGGTGGACGGATTCCTCGCCTTCTGGCGCAAGAATGACGCCATTCTCCGAGTGGTCACACTCGGTGCCGCGGAAGGGGACAAGCGGTTCTTCAAGATCCGCATGAAGGTCCTCAACTCGGTGGCGGCTCCGCTCGCCGAGGCGGTTCGCAACACCCAGGGCAAGACCGACAAGACGGTCGACGGGTCGGCGGTCGCCGGCTCCCTGGTGACGTTGCTGGCCGCGGCCGCGGAGCACTCGAAGGCGTTCACCTCGTGGGGCGTGAAGGTCAAGGACCTCAAGCCCAACCTGGCGCTCCAGGTGTACCTCGGAGTCACCGGAAAGAAGCCGCCGAAGTAACACTCAGCCCAGTCCAATGGCGCCCGCCCCGGTTCCTGTCCGGGGTGCGTCGGACGCGGCCGTGTCCTCGGGGGAGGTTCGCCGACGTACCGCAGGGCGTCATCCGCACCTACAACGAAACGCAGGGGCGGTCGGGAGAAAGGTCTCCCGACCGCCCCTGCGGCTCGTTCCGGGCCGGTCCGTTCCGGTCAGGGGCAGCGCACCACCTGGCCGGCGTAGGCCAGGCCGCCGCCGAAGCCGAACAGCAGCACCGGGTCGCCGCTGTGCAGTTCGCCGCGCTCGACCAGCTTGGACAGGGCGAGCGGGATGGAGGCGGCGGAGGTGTTGCCGGAGTCGACCACGTCGCGGGCGACCACCGCGTCCTCGGCCAGGCCGAGCCGGCCGGCGATCGCGTCGATGATCCGCAGGTTGGCCTGGTGGGCCACGAAGCCGCGCAGTTCGGACGGGTCCAGGCCGGCCTTCTCGCAGGCCTGCCGGGCCAGCGGGGCGACCTGGGTGGTGGCCCAGCGGAAGACGGTCTGGCCCTGCTGGCTGATGACCGGCTGCCAGCCGCGGATCACCACCGCCTCGCCCTTCTCCGGCTCGGAACCCCACACCACCGGGCCGATGCCGGCCTGCTCGTCGGGGACGGCCTCCAGGACGGCGGCGCCCGCGCCGTCCGCGAAGATCACGCAGGTGGTGCGGTCGGTCCAGTCGAGGACGTCGGACATCCGCTCGGCGCCGATCACCAGGGCGCGGGTGGCGGCGCCGGCCCGGATCGCGTGGTCGGCGGTGGCCAGCGCGTACGAGAAGCCCGAGCAGACGGTGTTCAGGTCGTAGGCGGCCGGGGTGGGGATGCCGAGCCGGGCGGCGACGGAGGCGGCGGTGTTGGGGCTGCGTTCGACGGCGGTGCAGGTGGCGACGGCGACCAGGTCGATCTGGTCCGGGGTCACTCCCGCGTGGGCGAGGGCCTTCTGGGCGGCGCCGGCGGCGAGGTCCACCACGGTCTCGTCCTCGGCGATGTGCCGGGTACGGATGCCGACCCGGCTCCGGATCCACTGGTCGTCGGTGTCGACCATCGCCGAGAGATCGTCGTTGGTGAGGATCTTCGGCGGCTGGTAGTGGCCCAGCGCCACGATGCGGGAGGCGGTCATACTGCCACTCAACCGGGTTACCGACGAGTCGGGCGGTAACGCCCTGGCACAGGATCGGGTGCCGGAACCTGTAGGGCCCTCACAACCGGAACCGGTCAGGCCGCCAGGGACTGGGCGTCGCCCATGGCGATCATCGGGTGCATGGCCGGGTCGAGGGTCTTGATCAGCTCGACCATGTGGTCCTCGGTGAGCGAGATGCAGCCGTGGGTGGGGCCGCCGTGGTCGAGGTGCAGCCAGATGCCGCCGCCCTTGGCCGCGCCCTCGGGGAACCGGCCGTCGAGCGGGGAGGAGCCGACCACCCGGTTGTAGTTGATCGCGACCACGTAGTCGAAGGAGCCGGCCAGCGGCTCGTTGTTGAAGCCGCGGCCGCCCATCACGAACTTGGCGTTCTCGTCGTACGGCAGCTTGGAGCCGGGGTCGGCCTTGCGGCCGCCGGCGTCGGTGAGCGAGAACAGGCCGATCGGGCTGCGCAGGTCGCCGGAGCGGTGGTCGGCGGTCCAGCCCTTGTAGGCGTTGTGGGCGGGCCAGGACTGGCCGGCCTGCCAGCTGCCGTCGTCGCCGCGGGTCCACAGCGTGACGGTGTTGTCCGAGGAGTTCCTGTCCTTGCCGCTGGCGACCAGCAGCTGCCGGGTCTCGGCGGGGATCTTCGCCGTCCAGCTGGGGCCGAGGCCCGGGACGGCGGTGATCCGGTCGCGGCTGGAGCGGTCGGCGGCCGGGGCCTCGGTGTGCCCCTCGGCGGCCTTCATCGGGGTGACCTCGGGTTCGCGGTCCGGGGCGGCGCTGGCGGTGTCGCCCTGGAAGGTCCGGCCGGGGCCGACGGTGAACCAGCCGGCCGCCAGGGCCAGCAGGGTCGCGGTGCCGACGGTGAGCTTGCGGGTGCGGCGCGCCTTCGGCTTGCGACGGCGGCGGCCCGCGGCTCGGCCCTGGGTCTGCTCGGCGTCGCTCCGGGGGGCCGGCGCGGGGGCCGAGCGGCGGTGCGAGGCGGCGCGATGGGAACCGGACATGCGGACGATCCTCCCAGACCCGGGGGACGCGGTGGAACCCGGGCCTTGTGATGAGCCTGTGAGCATACGCGCCCGGAAGCGCTTCTCCGGTGGGGGGAAGCGCCCCCGGTAGTGCGTATTCGTCACGCGCGCCCCCTGTGGAACAGCCGCGCCCGGTGGCCGGAAACCGGCCGCCGGGCGCGGCGGAGCGGGCGTCAGAGGCGCATCGCCTGCGGGGTCTCCCGGCGCATCAGGTCCGGGCCGTCGTACTCGCGGATGACCTCGTACCGGGTGTTGCGCTCCACCGGGCGGAAGCCGGCGTCCCGGATCAGCTGGAGCAGGTCGTCGCGGCCGAGCTTGTTCGGGGTGCCGAAGTTGTCCGCGTCGTGGGTGATCTTGTACTCGACCACCGAACCGTCCATGTCGTCCGCGCCGTGGCTGAGCGCCAGCTGCGCGGTGGTGACGCCGTGCATCACCCAGAACACCTTGACGTGCGGGACGTTGTCGAACAGCAGGCGGGACACCGCGAAGGTCTTCAGCGCCTCGGCGCCGGTGGCCATCTCGGTGCGGTCCATCAGGCGGTTGCGGACCTTGCCGTCCTTCGAGTCGTGGAAGTCGTGCTGGTAGCGCAGCGGGATGAAGACCTGGAAGCCGCCGGTCTCGTCCTGGAGCTCGCGCAGCCGCAGCACGTGGTCGACCCGGTGGCGGGGCTCCTCGATGTGGCCGTACAGCATGGTGGCCGGGGTCTTGAGGCCCTTCTCGTGCGCCAGGCGGTGGATCCGCGACCAGTCCTCCCAGTGGGTGTCGTGGTCGACGATGTGCTGGCGGACCTCCCAGTCGAAGATCTCCGCGCCGCCGCCGGTCAGCGACTCCAGGCCGGCGTCGATCAGCTCGTCCAGGATCTCACTGGCCGTCAGGCCGCTGATCCGCTCGAACCAGTGGATCTCGGTCGCGGTGAACGCCTTCAGCGAGACGTTCGGCAGCGCGGCCTTCAGCTCCTTCAGCGAGCGCGGGTAGTAGCGCCACGGCAGCGTCGGGTGCAGGCCGTTGACGATGTGCAGCTCGGTGAGGGACTCCGACTCCATCGCCTTGGCGAGCCGGACGGCCTCCTCGATGCGCATCGTGTACGCGTCCTTCTCGCCCGGCTTGCGCTGGAACGAGCAGTACGCGCAGGACGCGCTGCACACGTTGGTCATGTTGAGGTGGCGGTTGACGTTGAAGTGGACGACGTCACCGTTCTTCTGCGTCCGCACGTGGTGGGCCAGGCCGCCCAGCCAGGCCAGGTCGTCGCTCTCGTAGAGCGCGATCCCGTCCTCGCGGGTCAGCCGCTCACCGGCGTAGACCTTCGCCTCCAGCTCGCGCTTGAGCCCTGCGTCCATGCGGCGCTCCGCCTCCTCGGGACTTCGATTCGTTGCCGAAGTCGAGACTACGCCTAGGCCGCCAGCAGTTCGGCCAGCAGGGCGGGGTCCAGGTTGCCGCCGCTGACCACGGCCGCGAACACCCGGCCGCCGAGCTCCTCGGCCCGGTGGAAGTACGCCGCGGGGGCGACCGCGCCGGACGGCTCGGCGACCAGCCTGCCGCGGCGGGCCAGTATCGCGACGGTGTCCCGGATCTCCTGCTCGGAGACGGTGACGATGTCGTCCACGTACGCGGTGAGGTGCTCGAACGGGAGCACGCCCACGGACGGGGTGCGCAGGCCGTCCGCGATGGTGCGGTAGGTCTGGTCGACCGTCCACGCCGTGCGCACGCCCTTGCGCAGGCTCTCCTGGGCGTCCGCGGCGAGCTCGGGCTCCACGCCGATCACCCGCACGCCCGGGCAGGCCAGCTTCAGCGCGGCGGCCGTCCCGGAGATCAGGCCGCCGCCGGAGACCGGCACCAGCACGGTGTCCAGCTCGTCCGGGGCGTCCTCGGCGATCTCCAGGCCGACCGTGCCCTGGCCGGCCACGATGTACGGGTCGTCGTACGGCGGCACCCACACGTAGCCGTGCTTCGCGGCCAGTTCGGCCGGGACGGTGTCGCGCTGCTCGGCCGGGACGATCAGCACCTCGGCGCCGAACGAGCGGGTGTTCTCGATCTTCACGGCGGGCGAGGTGTCCGGCATCACGATCACGGCCTTGACGCCGAGCCGCTGCGCCGCGTACGCCACCGCCTGGGCGTGGTTGCCGCTGGACTGCGCCACCACGCCCCGGGACCGCTCCTCCGCGGTGAGCGCCGCCAGCCGGTTCATCGCCCCGCGGATCTTGAACGCCCCGGTCGGCTGGAGGCTCTCCGGCTTCAGCCAGAGCCGGCGCCCGTCCGGCCGCTCCGCCCACGGGCAGGGCAGCAACGGGGTGCGGACCGCCGTGCCGGCGATCCGGCGCTGGGCGGCGCGCAGGTCTTCCAGGTCGACCAGGGTCATTCGGGGGCCATCCTCGGGAGTTGACGGAGCGTTGACGGTTCGTGAGGTGACGACCCTAGTCGGCTACTCGGCGAGGTGCAGCGGCAATTCGCTGACCCGGTTCTCCCACTTCGTGGAGAGCACCACCGTGGTCCGGGTGCGGGCCACGCCCTTGGTGCCGGACAGCCGCTTGACCACCGACTCCAGGCCCTCGACGTCCGGGACCCGGACCTTCAGCATGTACGAGTCGTCGCCGGCGATGAACCAGCAGTCCTCCACCTCCGGGAGGTCCTTCAGCCGGTGCGAGACGTCGTCGTGGTCGGCGGCGTCGGTCAGTTGAAGACCGATCAGCGCCGTCACGCCGTAGCCCAGGGTGGCCGGGTTGACCGTCGCCCGGTACCCGGTGATCACGCCCGCCTGCTCCAGGCGGTTGATCCGGTCCGTCACACTCGGCCCGGAGAGGCCCACCAGACGGCCCAGCTCGGCGTACGAGGCACGGCCGTTCTCACGAAGTGCCTGGATGAGCTGTCTGTCCACAGAGTCCATTACCTGCCGCGTCCTTCCGAACCTCTCCAGAACCAAGATCGTTTTCTGGATTCCAAGGCGCCGAGCGCCGATCGACCGGGGTATCCCAGAGAACATACTCTCCCGTAGCGAGGCCGCTCACTCGCCCCGGCGCGGCCCGGTTTCCGGGGTTCCCCCGGGAGTGCTCGCCGCCTCCCCCAGGCGGCCCGACCAGCGCCGGTACAGCGCGTGCCGGACGCCCACCGCGTCCAGTACCCGGCCCGCCACGAAGTCCACCAGCTCCTGGGCGGTGGAGCCCCCGGCGTAGAACCCCGGCGACGCCGGCAGCACCACCGCGCCCTGCGCGTCCAGCGCCACCAGGTGCTGCAGCGTCGCACCGGTCAGCGGGGTCTCGCGCAGGCACAGCACCAGCGGGCGGCGCTCCTTGAGGGTGACCGAGGCGGTCCGCTGGAGCAGGTCCTTGGACAGGCCCAGCGCGATGCCGGCCGCGGCACCGGTGGTGGCCGGGACGACCAGCATCCCCTTCGCCGGGTACGAGCCGGAGGACGGGCCCGCCGCGAAGTCCCCCGCGGACCAGTGGCGGACGTCGTCGAGCTCCTTCTCGTCCCGGCCCAGCCACTGCGCGAGGTCGGCCCGCCAGTGGGCGTCCCGGAACGAGATGCCGGTCTCGTCCAGGATGGTCAGCCGGGCGGCCCGGCTGACGATCAGGTCGACGGACTCGCCGGCGTCGAGCAGCGCACGGATCACGGACGCGGCGTAGGGGGTGCCGCTGGCGCCGGAGACGCCGACGACCCAGGGGCGACGGGTGTTGCTCATGGGGGACATTGTCGCGGGTGCGCGGGGCGGGCGGACGCGACGCGGCGGCGCCGGGAGAATGGTCGCCATGGCAGCCGTGTTGGTGGATCTGACGCATCCGGTGGTGTCCGGGATGCCGGTGTACCCGGGGGACCCCGAGGTGGAGTTGCGGGCGGCGTTGACGGCCGAGGTGGAGGGGGTGAACGTGCTGGCGGTGCACCTGGGGTCGCAGACCGGGACGCACGTGGACGCGCCGTACCACCTGGACGTGCGGTGGCCGACGCTGGACGGGCTGCCGCTGGAGCTGTTCACCGGGCCCGCCGTGGTGGTGGACCTGCGCGGGCTGCCGGCCCGCGGGGAGGTGACGGCGGACCACCTGGCGGAGGCGCTCGCGGCGTCGGGGCCGGGGACGGTGCTGCTGCTGGCGACGGGGTGGCCCAAGTACTGGGGGACGGACCGGTACTTCGCGCACCCCTACCTGACCGAGGAGGCCGCGGCGGCGATCGTCGCGGCGGGCGTGCGGACCGTCGGGGTGGACGCGCTGTCGGTGGACCCGACGCCGGACCCGGGGCCGTCGGATCCCGAAGTGGCCAGCCTGCTGGCCGAGTTGGCGGACGAGCACGATCCGGCGCCGGAGCTGCCGACGCTGGCGGCGCACCGGGTGCTGCTGGGGCCGGAGGGCGGCGGGGTGATCGCCGAGAACCTGACCGACCTGTCGCTGCTGCTGGAGGCGCAGGCGGCGGGGGCGCCGGTGGAGGTGTCGCTGTTCCCGCTGCGCCTGACGGCGGCGGACGGGGCGCCGGTGCGGGCGGTGGCGCGGATCGGCTGACGGCCCGTCGGGGCCGGGTGGCCGACCCTGGCCGGGACTTGGTCTAGACCACCGGGAGGGGCACCGATAGGCTCCCGCCATGTCTCGGATCGTCGGTGTGGTCGAGCGCCTCTGGCGCTACCCCGTGAAGTCCACGGGCGGCGAGTTGCTCGAATCCGTCGAGGTGGAGGAGCGCGGCCTGGTCGGCGACCGGCTGTACGCGGTGCGCGACGGGTCCGGGAGGTTCGGGTCGGGCAAGAACACCCGGCGGTTCCGGCGGATGGACGGCCTGCTGCGCCTCGGCGCCCGGCTGGGCAGCCGGATCGACGGCCCGGATCTGTTCGACCCGCTGGGCATGCCGGTGCCGGACCCGGACGCCTTCCTGCGCGCCTACCTGGAGCAGGAGGACGTCGGGCTGGCCCGCGAGGACGCGGTGTCGCACTTCGACGAACTGCCGGTGAGCGTGCTGACCACCGCCACCCTGGACTGGGTCACCGAGGCGGTGCCGTCCGCGGTGGTGGACGAGCGCCGGTTCCGGCCGAACGTGCTGCTGCGCACCCCGCCCGGGACGCCGCCGTTCACCGAGGACGCCTGGTACGGCCGGGAGGGCCGGGTGAAGGGCGGCGTCCGGCTGGCGTTCGTCCGGGCCAGCGTGCGGTGCGCGATGGTCGGGGCGGCGCAGCCCGGACTGCCGCACTCGCCGGAGATCCTCAAGACCATCGCGCACGAGCGGGACTGCGAGCTGGGCGCGCTGGCGTCCGTCTCCCGGCCGGGGCGGCTGCGGGTCGGGGACGTGCTGACGCTGGCCTGACGCCGGCGGGCGCGGTCAGCCGGAGCGGCGCGGGATCAGGCAGAACGGGTGCCCGGCCGGGTCGACGAACACCGTCCAGCCGGCCTGCCGGTCCTTGACCTCGGCGCCGAGCTCCACCACCCGCTGTTCGACGGCGGCGACGTCGTCGACCTCGATGTCCAGGTGGAGCTGCTGCGGGTGGCCCGGGTCGGGCCAGATCGGCGGACGGAAGTCCTCGACGCGCTGGAAGCCCAGCACCTGGCCGTTGGGCAGGTGGACGGTGGACCACTCGTCGTCCGTCGACCAGCGCGGGTCGGGCCGGTCGACGTCGCCGCCGAGCAGGGCCGCGTAGAAGTGGGCCAGGCCCGCCGGGTAGTGGCAGTCCAGCACCACGCACTGCAGTGTGCCGATCATCGTGCTCCCCGTCCTGGTCGCGTCGGCCCCTCGTTCCAGCATGGCCCATCGGCGCGGCGGGCGTCCGCTCTCACCGCGGGTCGAGCTCGCCGCCCCGCAGCACCGCGGCGGTGACGCCGGGCAGGCCGCGCAGCCAGTCGGCGGTGACCCGGTCGAGGGCCTCGCGCGAGGGCGGCTGCGGGCCGAGGCCGACGGCCAGGCGGTGGCCCGGCAGCGGGCGGGGCCAGGCGTGCAGGCCGGGGGCGGGTTCGAGGGCGGCGAGCAGGGCGCGCAGCCTGCCCCTGACCGGGCCGAGCCGCTCGGGGGTGGCGGTCAGCACCAGCCAGGCGGCGTGGCGGCGGTGCAGCGGGGGCGGGGAGAGCAGCTCCGGGTGGTCGGGGCCGAGTTCCCAGGCGCGGTAGAGCTCCTCGGCGATCAGGTCGCGGGTGCCGGCGCCGACCTGGGCGGTGCAGCTGCGGACCGGGGCGGTGGGGGTCAGCACGGTGACCGGGTCGGGGTGCGCGGGCGCCGGCTCGCCGAGCAGGGTGACGGGCTGCCGCCAGTCCCAGGCGGCCCAGTCCTCGGTGAAGCGGCGGAACAGCTCGGCGGGGTCGTCGGCGGCGCTCGCCCGGACGGTCCGGGCGGCGAGCACCGTCCAGGCGAGGGAGGGGAGTTGGCCGAACGGTGCGCCGTCCAGGCCACGCGCGCCGGTCCAGGCCTTGACCCGGCGGGCCAGGGCGGCGAACGCCCGGTGGCGGTCGCCGACGGCGGCGAGCACCGCCTCGGCGTCGGTGACGGCGCTGTACGCGACCGCGAAGTCCTCGGCCGGGCCGTCGGCGGGGGCCAGCACCAGGTCGACGGCCAGGCCGCGGACGTCCAGCCGCAGGCCGGGGACGCGGGCGCCGCGCACCTCGCGGAGATTCCGGGCCTCCGGCAGTGCGGCGGCCAACTGCCGTGCCAACGCGGCGGGTTCGACGGGGCCGGGGAGGGCGGCGACCAGGTCGAGGTCGGCGCCGGGCAGGGCGCAGCCGAGCCGGCGGGAGCCCACCAGGTGGACCTCTCCCGGCAGCGCTGCGGCGATCCGGCCCGTCAACTCGGCGGCCGCGACCGGCGGTTCGGCGCGTGCCGGGGCGGGCGGCTCGGGGAGGAGGCGGAGTTCGCCGGTGCCGAGCGCGACCGTGGCGCGCGGGAGCATCGGGCCGTCGCCGCGCCGGGACAGCACGACGAGTTCGCCGACGGGGGCGGTCATCGGCCCGAGCGCGGCGGTGCACTCGGCGACGGCCCGGTGCGGGTCGTCGGTCCGGCCGAGCGTCAGGTGCGGGCGGTACCCCTCGGCGCGGGCGCGGCAGCGCGGGAAGCGGCGCTCCAGGGCGTGCCGCAGGGCTGCCCAGGGGGCGGCGGCGGAGGCGGCCGGGTCGAGCCGGAGGGTGTGGCCGAGCCGCTGCGCGAAGGTCCGCACGCCCGCCGGCCCGGCGGTGAACGGCGGTACTTCGGCGGCGGCCTCGGCCAGCAGCGGCAGCGCGGCGTCCCATTCGTGCTCGGCGACGAATCCGAACAGCAGGTTGACGTGCGGCGGCCACCGGTCGGCCTGCGGGTCGTACACGGCGCGCAGCCGCTGGATCGGCGGCCACAGCTCCTCGGGCGGCAGCCAGGCGACGGCGGTGCGCGCGGTGGGCGGGGCGTCCAGGAACGCGACGGCGGGGGTGGCGCCGAAGCCCAGGCCGACGGCGAGGCCGTAGTGGTCGGACGGGTGCAGGCCGTCGGCGTCCGGGCGGTCGCCGAGCAGACGGGCGGCGGTGGTGCGGGCCCGGCCGGGGCGCAGCAGGACGCGGTCCAGGCGGCCGGCCCGGCCGGTCAGCGAGGAGACCGCGGCCAGCGGGTTGGCGACCGGGTCGAACGTCGGGGTGCGGTCGTCCGGGCCGTGCAGCTCCGTCCAGGCGTCGCGCAGGCCGAGGGCGTCGGCGGGGGTGGCGGTGCTGTCGTTGAAGTCGCCGAGGACCAGCAGGTCGCCCTCGACGGCGGCGAACCCGGCTTCCAGGTCGGCGAGTTCGGCGCGGCGGCGGGCCGCGCCGTCCGCCGAGTGGTCGCTGCTGAGGTGCACGGCGGCGACGGTGAGCGGGCCGGCCGCGGTGCGGACGGCGATCGCGGTGACGGCCTTGTGCGGGCCGAGGGCGTGCCGGCCGGCCTCCAGCACGGGCAGCCGGCTGAGCAGCAGCAGGCCGTGGCCGTCGATCTCCCGGGCGAACGGGTCGGCGCCCAGGGTGTAGCCGTCGCGCACCCACGGCTGGGCCAGCAGCTGCTTCACCAGGGCCGGTTCGACCTCCTGGAGGGCGATCAGGTCGGCGTCGGCGGCTTCGAGTTCGGCGAGCAGCAGCGGGCGGCGGCGGGCGGTGTGGATCCGCTCGGCGTCGTACCTGTCCCACAGGGTGTTCCAGGTGACCACCCGCAACTCCTCTGCCGGGAGCGCCGGTTCGGCGACGGCGGGGCGCCAGCCGCGGTCCGTCCAGGCGTGCGGGGTGCTCGGGGTGAAGAACGGCGCGGGCAGGCCGCGGGGGGCGGTGCGGCGGCCGGCCGTGGTGGTGTCGAGCAGGTCGGTGCCGGTGTCGCGGTCCCAGACCACCTGCCCGTCGGCCTCCACCCGGCGCACCCGGTGCCAGGGCACCTCGCCGGCGGCGGTGAACGACTCCAGCGGGACGGACTTGATCCGGTCGTCGCGCTGCCGGACGCCCAGCACGAACCGGGCCGGGTCGAACCGGTCGTCCCAGCGGATGCGCCGGCAGATCTGCTCGATGGGACGCATTCAGTCCTCCTCGCCGTCCAGGGCGCCCGCCGTGTCCTCGACCGTGCCGTCCGGGCCGACGTACCAGGTGCGGTGCGCCTGCCCGGGGTACGGCGGGCTCCAGCGGTGCAGTTGCGCGGTCAGCACCTCCGCCGGAACGGGGTGCGCGCGGGCCGCGTTGCGGCGGGTCAGCTCCGCCTCGTCGACCACCAGCACCACCTGGGTCAGCAGGGCGTCGCGGCGGCGGGCGACCGCCTGCACGTGGGAGCGCTGGTGGCGGTTGAGCGAGGTGGCGTCCCACACCGCCGTGCCGGCCCCGTCGAGGGCCGTCTCCAGTGCGGCGAGGCCCTCCCGCAGGACGGCGGCGTTGTCGCGCTGGTCGGCGCGCGAGCCGCGGGCCGTGCGCAGGTCGTCCAGGGCGATCCGGGTGCCGGGCAGCGTCGCCGCGAACGTCGACTTGCCGCTGCCCGCCGGGCCGCACAGGTGCACCAGGCGCGGGAACCGGCCGTCCCGCCACGCCCAGGTCGCCGCGACCGCCTCCTCGGCGGTGGCGACCCGGCTCGCCGCGAACGCCTCCCGGGCCTGCGCCCAGCAGCGGTCCCGGACGTCCGGCGGGAGGCCGTCCAGGGCCTCCGCGAGGCCGGTGCGCAGGGCGGACAGCGGATCGGGCGCCAGCAGTCCCGCGTCCTCCGCGTGCAGCGCGGACCACGCCACCTGCTCGCGCTCCTCCGCCGTGCCCGCGACGGTGGCGGCGACGGCGTGCAGCACGCCCAGGTCGGCGGCGGCCGTCAGCCGGACCAGGCCGGCCCGCCGGTCCTCGTCCGGGTACGGCCGGGCGAGCTGCGGGTGCAGCCCGACCAGGTCGGCCACCCGGCGGGCCTGTCGCAGGCCCAGCGCCGGGGCCAGCTGCGGCATCAGCTGCTCGCGGCGGGCGGTGTGCAGACCGGCCGCGAGGATGCCGTTCAGCCGGGCGTCGCCGGTGCGGCCGAGTTCGTCCAGGCGGTCCGCGATCTCGTCCAGCGCGGGGAGTTCGGCGACTTCGACGGCGTCGGCCAGCGCGGACGGGTCGGGTACTCCGCCCGAACGGACGTGCCAGAGCGGGGCGTTGGGGCCGAGACCGTTCTCGACCACGGCCGCGTGCATCCAGTGCGTGTCGGTCTGCACGTGACGCGGGCGGACCCACTTGGCGACCCGGCTGCCGAAATCGGCTCTGCCGAAGCCTTCGGTGGTGCGGACGACGTAGCCCTCGTGGCGGTCCAGGTCGAGCTTCAGGGCGCGGATCGCGCGTTCGTCGTACCGGCCGCGCCAGAGCACGCGGGGCGTCGGCACACCGCGACGGCGCAGGAAGCGGACGGTGGCGTCCCAGTCCAGGCAGCGGTCGTCGGCGGTCCACACCGAGAAGCCGTAGAACCAGCTGTCGAGGCCGGTGTACGGGAGGGAGTGGCGGGCGAACAGGTTCTCGCCGCAGATGCGCCAGCCTTGGGGGATGCGGGAGCCCAGACGGCCCTGGAGCGCTTTCACCCACGTCCGGGAGGGATGGTGCGCGGAGTCGAGGGACCGGGCGTGCAGGCCGTCCCGGTAGAGCGTGGTGTTCTCGCCGTCCAGCTTCTCGGTGACCACCACCTCGCGACCGGCCAGACCGGACAGGTCGCCGCTGCGGATGTCGTCCGCCGCCGCACCCGGTGACCACGGGAGGTGCGGCGTCCGGGGGTAGTGGACGCGCATGCGAGCACCCTAGGGACGGGGTGGGTGGTGGAGCGAGCGAATAACGGGAGGAACCCGCCAGCTCGGTCGCCAACACGTGCAGGTCATTGTCCTGTGTCGCGATCTTGCCGGCGGGTTCCTCCCGTCTCGCGCAGTTCCCCGCGCCCCTCTTTGCTCAGGCCGTCAGGCCACGGCTGATCAGGTCGATCAGGGCGAAGGCGAAGAGGGAGATGCCCACGAAGCCGTTGGTGGAGAAGAAGGCCCGGTTGAGGCGGGACAGGTCGTTCGGCTTGACGATGGTGTGCTCGTAGACGAAGGCGCCGGCGACGACGGCGAGGCCGCACCAGAAGAAGGCGCCGGCGTCGGTGAGGACGGCGTACCAGACCAGCAGGGCGGTGGTGAGGGCGTGGCAGACCCGGGCGCCGGTGATCGCGGCGGGGATGCCGAACTTCGCGGGGACGGAGCGGACGCCCATGCCGCGGTCGGCGGCGACGTCCTGGCAGGCGTAGATGAGGTCGAAGCCGCCGATCCAGATGCCGACGGCGAGGCCGAGGACGACCGCGTCCCAGGACCAGCTGCCGGTGACGGCGAGCCAGGCGCCGATCGGGCCGATCGCCTGGGCGAGGCCCAGGATGGCCTGCGGGAAGTCGGTGAACCGCTTGCCGTACGGGTAGACCACCATCGGGACCACCGCGACCGGGGCCAGCACCAGGCAGAGGGTGTTGAGCAGGGCGGCGGAGCCGAGGAAGACCACCAGGGCGATCGCGGAGCCGACGTACGCGGTGCGCAGCGAGACGGCGCCGGTGACGAGTTCGCGGTTCGCGGTGCGCGGGTTCCGGGCGTCGATCTCGCGGTCGATGATCCGGTTGGCGGCCATCGCGAAGGTGCGCAGGCCGACCATGCAGACGGTGACCAGCAGCAGCTGGCCCCAGTGCACGGACCCGTCGGCGAGGAACATCGCGGTGAGGGCGGCGATGTAGGCGAACGGCAGGGCGAAGATCGAGTGCTCGATCATGACCAGGCGCAGGAACGCCCGGGTCCTGCTCCGCGGCGCCTCGAAAGCGGCAGCGGCTGTCACAGCCCGTACTCCTTCCAGCGGCGGGTGACCCGGGCGGCGGTCGCCGGGTCGGAAGCGACCATCTCGGGCCAGCCGCCGTCGCGGGTGTAGCCCTCCTCGGGGAGCTTGCGGGTGGCGTCGATGCCGGCCTTGCCGCCCCAGAACTGCTGGTAGGAGGCGTGGTCGAGGTGGTCGACGGGGCCTTCGACGACGGACAGGTCGCGGCTGTAGTCGACGTTGCCGAGGGCCCGCCAGGCGACTTCCTGGTAGTCGTGGACGTCGCAGTCGGCGTCCACCACGATGATCAGTTTGGTCAGCGACATCATGTGGGCGCCCCAGATGGCGTGCATGACCTTCTGGGCGTGCTTCGGGTACTTCTTGTCGATCGAGACGATCACGCAGTTGTGGAAGCCGCCGGCCTCGGGCAGGTCGTAGTCGACGATGTCCGGGATGATCACCTTGAGCAGCGGCAGGAAGAAGCGCTCGGTGAACTTGCCGAGCGGTCCGTCCTCGGTGGGCGGGCGGCCGACCACGATGGACTGCAGGATCGGGCGGCGGCGCATCGTCACGCAGTCGATGGTGAGCGCGGGGAACGGCTCCTGCGGCGTGTAGAACCCGGTGTGGTCGCCGAACGGGCCCTCGGGGAGCATCTTCCCGGGTTCCAGCCAGCCTTCGAGGACGACCTCGGCGTCCGCGGGCACCTGCAGCGGGACGGTCTTGCAGTCGACCATGCGGACCCGCTCGCCCGCGACGAAGCCGGCGAACAGGTACTCGTCGATGTCGCCGGGCAGCGGGGCGGTGGCGGCGTAGGTGACGGCGGGCGGGCAGCCGAAGGCGATCGCGACGGGGAGCTTCTCGCCGCGCCTGGCGGCGACCGCGGCGTGGTTGCGGCTGTCCTTGTGGATCTGCCAGTGCATGCCGATGGTGCGCCTGTCGTGCCGCTGGAGCCGGTACAGGCCGAGGTTGCGGATGCCCGAGTCCGGGTCCTTGGTGTGGGTGAGGCCCAGGTTGAAGAAGGAGCCGCCGTCCTCGGGCCAGGTGAACAGCGCGGGCAGCTGCTCCAGGTCGACGTCCTCGCCGGTGAGCACGACCTCCTGCACCGGGGCGTCCTTGACGTTCTTCGGCGGCACGTGCGCCATCGAGGCGAGCTTGCCGAAGGCCTCGCGGAAGCCGGTGAAGCCGTGCGGCAGTTCGGGCTTGAGCAGGCCGCCGATCTTCTCGGCGATGTCGTCGGGGGATTTCAGGCCGAGGGCCTTGGAGAGCCGGCGCTCGGTGCCGAAGACGTTCATGGCCAGCGGCATCGCCGAGCCCTTGACGTTCTCGAAGAGCAGCGCGGGGCCCTTGGCCTTCTGCACCCGGTCGACGATCTCGCCGACCTCCAGATAGGGGTCGACCTCCACCTTGATCCGCTTCAGGTCGCCCTCCCGTTCCAGGGCCCGGAGGAAGGAACGGAGATCGTCGTATGCCATACCTGTCAGTATCCGATACGGGCTAACCTGACCCCGCCAAGGGTCCCTCGAACGTATTTCGGAGTTCTGCGCCGTGCTTCTGCGAGTCGTTCCCACCGTGGCCCTGCTGGCCCTGTGGGTGTGGGCGTTCATCGACTGCCTGACCACCCCGGAGGACGAGATCCGCCACCTGCCGAAGGTGGTGTGGGTGATCATCGTGCTGCTGTTCCCGCTGGTCGGCTCGATCGCCTGGCTGGTGGCCGGAAAGGACCGGGCCCGGGCGCGGGGCCGCCGGGCGCCGTGGCCGGCGGGGCCGACGGCCGGGTTCCCGGAGTACGAGCGGCCGCGGCAGCTCGCGCCGGACGACGACCCGGAGTTCCTGGCGTCGCTGAAGCGCGGCAACCAGCAGCACGAGGAGATGCTCAAGAAGTGGGAGGCGGACCTGCGCCGCCGCGAGGAGGATCTGCGCCGCGAGCGCCCCGAGGACGGCGACGGCTCCCGGGCCTGATCCCGCCTTTTGGCGCATCCCTACGATCCTGGCGTTCTCCAGCGCCTTCCCCGTCGGCCGCCGGCCTTCGCGCCCCCCTTTCGGAGGGTGCCGTTCCGGCGGCCTTCGCATGCCCGCCATCTTGCCGCTGACCTGCCAATTCACCGGTCCCGACCATCCCGGTGGGGGGTATCCCCCGACCCCTGCCCGGAACGACCCGGGAGTAGCCCCGTGCGCCCCCTTCTGTGAGGGCTCTACAGCGATCGGCTTCCGACCTTGTACGGAATCGACGCCGAAACGCGGGTGCACTGACTCGTACTGTCGTAGCAGAAGAGGTGTTCGCTGGCCCACGTGACCTTGGAGTGGTTCGAGATGACGGTCCTGCACGATGCGCCGGTCGGCGGCGAGGCTCCGGCCGACGCCCGTAGCCGGGTCGCCGAACTGCACGAGCTGCGGGAGCAGGTCCGCCGGGGCCCGAGTGAGAAGGCCACCGAGGCGCAGCACGCCAAGGGCAAGCTGACGGCGCGCGAGCGGATCGAGCTGCTGCTGGACGAGGGTTCGTTCCACGAGGTGGAGCCGTTGCGGCGGCACCGTGCGCAGGGTTTCGGCCTGGAGGCGAGGAAGCCGCACACGGACGGTGTGGTGGTGGGCTGGGGGACGGTGCACGGGCGGACGGTGTTCACCTATGCGCACGATTTCCGGATCTTCGGGGGTGCGCTGGGTGAGGCGCACGCGCAGAAGATCCACAAGATCATGGACATGGCGATCGCGGCGGGTGCGCCGCTGGTGTCGTTGAACGACGGCGCGGGGGCGCGGATCCAGGAGGGCGTGACGGCGCTGGCCGGGTACGGCGGGATCTTCCAGCGCAACACGCGGGCGTCGGGGGTGATCCCGCAGATCTCGGTGATGCTGGGTCCGTGCGCGGGCGGTGCGGCGTACTCGCCGGCGCTGACGGACTTCGTGTTCATGGTCCGGGAGACCTCGCAGATGTTCATCACCGGTCCGGACGTGGTGCAGGCGGTGACGGGCGAGAAGATCACCCAGAACGGCCTGGGCGGCGCGGACGTCCACTCGTCGGTGTCGGGCGTGTCGCACTTCGTGTACGACGACGAGCAGTCGTGCATCGAGGAGGTGCGGTACCTGCTGTCGCTGCTGCCGCAGAACAACCGGGAGATGCCGCCGGTGGTGGCGAGCGACGACCCGGTGGAGCGGCGCAACGAGTCGCTGCTGGACCTGGTGCCGGCGGACGGGAACCGGCCGTACGACATGCGCAAGGTGATCGAGGAGATCGTCGACCACGGGGAGTACCTGGAGGTCCACGAGCGGTGGGCGACGAACGTGATCTGCGCG
>NZ_JBHWDS010000003.1:0-54269 GCF_042734615.1 Kitasatospora sp. NPDC059646
GGCTCCCAGTAGACGACTGGGTTGATAGGCCGGATATGGAAGCCCTGTGAGGGGTGGAGTTGACCGGTACTAATAGGCCGAGGGCTTGTCCTCAGTCGCTCGCGTCCACTGTGTTGTTCTGAAACAACGACCCACTCCGGTGGATAGTTTCATAGTGTTTCGGTGGTCATAGCGTGAGGGAAACGCCCGGTTACATTCCGAACCCGGAAGCTAAGCCTCACAGCGCCGATGGTACTGCAGGGGGGACCCTGTGGGAGAGTAGGACGCCGCCGAACAATTATTCTGGGAAAGCCCTCCGCCTCACGGCGGGGGGCTTTCTCGCGTTCACGGGCAGGAATTCGCCGGCGAGCCCCGCATGCAGTGCACACGGGGCTCCGGCGGCTCAGTTCTCCTCGTCGTTCCCGCGCCGGCGAAGCACCCGCCCGGCGAGGCCGTTCGACAGTTTGCCGGTCACCGCCTTGGCCCGGTCGAAGGTCTCGGTGCCGAGTCGCTTGGCGGCGTCGACGCCCTCGGCCCCCGTTTCGAGCACCTTGTTCCGGGCCTCCGTGGCCGCGTCCACCCAGCGGCGGGCGTCCAATGACTGCTGGTCGTGCTCGATGCCGAGCCGGCCGCGGAAGGCGACGACGGCGGTGGCGACCTGGTTGCCCGAACTCACCACGGCGGGGGAGGCGGTCGGGTGGAGCAGGACCTTGGTGTTGGCGGTACCGACGGCCGCGTCGACGCGGGCCAGCAGGCGTTCGGTGCAGCGGGCGATGAGCTCGGTGCGGTTCTGCCGGGCAGTGCGGATGGCGAGGCGGTGCAGGTCCAGCTCGTCCGGCGAGGTGTCCAGGACGCGGTCGAGCTCCAGGACGGCGATGGCGTCCTGGAGTTGGAAGCAGCGGGCCAGGACGGCGAGCCACTCCCGGACGGTGGACTCGGCATCCTTGGAGGCTTTGGCGAGGTCGCCGATCCTGGTCTTCTGCTCCATCTTCTCGGCGAGCGCGTCGAGTTGGCGCAGTGCGTAGGCCTGGGTGCGGGCGATGGTGACGGAGGTGAGCGAGACCTTGGCCCAGGTGACCTCGGAGACCCGGCCGACCTGTTCCCGGACGGCCAGACCCTCCTCGATGACGAAGCCGGCACCGATCATGTCGGCCACCACCGCGTCCTTCTGGGCGCGGAGCACGTCGTCGACCTTCTCGTCGATGGTGGCGAGGTAGTCGGTGATCTCGTCCATGGTCTGCTGCATGGCGAGTTGCGCCATGAGCCCGGCGGCGCCGGCCAGGACGGCGGGGTTGGAGAGCAACGAGCCCGGTGTCCGCACCAGTTCGAGGATTCCCTTGGTCCTGCCGTTCTCCATCAGCACCGCTCGGCTGCTGCCCGGGCTCGAACCCTTCATCAGTTTGTGCTTCTGGAGGGCCTTCGCGGACTTCTCGGTGAGCTTCACCCAGCGGCCGGAGTTGGCGGCGATCTCGGAGGCCGCCTGGGCGGCTCCGGAGGCCGCTCCGAAGGCCGAGCCGAGGCGCGGCAGGCCGAGGTCCTGGGAGGGGAGGCCCTCGGAGAGGAGGAAGCGTTCGACTGCGGCCGGGTCGCCGATGACCGCCAACCCGTCGCCGTCGCTGATCAGTTGAAGGTCGTTCATCGTCGGCTCCCGTGGTGGCTGTGCGAGGTCAGAGGCGGCCGGCGGCCTTGAGCGTGAGGTAGGTGTCGGCGAGCGCCGGGGCGATGGCCTCGGGCGGGGCGTCGAGGACGGTGACGCCGCGGCGGGTGAGGAGCTCGGCGGTGCGGCGGCGGTCGGCGCGGGTCTGTTCGGCGGCGGCGGCGCCGTAGACGTCGCGGACGGTGGTGCGGGGGGTGTTGACGAGTTCGTCGAGGCGCGGGTCGGCGACGGAGGCGAGGACGACTTCGTGGCGCTTGGTGAGCAGGGGGAGTTGGGGGAGCAGGCCGTCCTCGATCTGGTGGGCGTCGAGGCCGGTGAGGAGGACGATCAGGGAGCGGTGGGGGGCCATCCGGAGGGCGGTGGAGACCAGGGCGCGCAGGTCGGTCTCGATCAGGGCGGGTTCCAGGAGGGCCATCGCCTCGGTGAAGGCGGGGAGGATCTCGGAGGGGGAGCGTCCGGCGACGGCGGTGCGGCGGTGGCGGTCGTGGGCGAGCAGGTCGACGCGGTCGCCGGCCTTGGTGGCGAGGGCGGTGAGCAGCAGGGCGGCGTCGAGGGCGGCGTCGAGCCGGGGGGCGTCGCCGACGCGGCCGGCGGAGGTGCGGCCGGTGTCGAGGACGACGAGGACGTGCCGGTCGCGTTCGGGGCGCCAGGTGCGGACGGCGACGACGCTGCGGCGGGCGCTGGCGCGCCAGTCGATGGAGCGGACGTCGTCGCCGGGCAGGTATTCGCGCAGGGAGTCGAATTCGGTGCCCTGACTGCGGGTCAGGACGGAGGTGCGGCCGTCGAGTTCGCGCAGGCGGGCGAGGCGGGACGGGAGGTGCTTGCGGCTGGCGAACGGCGGCAGGGCGCGGATCCGCCAGGGGGCGTCGAGGTTGGCCTGGCGGCCGGCGAGGCCGAGCGGGCCGAGGGAGCGGACGGTCACGCGGCCGCTGTGGTGGTCGCCGCGCCGGGTGGGGGCGAGCCGGGTGGTGAGGCGGCGGCGTTCGCCGGCGGGGACGGTGACGGAGTGCCGGGAGGCGGTGAGGGAGGTGCCGGCGGCCCAGGCGGAGGGGTACCAGGCGTCGCGGATCCGGGCGCGCAGCGGGCGGCGGGACGGGTTGGCGACGAGCAGGTGGACGTCGACGGTTTCGCCGAGGCGGACGCTGGGGTTGCCGGAGCGTTCCAGGGTGAGGCGGCGGACGGGGGCGGCGAGCACCAGGTCGGCGACGATCGCGGCGAGCAGCGGCAGCATGACCACGCCGATGCCGGTCCAGGAGGGGAGCACGAGGCCGACCAGGAGGGCGCCGAGGGCGGCGATGAGGGCCGTGCGGCCGGTCAGGGCCATGGGGTGCTGGGCTCGCTTTCTGGGGCGGTGGGCGCGTCGGTGCCGGGCTGCGGGCCGGGGGAGGGGTCGCTCCCCCGGCGTGGCGGCTAGCGCGGCGCGGGCGTCTGGGCGAGGACGGCCTGGATGACGCTGTCGGCGGTGGTGCCTTCCATCTCGGCCTCGGGGCGGAGCTGGATGCGGTGCCGGAGGGTGGGCAGGGCGAGCGCCTTGACGTCGTCGGGGGTGACGTAGTCGCGGCCGGCCAGCCAGGCCCAGGCGCGGGAGGTGTTGAGCAGGGCGGTGGCGCCGCGCGGGGAGACGCCCATGGCGAGCGAGGGCGAGTTCCGGGTGGCGCGGACCAGGTCGACGATGTAGGCGAGGATCTCGGGGGAGACGGTGAGGGCCCCGATCTCGGCGCGGGCGGTGGCCAGGTCGGCGGGGCCGGCGACGGGGCGGACGCCGGCCGAGGCGAGGTCGCGCGGGTCGAAGCCGGTGGCGTGCCGGGAGAGGACCTGGAACTCCTGGTCGCGGGTGGGCAGCGGCAGGATCAGCTTGAGCAGGAAGCGGTCGAGCTGGGCTTCGGGCAGCGGGTAGGTGCCCTCGTACTCGACGGGGTTCTGGGTGGCGGCGACGAGGAACGGCTCGGGGAGCTTGCGGGGTTCGCCGTCGACGGTGACCTGCTTCTCCTCCATGGCCTCCAGGAGGGCGGCCTGGGTCTTGGGCGGGGTGCGGTTGATCTCGTCGGCGAGCAGCAGGTTGGTGAAGACGGGGCCGGGCTGGAAGGAGAACTCGGCGGTGCGGGTGTCGTAGACGAGGGAGCCGGTGACGTCGCCGGGCATCAGGTCGGGGGTGAACTGGATGCGCTTGGTCTCGACGTCCAGGGCGGTGGCGAGGGTGCGGACCAGCAGGGTCTTGGCGACGCCGGGGACGCCTTCGAGCAGGACGTGGCCGCCGCAGAGCAGCGCGACGACCAGGCCGGTGACGGCGGCGTCCTGGCCGACGACGGCCTTGGCGATCTCGTCGCGCAGGCCGGTGAGGGCGGCGCGGGCGTCGCGGGTGCGGCCGGGGTCGGTCTTGGTGAGCTGGTCGGTCACGGCTGTCGTACCTGCCATTCGATGTCGTCGAGTTCGTCGGCGAGCCGCAGCAGGGCGGCGTCGTCGGTGGGGGCCGGGCCGTACAGCAGGTGCTGGAGGTCGGCGGCGGGGCGTCCGAGCCGGGCGGCGGCGGCCTCGGTGAGGACGGTGCGGTCGGGGTCCCCGGAGGTGTGCGGGAGGCCGAGGGCGGTGGCGGCCCGGCGGCGGGTGGCGCGGCGCAGGGTTTCGGCGGCGTGGCCGCGGGCGTTCGCGCGGTGGTAGAGCCGGGCGCGCCCTTCGGTGGTCTCGGAGGCGCGGACCACGGCGGGCAGTCGTTCGCTGAGGACGGGGCCGAGCCGGCGGGCGCGCCAGACGACGGCGAGCAGGGCGGCGATGGCGAGTTGCAGGGTGGCCCAGTGCCAGCCGGCCGGGATGAGCTGGTCGATGGTCTTGTGCCCGCCGGCGGTGGTGCCGGTGGTGACGCCGTGGTCGGGGGTCTGCCAGACGAGTTGGCGGTGGGCGCCGAACAGGCCGAGGGCGAGTGCGGCGTTGCCTTCGCGGTCGAGGCGTTCGTTGGTGAACGGGCGGGCGCTGCCGACGACGATCAGCTGCTGGGTGCCGGTGGTGCGGCTGACCAGGGAGCGGCGGGTGCCGCCGTGCGGGTAGCAGCCGGTGTCGGCGGGGCCGGGGTCGTAGCTCTGGCCGCCGAGTTGGGCGGCGCCGGCGTTGACGGCCTCGGGGAGTTTGCAGGACGGGGCGACGGCGTTGTTGCCGTCGGCGTCGGAGTAGTAGGTGGAGATTCCCGGGCCGAAGGCGTTCAGGACGGGCTGGTCGGGGGCGACCAGCACCAGGCGGCTGCGGGCGCCGCGGTGCAGTGCGGCGAGTCGGGCGAGTTCCTGGTAGGGCAGCTCGTCGGGGTAGCTGAGGACGACGGTGGTGTCGTCGGCGCGCAGGGCGGCGGCGAGTTCGCTCTCGGTGGTGGCGGTGCGGCTGGTGACGCCGCGCTGCTGGAGGAGCTGGTCGGCGGCGCGGGTGCCGCCGGGGGCGCCGGAGCGGGGGTCGAGCGGGGCGTAGGAGTCGGAGCCGGGGATGCCGGCGACCATGGTGCCGACCAGCAGCAGGGCGAGGCCGGAGAGCAGCCACCAGCGCCAGCGCCGCCACAGGGTGCGCAGGGTGGTGCGGGGTGCGGTGGCGGGTGCGGTGCCGGGTTCGGCGGGCGGTTCCGCGGCCTCGTCGGCGGTGGCGGGCGGGGGTGCGGTGGTGGTCATGCGGTTCCTCCGCCGGCGGCCACGGGGGTGGGGCGGGTGCGTTCGAGGGCGCGGTCGAGGTCGGCGAGGAGCCGGTAGGCGGTCTCGTCGGCGGTCCGTTCGCCGAATGCGATGTCGTCGAACAGCCGGGCGGCGGAGGCGAGTTCGCGGGCGCGTTCGGGCAGGGCGCGGCCGGCTTCGGCGGCGGCCTCGTCGGCGGTGCGGCCGGGGCGCGGGTCGAGGACGGTGCGCTCCTCCAGGCCGCGGACGAGGGCGCGCATCTGTTCGCGGACGGCGTCGGCCCAGTCGCCGCGGGCGGCGTGGTCGGCGGCGGCCCGGCGGTGCTGGTCGGCGCTGCGGGGGCCGTCGGCGGCGAACAGGGTGCCGGTGGAGCGGGCTTCGCGGCGGGGCGCGCCGTAGCGTCGCCAGAGCAGGACGGCGACGATCGCGACGATGACGAGCAGCACCGCGAGGGCGGCGCCGTCGCCGCCGCCGAGCGGGGTGCCGGCGCCGCCGTTGAACAGGTCGTCGAGCCGGTCCTGGAGCCAGGTCAGGAAGCGGTCGACGAGGCCGGGTTCGTGCTGGTGATAGACGGCCTTGCGGAGTTCTTCGTGCGCGGCGTCGCGGGCGGCGTCGCGCGGCACGGTGACGGGGACGCCGTCCGCGAGCAGCGTCCCTCCCCCCCGGAGTCCCATGGTCGTCAGGCTCCCGGCGGGGTGTACTGGCCCGGGACGGGCGGGGCGGGTGCGGGGGTGTAGTGGCCGGGCAGGCCGGCGGCGCGGGCCAGTTCGAGGTCGAGTGCCTCGCGGCGGATCCGCTGGTCGACGTAGAGCAGGCCGAGCAGGGCGCCGGTGAGCGGGACGGTGAGGGTGTTGGCGAGGGCACCGCAGACCGCCATGATGCCGATGCTGATCGCGGCGGCGCCGTCGGAGGCGTCGGGGGTGCCCGGGGTGCCGCCGATCAGCATGGCGACGATCTCGCCGGGGACGGTGAGCACGGCGGAGAGCAGGCCGACGGCGAGCCCGAACAGGGTCGTGGTGCCGAAGATCCGCCACCAGGAGCCGCGGACCAGGTGCCAGGACCGCTTGATCGCGCCGAGGACGCCCTGCCGTTCCAGGACCAGTGCGGGGGCGGCGAAGGACAGCTTGATCCAGATCCAGAGCGCGGGGACCAGGGCGGGCAGGACGAGCAGCAGCAGGCCGGGCGCGTCGCCGGCGGCGGCCAGCAGGAACAGCGGGACGATCGGCACGGCGAGCGAGCCGAGCAGGATCAGGGTGAGCAGCAGGGCCAGGCCGAGGAGGCGCCCGAGGTGCGGGCGGGCCTGCGCCCAGGCCTCCTTGGGGCCGGTGTCGCGGCCGAGCAGGCTGTTGCCGATGACGGGGGTGAGCAGGCCGGTGGCGACCACGCCGGCGAGCATGGCGAGCGGCAGCGTGTAGTAGGAGGAGAACGTCGCCTGCAGTTGCGTGCCGTCGACGTGGATCCACCAGGAGACGCCGGCCTGGACGAGTTCGAGGGTGCAGGCGAGGACCAGGCTGAGCCCGAACGCGGTCTTCCAGTACCGGCGGACGAGCGCGAACGCGCCGTCCATCAGTTCGGCGAAGCCGAGCGGCCGGAGCGGGACGATGCCGGGCTTCGGGCCGGTCGGCGGGGCCGGCGCGGAGTACGGCGGCAGGGGTGCGGCGGTGGCCGGTGGTGCCGGGGGAGCCGGGTGGCCGGATTCGGGCGTTCCGGGCGCGGGCTCGGGAGAGCCGGGTGAGGTCCAACCCGGGGTCTCGGTCATCGACGCTCCTCGTCGGGGCACCCTGGGACGGGTGCTTCGGGGTGCTTATCGTGCCATGGTGCGCACGCGTACCCCAGGGGTATCCCGTTGCTGATCGACAACGGTCCGGGCATGGCCGCCGAGCCGATACCTTTGCGATGGTATGACTGGTTCGGCCGGCGGCCGGGGGGCCGTCGACGGGACGGCTGTGCGTCAGGTCACATTCGCGTGATGAGAAGATGGAGTCATGAAGGGACGTGTCCTCGTCGTCGATGACGACACCGCACTGGCCGAGATGCTCGGCATCGTGCTGCGTGGTGAGGGTTTTGAGCCGTTTTTCGTCGCGGACGGGGACAAGGCGCTGGCCGCCTTCCGGGAGACCAAGCCGGACCTCGTACTGCTCGACCTGATGCTGCCCGGGCGGGACGGCATCGACGTGTGCCGCCAGATCCGGGCCGAGTCGGGCATTCCGATCGTCATGCTGACCGCGAAGACCGACACGGTCGACATCGTGGTCGGCCTGGAGTCGGGCGCCGACGACTACGTCACGAAGCCGTTCAAGCCCAAGGAACTGGTCGCCCGGGTCCGCGCCCGGCTGCGCCGGGCCGAGGAGCCCACGCCCGAGCAGTTGACCATCGGCGACCTGGTGATCGACGTCGCCGGGCACTCGGTCAAGCGCGAGGGCCGCGGCATCCCGCTGACCCCGCTGGAGTTCGACCTGCTGGTCGCGCTCGCCCGCAAGCCCTGGCAGGTGTTCACCCGCGAGGTGCTGCTGGAGCAGGTGTGGGGCTACCGGCACGCGGCCGACACCCGCCTGGTCAACGTGCACGTGCAGCGCCTGCGCTCCAAGATCGAGAAGGATCCGGAGCGCCCCGAGATCGTGGTCACCGTCCGCGGCGTCGGCTACAAGGCCGGGCCCAGCTGAGGATGAGCGAAGTGCAGGCTGACGCCTCCCCGTCGGACGAGTTCTCCGACGGGGAGGCCGCTGTGCGCGGCGATGTGCTGAGCTCCACCACCGGCCGGCCGCGCCGGCGGCGGTGGTGGACGGCGCTGCTCGCGCCGGTGACCCGCCAGTTCCGCCGCCCGGTCGGCCGGGCGCTGGCGCTGTACCGCCGGTCGATCCAGCTGCGGGTGGTCGCGGCGACGCTGCTGCTGTCGTTCGTGCTGGTGCTGGTGCTCGGCGTGGTGGTGGTCGCCCAGGTCCGCAACGGTCTGCTGGAGGCCAAGCAGAAGGCCGCCCACGGGCAGGCCATCGGCGGCTTCCAGATCGAGCAGGACAAGATCAACGAGGCGATCAACCTGCAGGCCAAGGCCGGCGCGACCGCCGACCCGACCCGCGACCAGATCAACGCCTGGCTGACCAAGCAGGTCTCCGACATGGCGTCCGGCGGCGCCGGCGTCTACTCGGTGATCGCCATCGCCCCCGGCGTCCAGGAGGAGAGCGCCCCCAGCGCCGGCCTGCGCGGCGCCCGCTACTCGGGCTCGATCCTGCCCGACTCGATCACCCCCGAGCTGCGCGCCCTGGTCGCCGCCGAGCCGTCCGTCCCGCACGAGCAGCCGGTCAAGCTGCACCGCGCCCCCGACAGCCAGGCCAAGCCCGACGACAACAAGGGCTTGGCGATCGGCAAGCAGTTCACCGGCCCCGACGGCAACCCGTACCAGCTGTACTACGTGTTCTCCTTCTACCAGGAGACCAGCACCCTGAACCTGGTGATGGGGACGCTGGCCACCGCCGGGCTGTTCCTGGTCATCCTGCTGGGCTGCATCGCCTGGCTGGTGGTCCGCCAGGTCGTCACCCCGGTCCGGATGGCGGCCGGGATCTCCGAGCGGCTGGCCGACGGGCACTTCGACGAGCGGATGAAGGTCACCGGCACCGACGACATCGCCCGCCTCGGCGACTCGTTCAACCGGATGGCCAACGGCCTCCAGGCGCAGATCCGCAAACTGGAGGAACTCTCCCGCGTGCAGCGGCGGTTCGTCTCCGACGTCTCGCACGAACTGCGCACCCCGCTGACCACCGTGCGGATGGCCGCCGACCTGATCTACGACAGCCGCGAGGACCTGGACCCGATGGCGGCCCGCTCCGCCGAGCTGCTCCAGGACCAGCTGGACCGCTTCGAGTCGCTGCTCGCCGACCTGCTGGAGATCAGCCGCTTCGACGCCGGCGCGGCCATCCTGGACGCCGAACCGGTCGACCTGCGCGACATCGTCACCCGCGTCGTCGAGGCCGCCGACCCGCTGGCCCGCGCCAAGGGCAGCGCGGTGCTGATCCGCGGCGGCGAGAACCCGGTGATCGCCGAGGTCGACAGCCGCCGGATCGAGCGCATCCTGCGCAACCTGGTGGTCAACGCGCTCGAACACGGCGAGGGCCGGGACGTGGTGATCCGGCTCGGGGCGGGCGACGGCGCGGTCGCCGTCGGCGTGCGCGACTACGGCATCGGCCTCAAGCCCGGCGAGGCCTCCCGGGTCTTCCACCGCTTCTGGCGCGCCGACCCGTCCCGGGTCCGCACCACCGGCGGCACCGGCCTGGGCCTGTCCATCGCGGTCGAGGACGCCCACCTGCACGGCGGCTGGCTGCAGGCCTGGGGCGAGCCCGGCGGCGGCTCGCACTTCCGGCTCACCCTGCCGCGCACCCGCGGCGGCGAGATCTCCCGGGCCCCGTTCCGGCTGGAGCCGGAGGACTCCCGGCACAACCGCGGCATGTCCTCGGTCGGCGCGCCCTACCGGCGCGCGGTGCGCGGCGAGTCCACCACCGTCCCGGAGACCCCGGACGCCGAGCGGCACACCTTCGGCTCCGGCCTCGGCGGGGTGCTCAGCATCGGCCCCGGCCTCGGCCGGCCGAGCGCCGCCCCGGTGGCCGACCCGTCCGACGTCCGCGCCGGAGCCGCCGGCTACGGCGCCACCGGCGCGCAGATCGTGGTGGACCGCAGCGGCCGCCCGACCCACCCGGCCCCGCCCGCACCGGACGGCGCCGAGACCGACCAGGAGGGGACCACCGGTGCACAGGAACGACAGGACGGCTGAGCGGCGGACCCGCGCGCTGGGCGGCGCCGCCCTGCTCGCGGCCACCGCCACCGGGTGCGTCGCCATGCCCTCCGGCGGTGCGCCGCAGGGCCTCGGCGTGCCGCAGGGCGCCGCCGACGGCGTCCAGGTGCACGTCTACCCGGTCGCCCCGCACAAGGGCGAGAGCCCCGGCGACCTGCTGGCCGGCTTCCTCGACTCCTCCAACGCCGACCAGGCCGACTACGACACCGCCAAGCAGTACCTGACCGCGGACGCCGCCAAGCGCTGGCGCCCCGACGCGCAGGTGGTGGTGCTGACCGAGGCCCCGCACCTGAGCCGCCCCGACCTGGCGCAGGACGCGACCACCGCCCAGATCAGCGTCAGCGGCAAGCAGGTCGCCGAACTCGACGGCCGGCACACCTACGAGGCCCGCTCCGGCGTCGCCTACCAGCAGGACTTCACCTTCGTGAAGATCACCGACGGCCCCGACGCCGGCCAGTGGCGGATCGACGCGCTGCCCGACGGGCTGATCGTCGACCAGACCAACTTCAAGAACACCTACAAGCCGGTCCACCGGTACTTCTTCGCCGCCCCCGACCCGACCAGCGAACGCGCCCAGGCCAACCCGGTGCTGGTCGCCGACCCGATCTACCTGCGCCGCCGAATAGACCCGCTCACCGAGGCCGCCCAGGCCACCGCCGACGGCCCCTCCCAGTGGCTGCGCCCGGTGGTCACCTCCAAGCTCGACGGCGTCAAGGTGCTCGGCGTCACCGCCGGCGACAACCGGGTCGCCACCGTCAAGGTGGACGGCGCCGACCTCGGCAGGAACCAGACCGGCTGCCGGCAGATGGCGCAGCAGCTCTTCCAGACCCTGGTCGACCAGCAGGGCAAGCTGGACCGGCTCGACCTGTCCACGCCCAAGAGCGGCGGCTGCACGATCACCGCCGCCGAGGCCGCGCCGGTCGCCCCGGGCGTGCTGGCGGGCGGCGAGAACGGCACCCAGGCCTACATCCAGCTCTCCGACGGCCGTCTCACCCGCTACCTGGACGGCATGGAGCCGGCCCCGGTCCTCGGCGTGCTCGGCCAGGTCTCGCAGGGCGGCCAGCCCAGGGTCGGCGAACTCGCCGTCCGCCGGGACGGCAACGCCGTCGCGGTGATCGCCAACGACGGCCGCAACCTGTTCCGCACCGGCCTGACCGAGACCGACAAGTACGGCGAGTCGGTCACCTCCAGCCGCGCCCCGCAGCCCGGCCAGGGCCTGGCCTCGCCCAGCTGGGACGGCCGCCAGGACCTGTGGCTGGTCGACCGCGACCCGGCCGCGCCCAAGGTGCTGATGGTCCGCGACCGCACCGTCGTCCCGGTGACGGTCGACGACCTCGACGGGCGCTCCGTGCAGTCGCTGCGGATCTCCTCCGACGGCACCCGGATCGCGCTGCTGCTGCGCCGCGGCAACGGCCCGACCACGCTGGCCCTCGGACTGGTGACGCACAGCGGCACCCCGGCCGCGCCGGCCGCCCGGATCACCGCGCTGCGCGACATCGCCCCGCAGCTCACCGAGGTCGCCGCCGTCTCCTGGAGCGACGCCGACCAGCTGGTGGTGCTCGGCAAGGAGGCCGACCGGCTGCAGCAGCTGCACTTCCTCGGCACCGACGGCTCGCAGTCCACCGACTCCCCGCTGCAGGGCGGCGAGTCGATGACGGCGCTGTCCGCGACCGAGGCCCGCGGGCAGAGCGACCAGGTCAGCCCGGCCGTGCTGACCGCCTCCGGGCGCGGCCTGTACCGGCTGAAGGACAACCAGTGGCACGAGGTGCCCAGCAAGGCCCCGGCCGGCGCGTTCATCTACCCGGGCTGATCCCGGCCTCCCCGGCCGGCGCACCCCGCCGGCCGGGCCCGGGGCCGCGCCGGGCGACCGCCGCGACGGTGGCCGCCGCCCTCGGCGGGCAGCCGGCCGCGCGCAGGGCCCGGGCCGCCTCGGCGAGGCTCGCCCCGGTGGTGACCAGGTCGTCCACCAGCACCAGGCGGTGGCCGGCCAGCGGGACGGCCAGCCGGGCCGGCACGGTCAGCGCCCCGTGCAGGTTGCGGTGCCGCTCGGCCGCGCCCAGCCCCGCCTGGTCGGCCACCGGCCGGGCCTGCCGCAGCACCGGGGCGACCAGCGTGGCCACCCCGCCGCGGCGCAGTTCGCGGGCCGCGGCCCGGGCCAGGCGCAGCATCGGGTCGTGGCCGCGGGCCCGGGTGGCGGCCCGGGCGGACGGCACCGGGACCAGCAGCAGCGGGGCGGCGCCCGCGCCGGTGGCGGAGCGGACCGCGGCGGCCAGCGCCCGGCCGAGCGGGCCGGCCAGCCGGAGCGCGCCGCGTTCCTTGTGGGCGATCAGCAGTTGGCGCACCGGCCCGGCGTAGGGGGCGGCGGCGTGCACCGGCGGCAGGCCGGGCGGCGGGCGCACCGGTCCGGCCGGCCCGGCGGCGGTGCCGTCGATCAGCGCGCGGCAGGGCGGGCACAGGCCCGCTGCGCCGTCGCCGCAGCCGGCGCAGCGGGCGGGGATCAGCAGGTCGAGCAGGGCGGCGAGGATCGGTGCGGGTCCGGATCCGGGCCGGTTGGCGGTGCTGCGGCTCGTCACGGAACCCCTCCGGAACGCTCGCCGGGCGGCGACTTCAGCCATACGGTGGGCGGTGTCAGGCGTGTTGTCCAGTCGTTCACCACTGTTTCACCCGTAGGAGGGTAAACAGGGGGGAACAGCCGGACCGCCGACCGCTCGTCGGTACGTTCGTTCGACTGGGGAGGCGAGATCCCCGGGCGAGGTGTTGCATGAGGCTCCAGGGGTTTCGAACGCTCCTGGTGGGGAGGAAGTGAGGTAAGGGGCCGGCGGTTCTCGCGGGTCTCCCGGGCGGTGTTCCGGGGGCGGGCGGTGACCGGCTGGTCCGGCTGGGTCTCACGCCGGTCCGGGACGCACTCCGGGCCGGTCAGCACAAGGGATCGGAGTTCTGCGTGGACATCGTCGTCAAGGGCCGCAAGACCGAGGTGCCCCAGAGGTTCCGCGAGCACGTGGCCGAGAAGCTGGAGAAGGTCCAGAAGTTCGACGCCAAGGCGATCAGCCTCGACGTCGAGGTGTCCAAGGAGCACAACCCGCGGCAGGCCGACCGCTCCGACCGGGTGGAGATCACCCTCCGCAGCCGGGGCCCGGTGATCCGGGCCGAGGCGTCCGCCAACGACCCGTGGGCCGCGCTCGACCTGGCCTCGGCGAAGCTGGAGGCGCAGCTGCGCAAGTCCGCCGACCGCCGCCGGGTGCACAAGGGCGGCACCAACGGGCGCGGCCCGGTGAGCGTCGCCGCCGCGACCGCCGCGTTGGCCGAGCTGCCCGCGACGGAGGCCACCGAGGGCGTCAACGGCGCGGTCCGCAAGACGCTGGCGGGCAGCCTGGAGGTCGAGGGGGACGGGCCGCTGGTGGTCCGCGAGAAGACCCACTCCGCCGCGCCGATGTCGCTGGACCAGGCGCTGTACGCGATGGAGCTGGTGGGCCACGACTTCTACCTGTTCCAGGAGAAGGACAGCGGCCTGCCGAGCGTGGTCTACCGCCGGCACGGCTACCACTACGGCGTGATTCACCTGAAGGAGGACGGGGCCGCGGCGGTGGACTACGCCGGGGCCGGGGGCGCGATCAACGGGCCCGAGGAGGACTGACCGGCGGGCGCGGTGACCCCGGCGGCCGTGAACGGCCGCCGGGGTCACCGGTGTTCGGGAGTCACCCAGCCGGGCGGTTCGGCGGCGCAGGGTGATCGCACGCCGTCCGGGGCGTGGAATGATGGGCGCGTCACGTGACCGGAGGCGGGGGAGGAGCGGATGGGGGAGCTTTCGCGCGAGGGCCTGGGCCCGGAGGACGCCGACTGGTCGTCGCGTCGCGCGGAGCCGATCCGGGTGCTGGTGGTGGACGACCACGCGCTGTTCCGCCGCGGCCTGGAGATCGTGCTCGCCGAGGAGGACGACATCCGGGTCATCGGCGAGGCCGGCGACGGCGCGGAGGCCGTGCTGAAGGCCGCCGACCTGCTGCCCGACATCATCCTGATGGACGTCCGGATGCCCCGGCGCAGCGGCATCGAGGCGTGCACCGCGATCAAGGACGTGGTGCCCAGCGCCAAGATCATCATGCTGACGATCAGCGACGAGGAGGCCGACCTCTACGAGGCGATCAAGGCGGGGGCGACCGGCTACCTGCTGAAGGAGATCTCCACCGACGAGGTGGCCACCGCGATCCGCGCGGTGGCCGACGGCCAGTCGCAGATCAGCCCGTCGATGGCGGCCAAGCTGCTGACCGAGTTCAAGTCGATGATCCAGCGCCGCTCCGACGACCGGGAGCTGGTGCCCGCGCCCCGGCTGACCGACCGGGAGCTGGAGGTGCTCAAGCTGGTGGCCACCGGGATGAACAACCGGGAGATCGCCAAGGAGCTGTTCATCAGCGAGAACACCGTGAAGAACCACGTGCGCAACATCCTGGAGAAACTCCAGCTGCACTCCAGGATGGAGGCCGTGGTCTACGCGATGCGTGAAAAGATCCTCGAAATAGGCTGAGCGGAACCCGATGGCCCGTCAGGCCAGCAGCTTCTCCAGCTCCGGGCGGAGCGCCTCGTCGTCCAGCCGCTCCACCCGCACGTCCGAGCAGCCCACCCAGGAGGCGGCCTCGCGCAGAGCCTCGGCCAGCGCGGGCACCGAGCGCGGGCCGTCCAGCGAGACCTGGCGGGCGACCAGGGTGGCGCCCTCGCGGGCCGGGTCGACCCGGCCGACCAGGCGGCCGCCGGCCAGCAGCGGCATCGCGAAGTAGCCGTGCACCCGCTTGTGCTTGGGGGTGTACGCCTCCAGCCGGTGGCTCATGCCGAAGATCCGCTCGGTGCGCGGGCGGTCCCAGATCAGCGAGTCGAACGGGGACAGCAGGGTGGTGCGGTGCCGGCCGCGCGGCTCCGACTCCAGCGCCGCCGGGTCCGCCCAGGCCGGCGCGGACCAGCCCTCCACCGCGACCGGGACCAGCCCGGAGGCCGGCAGCGCCGCGTCCACCTGGGCGCCCTTGAGGCGGTGGTAGTCCATCAGGTCGGCCCGGGTGGCCACCCCGAGGGCGGCGCCGGCCTGGGCGACCAGCCGCTCCAGGCACTCGGCGTCGGTCGGGTCCTGCTCGAACAACTCGCCGGGGACGGCCCGTTCGGCCAGGTCGTAGACGCGCTTCCAGCCCCGCCGCCGGGTGACCACCACGTCCCCGAAGGCCAGCGCCCGCTCGACGGCGATCTTGGTGTCGGACCAGTCCCACCACTCGGCGGTCCGCTTCGCCCCGCCGAGGCCGGTCGAGGTCAGCGGGCCCTCGGCGCGCAGCTGGTCGATGACCTGCGCGTACACCTCCTCGGAGACCTGGTGGCCCCAGACCCGGCCCTTGGCCCGGTTGGCGCGGCGGCGGAACGCGAACAGCGGCCACTCCTCGATCGGCAGGATGCAGGCGGCGTGCGACCAGTACTCGAAGGCCGCCCCGTGCCCCCAGTACGCCTGCTCGACCGGCCGCCGGCCGACCGCGCCGAGCCGGGCGTACGGCACCAGCTCGTGCGAGCGGGCGAGCACCGAGATGGTGTCCAGCTGGACGGCGCCGAGGCGGCGCAGCACGCCGCGGGCGCCCGCGCGGCGGTCGGGCGAGCCGAGCAGGCCCTGGGCGCGCAGGGCGAGCCGGCGGGCGTGGTCGGCGGAGATCCGGACGGTCGGGGCAGGGGTCGCAGCCATGGGGCGAGGCTAGGACAGGGCACTGACAGACCGGCCACGCCCGAGCGCTTTGACCGTTTGGACCCTGCTTCGGCCGATGTGCTCCCACGGGTGACACAGGAATAGCGTGCTGACGGACCTCCCGGCCGCTCGGCCTCCTCGCATACGATGGCCCGTACGGTGGGGTGGACTCCCCGCCGTCAGTCATCCAGAGCCGATCCAGGCAAGGAGCCCGCTCACGTGTCCGTCTTCGACAAGATCCTGCGCGCAGGCGAGGGTAAGATCCTCCGCAAGCTGCAGCGGATTGCCGCCCAGGTCAACTCGATCGAAGAGGACTTCGTCAACCTCACCGACGACGAGCTGCGCGCACTGACCGACGAGTACAAGGCCCGGTTGGCCGACGGTGAGAGCTTGGACGACCTCCTCCCCGAGGCGTTCGCCACCGTCCGCGAGGCCGCGAAGCGCGTGCTGGGCCAGCGCCACTACGACGTGCAGATCATGGGCGGCGCCGCGCTGCACTACGGTCACGTCGCCGAGATGCGCACCGGCGAGGGCAAGACCCTGGTCGGCACCCTGCCCGCGTACCTGAACGCGCTGACCGGCAAGGGCGTGCACCTGATCACCGTCAACGACTACCTCGCCGAGCGCGACTCGGAGTGGATGGGCCGGGTGCACCGCTTCCTGGGCCTCGAGGTCGGCGTGATCCTGGCGAACATGACGCCGGCCGAGCGCAAGCGCCAGTACGCGATGGACATCACGTACGGCACCAACAACGAGTTCGGCTTCGACTACCTGCGCGACAACATGGCCTGGTCGCAGGACGAACTGGTCCAGCGCGGCCACAACTTCGCGATCGTCGACGAGGTCGACTCGATCCTGATCGACGAGGCCCGCACCCCGCTGATCATCTCCGGCCCGGCCGACCAGGCCACCAAGTGGTACAGCGACTTCGCCAAGCTGGTGCAGCGACTGAAGATCGAGCGCGACTACGAGGTCGACGAGAAGAAGCGCACCGTCGGCATCCTGGAGGAGGGCGTCACCCGGGTCGAGGACTACCTGGGCATCGACAACCTCTACGAGTCGGTGAACACCCCGCTGGTCGGCTTCCTGAACAACGCCATCAAGGCGAAGGAGCTGTACAAGCGGGACAAGGACTACGTCGTGATCAACGGCGAGGTCATGATCGTCGACGAGCACACCGGCCGCATCCTGGCCGGCCGCCGCTACAACGAGGGCATGCACCAGGCGATCGAGGCCAAGGAAGGCGTCGAGGTCCAGAACGAGAACCAGACGCTGGCCACCATCACCCTGCAGAACTTCTTCCGCCTGTACGACAAGCTGTCCGGCATGACCGGTACCGGCACCACCGAGGCGGCCGAGTTCCACCAGATCTACAAGCTCGGCGTGGTCCCGATCCCGACCAACAAGACCCCCAAGCGGATCGACCAGCCCGACCTGATCTACAAGTCCGAGCCGGCCAAGTTCGCCGCCGTGGTCGAGGACATCGCCGAGCGCCACGAGAAGGGCCAGCCGGTGCTGGTCGGCACCGTGTCGGTCGAGAAGTCCGAGTACCTGTCCCAGGAGCTGCGCAAGCGCGGCATCCCGCACGAGGTGCTGAACGCCAAGCACCACGAGCGCGAGGCGCAGATCGTCGCCCAGGCCGGCCGCAAGGGCGCCGTCACCGTCGCCACCAACATGGCCGGCCGCGGCACCGACATCATGCTCGGCGGCAACTCCGAGCACCTGGCCGCCGCCGAGCTCGCCCAGCGCGGCATCACTCCCGAGGACACCCCGGAGGAGTACGAGGCCAACTTCCCGGCCGCCCTGGAGAAGGCCAAGGCCGCGGTCAAGGCCGAGCAGGAGGAGGTGCAGGAGATCGGCGGCCTGTACGTCCTGGGCACCGAGCGCCACGAGTCCCGCCGGATCGACAACCAGCTGCGCGGCCGCTCCGGCCGCCAGGGCGACCCGGGCGAGTCCCGGTTCTACCTCTCGCTGGGCGACGACCTGATGCGCCTGTTCAAGGCCGGCATGGTCGAGCGCGTGCTCTCCATGGCGAACGTCCCCGAGGACGTGCCGATCGAGTCGAAGATGGTCACCCGCGCCATCGCCTCCGCGCAGACCCAGGTCGAGCAGCAGAACTTCGAGATCCGCAAGAACGTCCTCAAGTACGACGAGGTCCTCAACCGCCAGCGCGAGGTCATCTACGGCGAGCGCCGCCGCGTCCTGGAGGGCGAGGACCTGCAGGAGCAGGTCGGCCACTTCATGGACGACACCGTCGCCGCGTACGTCGAGGCCGCCACCGGCGAGGGCTTCGAGGACGACTGGGACCTCGAGAAGCTGTGGACCGCCCTCAAGCAGCTCTACCCGATCTCCCTCGACCTCGACGAGCTGGAGGAGGACGCCGCGGAGAACGGCGGCCTCACCTCCGAGTACCTCACCAAGGTCATCCAGGAGGACATCGCCGCCGCCTACGGCCGGCGCGAGGACCAGCTCGGCGACCAGATCATGCGCGAGCTGGAGCGCCGCGTCGTCCTCTCGGTGCTGGACCGCCGCTGGCGCGAGCACCTCTACGAGATGGACTACCTGCAGGAGGGCATCGCGCTGCGCGCCTACGCCCAGCGCGACCCGCTGGTCGAGTACCAGCGCGAGGGCTTCGACCTGTTCTCCGCGATGATGGAGGGCATCAAGGAGGAGTCCGTCGGCTACCTGTTCAACCTGGAGGTCCAGGTCGAGCAGCAGGTCGAGGAGGTCCCGGTGCCGGACGACGAGCAGGTGCTGCTCGACAAGCTGGAGAAGGACGCCACCGTCCCCGCCGCCCGCCCGGAGATCCGCGCGAAGGGCCTGGAGGCCCCCGAGCGCAAGAAGCTCCACTACACCGCCCCGTCCGACGAGGTCGGCGGCGGCGTGGTCGAGGGCGAGTTCGACGAGGACGGCGTGGTCGCCGACGGCGACGGCCTGACCCGCGCCGAGCGCCGCAAGGCCGCCAAGGCCGCGAAGGGCCGCCGCCGCAAGGCCTGACCGGGCAACGGCTCCTGACGGGGCGTCACCCCTCTTCCGGGGGGTGGCGCCCCGTCTGCTGTGTGCACCGGCGGCGAGGCGGGACGGTGCCGGCCGGGGAGCGCGCCCCGGGGCCGGTCGCGGGTCAGCGGGCCTCGACGGCGGCGCACTGCCACTGGCCGGTGCGGGTGTGCAGTTCCAGACGGAACGCCAGCATGTGGTGGCGGGGGCCGAGTTCGACCCGGACGCAGGCCTCGACCGCACCCGGGACCGGGGCCGAGTCGTGGACGTGGCCGAGGCGGGGCTGCCAGGACCGGCCGCGCGGGCGGAGCGGGCCGCTGCGGGTGAGGGCGGCCAACTGGTGGAAGCCCGGCAGCGTGGTGTGCCGCTGCAACTGGTGCACCGGGCGGACTCCGCAGAGCACCTCGACCAGGCGGCGCGCGAACCGGGTGGCCAGGTCGCTGTGGCCGGTCCGGGACGGGGCGACGCTGCGCGGGCGGGCCGGCCGCCCGCCCTCGCACGCCGCCCGCGGGCTGCGGACGGTCCGGGCGGCCTCGCCGACCGGGTGCGGGTGCCGGACGGGCCGGCGGGCGGCGTGCACCGGGTGGACCAGCGGACGGATGCGGGGGCCGGGCGTCCGGGTGAGCTGCTCGGTCATCGGGTCCTTCTCGGTGGTCGGGGCGGTGTGCCTCCTTGCTACCGGGCGGGGCACGCCGGGCCCAAGCCCTGCCCGGCAGGCGCGGGACGGCCGGGAATTCCACCCGTGCGGGTGAGGTCCGCAGCGGCGGCAGGGATCCGGCGGGCCCGTCAGGTCGCCGAGTTGACGCACGGTCGGCCGCCGAGCGGCACCAAGGGGGACACCGAGCGTCCCCTGACCGGCCCAGCGGACGAGGGCGGCCGGCGGGCTGCGTATTCTTGGTCCGTCGCACTGTGACCGAGAAGGGTGCCCCCATGCGCGTGTACGTGCCCACCACGTTGAACGACCTGGCGGCGGCGCACCCCGAGGGAGTCCTGGAGCAGAGCGTGGCCTACGCGGTGACTCCGGCGCTGCGCGAGTGGTACGTCAGCGACGACCTGGAGGAGCTGGAGTACGCGGCGCTCAACCGGGCCGCGCTGTCCTCCGTCCGGCTGCTGGCCGCCGACCCGAAGGCCCCGCGCCGGCGCGTCGTGGTGGCCGTCGAGGTCGCCGACTCCGCGGTGTCGCCGTTCCCCGGCGACGAGTACCAGGACCAGGCGTCGCTGGGCCGCGTGGTGCTGGCCGGCCCGGTCCGGCTCGCGAAGGCCGCCGCCGTGCACGCCGACGCCGCCGACCCGGACGTCGAGGCCGACGTGGCCGCCGCGGCCGAGGCCGTCGCCGCCGCCGACCGGGGCGACCAGGACGCGCAGTTCACCGTCGACGGCGCCGAGGACCACGAGCTGCTCTGGTTCGCCACCCAGGAGATCCCCGGCCTGATCGCCTGACCGCCGTACCCTTCCGCGTCCCGAGGACCCCGCCGCGGCGGGGTCCTCGTGTTCGCCGGCCCATGACATCCGTCATGTCGAGCCGGTGAGCGCAGACCCTGGGAGCGGCGCCCGCCCGACCGGCACAGTGGAGTCACCGCCGGCGAGGGGCCGGGGAGGACGCAGCGGAGTACGGGGGACGTCATGAGCAGCATCGTGATCGGCGCGGAGACCGTGCAGGTGGGGGACGCCGTCACGGTCGGGGACTCCGGGGCTGGGCGCGCCGGGGTGCCGAGCGCCGCGGAGATGCGGCTGCCGGTGTGGTTCTTCGGCTTCGAGGGCGTGCTCGCCGGGGCGTTCGACCTGCTCCGGGCGTTCCCCTCGGCCTGGCCGGCGCTGGTGGCGCTGGCGGCCGTGAACCTGGCGGTGTCGCTGACGATGCTCCGCACCCGGCTGAAGCTGGCGAAGCTGCTCTGGCGCGGCAAGGGCACCCGGAAGGTCGCGTTCGCACTCGTGGGGCTGCGGCTCGGCAGCCATCTGCTGCTCGGCGCGCTGGGAACGGCGGTGGCGTCGACGGCCGGACACGTGCTGTTCGCACTGGTGATGGGGGCGGTGACGGTCGCGCTGCTGGCCTGCGTGCAGCGCACCGCACTGGCCGCCCTGGTCGCGGCGGGCAAGGCCACGGCCTGAACCCGTGCCGGGGCCCGCAGGTGGCGCGCTCCGGCGCAGCGGAACGGCCCGCCGGGAGACCGGCGGGCCGTTCGCGTCCGTGCGGAAGGGCGGTCAGGAACCGGGGACCGCTGTCACCCGGAGGTGCAGTCGGTCGGCGGGCACGTGCGGTCGTCGTCGCCGCGGCCGCCGACGGCGGTGTCGTCGCCGGGGTGACCGGGCCGGTGCGGATGCTTGGACGTCCCGGACGGAGTCGAGAAGACGAGCGTGGTGCTGGTGGTGATGACGGCCGGGGCGTCGGTGAGCGCGGCCGGTCGGGTGGTGGTGGTCACGCCGGTCGCGCGGTCGGTCGCCCAGAGCACCGGGGCGCCGGTGTCGTCGAGGGCGGCGGCGCGCAGGGTCAGGGTCCTGCCGGTGTTCCAGGCGGATGCGGCGAGGGTGTAGGCGCCGGTGGTGGTGAGGGTGGTGCCGTCGGCGGAGAGCTTGAGGCCGGTCCACAGGTGGAGGGCGCCGGTGGCGGGGTTCCACAGGTAGGCGGCGGTGCCGTCGGCGCGCTGGGCGGTGGCCACCGTCCAGCTGCTCCAGTCCTGGGTTCCGTCCGGGGAGTTGAGGCCGGTCAGGACGTTGCAGCTGGCCAGGCAGAGGCCCCAGCCGAAGTCGGCGTCGGTGGTGTAGCCGTTGGGGGTGCTGGAGTGGAGCAGGACCAGTTGGTTGCCGAAGGCGGCCAGCAGGTCGGGGTGGCCGGTTGCCAGGTTGCTGGTGTTGCCCGCATTGACGACCTGGGCGGCGGCGGTGCCGTTCGTGTCGGTGAGCGCGCCGACGAGCAGCGGGGCGGTGGTGGTGCCGAGCGGGCCGGTGCTGCCGTCGCCGCACAGGATGACGCCGTGGCCGCTGCCCGGGGTGGTCCCGGTCGGGTAGTAGGCGAGGACGTCCTGGGTGCCGTTGCCGCAGAAGGCGCCGGTGACGGTCTGGGCGCCGTTCCAGTCGCTCGGGCTGCCCGTGGTGCCGACGCCGAGGCCGTTGATGCCGATGTTGATCGGGGTGGGCGACACCGTCCCGTCGGGTCGTCCCGTGGAGAGCCACAGGCCGGGCGGGACGACGCCGGTGCCGCCGGGGACGATCAGGTCCGGCGTGCCGTCGAGGTCGAGGTCGCCGTCCCGGGCGGGCAAGGAGGTGCTGTGCGAGGCCGCGGCGGCCGGTGCCGCGTACGCCGGGGCTCCGGGCAGTGCGGCGGCGGCCAGCAGGCCGACGAGAAGGGCGGTGGTGCCCCCGCCGTGCCCGATCAAGCGCTTGCGAATTCCCATTTTCCCTTTTCTGTCACGGATTCGGAGGCCGAGTCTTCGGGGTCCGGGCGGTGAATATCACGGAATGCCGATGCGGGGCGAGTGCTTCGGCTAATGGGCCGGCAAAATTATCGACCGAACGGCGAGGTCTGCGACGGCACGCCCGCCGTGCCGGGGCGGGGGCGAGGCGCTGCCGAAAGGTGGGCGAAATTGTCCGTCATGCGAATTGCGTCGCCTTTTCCGGAATTCGCGCACCGGCCCGTGGCAGGTCGGGTGGGCGGTGCGGCGGTCGGCGGACGGGCGGAATGCGGTGGGAGGAGTCCTCGCCGGGGCCCTACCCTTGGCGGGTGCGTACACACATAGTCTGGGACTGGAACGGGACCCTGCTGTCGGACATGCCGGCGGTGCTGGGGGCCAGCAATGCGGCGTTGGGGTTGATGGGGATCGCGCCGATGACGCTGGAGGAGTACCGGGCGCAGTACGAGATCCCGATCCCGCGGTTCTACGAGCGGTTGCTGGGGCGGGCGCCGAGCCAGGCGGAGTGGCTGGCGGCGGACGACGCGTTCCACGTCAAGTACCTGGAGCTGTTTCCGAGTTGCGGGCTGACGCCCGGGGCGGAGGAGTTGCTGGGCGGCTGGGTGGCGGCCGGGCGGAGCCAGTCGCTGCTGTCGATGTACGCGCACGAGCAGCTGGTGCCGGTGGTGGACGGGTTCGGCCTGACACCGCACTTCGTGCGGGTGGACGGGCGGCGCGGGGCGGCCGGCGGGCGCAAGGCGGCGGAGCTGGCGGTGCACCTGGGGGCGCTGGGCGCCGGGATCGACCGCGGCCGGACGGTGCTGATCGGGGACGCCGCGGACGACGCGCTCGCGGCGTTGGAGCACGGGATCAAGGCGGTGCTGTACACCGGCGGTTCGCACACCCGGGAGAAGCTGGTGCACGTCGGGGTGCCGGTGGTGGATTCGCTGGCGGAGGCCGTCGCGGTGGCGGAGGAACTGTCGCGGTAGGCGTGTCACGGCACGTCAACACGGGCGCACGCGTTCACCCTGGTAGGGGAAGCACCCGCACCACCGTACGGAGCAGTTGAGCACCATGCCGATCGACGCGGTCACCACCGTCCCCACCCCGGTCAACGAGCCGCCGCTGGCGTACGCGCCGGGCAGCCCCGAGCGGGCCCGGCTGCTGCGCCTCGTGGACCACCTGGCGGGGCAGCACACCGCGCTGCCGATGACCGTCGGCGGTGGGCAGCGGCTCGGCGGCGGTGAGCGGATCGAGGTGGTGCAGCCGCACCACCACGCGGCGAAGCTCGGCGTGCAGGGCAACGCGACGGCGGCCGACGTGCGGGACGCGGTGGACGCGGCGCTGGCGGCGGCGCCGGAGTGGCGGGGCCTGTCGTTCGACGACCGGGCGGCGGTGTTCCTGCGCGCCGCGGACCTGCTGGCGGGGCCGTGGCGCGCCACGCTGGTCGCGGCCACCCTGCTGGGGCAGTCGAAGACCGTGCAGCAGGCCGAGCTGGACGTCTGCGAGCTGGTCGACTTCTGGCGGTTCAACGTGCACTTCGCCCGGCAGATCCTGGCGGAGCAGCCGTTCTCCGGCCCGGGGGTGTGGAACCGGGCCGACCACCGCCCGCTGGAGGGCTTCGTCTGCGCGATCACCCCCTTCAACTTCACGGCGATCGCCGGGAACCTGCCGACCGCGCCCGCGCTGATGGGCAACACGGTGGTGTGGAAGCCCGCACCGGCGCAGATGCTGTCCGCGCACTTCCTGATGCGCCTGCTGGAGGAGGCCGGCCTGCCGCCCGGCACGGTCAACCTGGTCACCGGCGACGGGCAGGCGGTGACCGAGGTGGCGCTGCGGGACCCGGCGCTGGCCGGCCTGCACTTCACCGGCTCCACCGGCACCTTCCAGCACCTGTGGCGGGAGATCGGCCGCAACATCGGCCGCTACCGCGGCTACCCGCGGATCGTCGGCGAGACCGGCGGCAAGGACTTCCTGGTCGCCCACCCGTCCGCCGACCCGGCGGTGCTGCGCACGGCGATGCTGCGCGGCGCGTTCGAGTACCAGGGCCAGAAGTGCTCCGCGCTGTCCCGGGCGTACCTGCCGCGCAGCCTGTGGCGCAGGATCAAGGACGACTTCCTGGGCGAGGTGGACGCGCTGACCGTCGGCGACGTCACCGACCTGAGCAACTTCATGGGCGCGCTGATCGACGCCCGCGCCTTCGCCCGCGTCCGGGACGCCGTGGAGCGCGCCAAGGCCGACCCGCAGGTCGAGCTGCTGGCGGGCGGGCAGTACGACGACGCGATCGGCTGGTTCGTCCGGCCGACCGTGCTGCTCGGCGGCGACCGGCGCGGCGAGATCTTCTCGACCGAGTACTTCGGGCCGGTCCTGGCGGTCCAGGTGTACGAGGACGCCCGCTGGGAGGAGGCGCTCGACCGGGTCGACGAGGCCGCCCCGTACGGCCTGACCGGCTCGGTGATCGCGCAGGACCGGCGGGCCGTCGCGAGGGCGGTGGAGCGGCTGCGGTTCACCGCCGGAAACCTGTACGTCAACGACAAGCCGACCGGCGCGGTGGTCGGGCAGCAGCCGTTCGGCGGCGGGCGGGCGTCCGGCACCAACGACAAGGCGGGCGCGGCGCAGAACCTGCTGCGCTGGACGTCCACCAGGTCGATCAAGGAGACGTTCACGCCGCCGACGGACTACGTCCACCCGCACATGGAGTGGTCGCCCGAGTGACGTACAAGCCGTCCGGGCGGCTTTGGACAAGGTGTCCAGGAAGGAACGATCTTCCTGCGGGATTGTGCCTCCGTGTCCCCTGACACCTTGGTTTCCTCACGTTAGGCTGGCCGAGTCGCCGGTTTCGGTCAGGCAGGCCAAACGACTTGTCGTACCCGGGTGGAACGCGGCTCATGCGTGCCATGAGCGGTTTTCCGTCCCGGGCGGGCGGGAGGACTGCCAGCGGGGCCCGGCGGTGCACCCACAGTCATCACCGAGTCACGCAACGGCGCGCGACAGGAGCCAAACAGCTATGCAGACCAAGCTGGACGCAGCCAAGGCCGAACTGCTCAAGAAGGCAGCAGCAGCCGCTGAGAACAGCCAGGTGGGGGGCGCGGCGCCCGGCGAGGGGCTGAGCAACGGCGCTCTGGCCGCCTACCTGCACCACTACTACCTCCACACGGCGCCCGAGGACCTGATCGGCCGCGACCCGGTGGACGTCTACGGTGCGGCGGCCTCCCACTACCGACTGGGCCTCAAGCGGCCCCAGGGCACCGCCGAGGTCCGGGTGCACACCCCGACCGTCGAGGAGAACGGCTGGTCGTGCGGCCACACCGTGGTCGAGATCGTCACCGACGACATGCCGTTCCTGGTCGACTCGGTCACCAACGAGCTGACCCGCCTGAACCGCGCCATCCACCTGGTCGTGCACCCGCAGCTGGCGGTGCGCCGCGACCTGACCGGCAAGCTGCTGGAGATCCTCGACACCGACGCCTGCAACCGCGCTCAGGCCGCCGGCGCCGAGTGGCCCGCGGACGCCGTGGTCGAGTCGTGGATGCACATCGAGATCGACCGCGAGACCGACCGCGAGGACCTGCGCACCATCGAGGTCGGCCTGCGCCGCGTGCTGGGCGACGTCCGCGAGGTCGTCGAGGACTGGTCGAAGATGCGCGACTCCGCGCTCCGACTGGCCGACGAGCTCGCCGAGCAGCCCCCGGCGCACCTGCCCGAGCAGGAGGTCGGCGAGGCCTGGGAGCTGATGCGCTGGCTGGCCGACGACCACTTCACCTTCCTCGGCTACCGCGAGTACGACCTGGTCGAGCACGAGGGCGAGGAGGTGCTCAAGGCGGTCGCCGGCACCGGCCTGGGCATCCTGCGCGCCGACCCGCTGAGCCACGACACCGACCACCACCCGGTCTCCGAGGCCTTCGGCCGACTGTCCGCCCCGGTGCGCGCCAAGGCGCACGAGAAGAAGCTGCTGGTCCTCACCAAGGCCAACAGCCGGGCCACCGTGCACCGCCCCGCGTACCTCGACTACGTCGGCGTGAAGAAGTTCAACGCGGCCGGCGAGCCGGTCGGCGAGCGCCGCTTCCTCGGCCTGTTCTCCTCCGCCGCCTACACCGAGTCGGTCACCCGGATCCCCGTGGTGCGCCGCAAAGTGCAGGAGGTCATGGACGGCGCCGGCTTCTCCGGCGACAGCCACGACGGCCGCGACCTGCTCCAGATCATGGAGACCTTCCCGCGCGACGAGATGTTCCAGACCGCCGCCGCCGAGCTGCAGTCCGTCGCCACCAGCGTGCTGTACCTCCAGGAGCGCCGCCGGCTGCGGCTGTTCCTCCGCCAGGACGAGTACGGCCGCTACTTCTCCGCGTACGTCTACCTGCCGCGCGACCGCTACACCACCCGTATTCGGCTCGCCCTGATGAGCATCCTCAAGGAGGAGCTCGACGGCGACACCATCGACTACACGGTGTACGCCACCGAGTCGGTGCTCACCCGCCTGCACTTCGTGGTCCGGGTCGCCCCCGGCACCGAGCTGCCGCAGCTGTCCGACGCCGACATCGAGCGGATCGAGAACCGGCTCGCCGAGGCCGCCCGGTTCTGGATGGACGGCTTCAACGACCAGCTGCAGACCGAGTTCGGCGAGGAGAAGGCCGCCGAGCTGGGCCACAAGTACGCCACCGCCTTCCCCGACGGCTACCGCGCCGACTTCCCGCCGCGCACCGCCGTCGCCGACCTCAAGCAGATCGAATCGCTCACCGGCGAGGGCGACTTCCGCCTCAACCTGTACCAGCCGGTCGGCGCTGGCGACGACGAGCGCCGCTTCAAGATCTACCGGGTCGGCGGCCCGATCTCGCTCACCGAGGTCCTGCCGGTCCTCCAGCGGCTGGGCGTCGAGGTGCTCGACGAGCACCCGTACGCGCTGCGCCGCACCGACGGCACCACCGCGTGGGTGGTCGACTTCGGCCTGCGGCTCCGCGAGGGCACCGACCTCAACGACGAGGACCGCGAGCGCTTCCAGGACACCTTCTCGGCGACCTGGCGCGGCGAGGCCGAGAACGACGGCTTCAACGAGCTGGTCCTCACCGCCAAGCTGACCTGGCGTCAGGCCGTGGTGCTGCGCGCCTACGCCAAGTACCTCCGCCAGGCGGGCTCCACGTTCTCCCAGGACTACATGGAGGACGCGCTCCGCAACAACACCCACACCACCCGGCTGCTGGTCAACCTGTTCGAGGCCCGGCTCTCGCCGAGCCACCGCTCCGGCGGCGACGAGCTGACCGACGCCATCCTGGAAGAGCTGGCCGGCGCCCTCGACGAGGTCGTGTCGCTGGACGAGGACCGCATCCTGCGCTCCTTCCTGCACCTGATCAAGGCCACCCTGCGGACCAACTTCTTCCAGCACGACGCCAACGGCGACTGGCACTCGTACGTGTCGATGAAGTTCGACCCGAAGGCCATCCCGGACCTGCCCGCGCCGCGCCCCGCCTTCGAGATCTGGGTGTACTCGCCCCGGGTCGAGGGCGTCCACCTGCGCTTCGGCAAGGTCGCCCGCGGCGGTCTGCGCTGGTCCGACCGGCGCGAGGACTTCCGCACCGAGATCCTCGGCCTGGTCAAGGCCCAGATGGTGAAGAACACCGTCATCGTGCCGGTCGGCGCCAAGGGCGGCTTCGTCGCCAAGCAGCTGCCGGACCCGTCGGTCGACCGCGACGCGTGGCTGGCCGAGGGCATCGCCTCGTACAAGACCTTCATCTCGGCGCTGCTCGACATCACCGACAACCTGGTCGCCGGCGAGGTCGTGCACCCCGTCGACGTGGTCCGCCACGACGAGGACGACACCTACCTGGTGGTCGCCGCCGACAAGGGCACCGCGACGTTCTCCGACATCGCCAACGGCGTCGCCGAGCAGTACGGCTTCTGGCTGGGCGACGCGTTCGCCTCCGGCGGCTCGGCCGGCTACGACCACAAGGGCATGGGCATCACCGCCCGCGGCGCCTGGGAGTCCGTCAAGCGGAACTTCCGCGAGCTCGGCGTCGACACCCAGTCCGAGGACTTCACCGTCATCGGCATCGGCGACATGTCCGGCGACGTGTTCGGCAACGGCATGCTGCTGTCCGAGCACATCCGCCTGGTCGCCGCGTTCGACCACCGGCACATCTTCCTCGACCCGAACCCGGACGCGGCCGCCTCCCACGCCGAGCGCCGCCGCCTGTTCGACCTGCCGCGCAGCTCCTGGGACGACTACGACAAGTCGCTGATCTCGGCCGGCGGCGGCGTCTTCCCGCGCTCCGCCAAGTCGATCGCGCTGTCCCCCCAGGTCCGCGAGCGGCTCGGCATCGACGCTGCGAAGCTCACCCCCGCCGAGCTGATGAAGGCCATCCTGCAGGCCCCCGTGGACCTGTTCTGGAACGGCGGCATCGGCACCTACGTCAAGGCCTCCACCGAGACCAACGCGGAGGTCGGCGACAAGGCCAACGACGCGATCCGGGTCAACGGCGGCGACGTCCGCGCCCGCGTCATCGGCGAGGGCGGCAACCTCGGCTGCACCCAGCTCGGCCGCATCGAGTTCGCCTCCACCGGCGGCCCGCAGGGCACCGGCGGCTGGATCAACACCGACGCCATCGACAACTCGGCCGGCGTCGACACCTCGGACCACGAGGTGAACATCAAGATCCTGCTCAACCAGGTCGTCGCCGACGGCGACATGACGGTCAAGCAGCGCAACACCCTGCTCGCCGAGATGACCGACGAGGTCGGCCACCTCGTGCTGCGCAACAACTACGCGCAGAACGTGGTGCTCGCCAACGCCGTCGCGCAGGCCGCCAGCATGGTCAACGTGCACTCCCGCATGATCAACCGGCTGGAGTCCGCCGGGCAGCTCGACCGGGCGCTGGAGTACCTGCCCACCGAGAAGCAGATCCGGGAGCGCCAGCAGGCCGGCCGCGGGCTGTCCCAGCCCGAGCTGTCCGTGCTGCTCGCCTACACCAAGATCACCCTCGCGGACGAGCTGCTCGCCACCGACCTGCCCGACGACCCGTACTTCCGGGACGTCCTGCACGCCTACTTCCCGAGCGCGCTGCGGGCCCGGTTCGCCGAGCAGATCGACAACCACCCGCTGCGCCGCGAGATCATCACCACCCTGATCGTCAACGACACGATCAACCGCGGCGGCTGCACCTTCGCGTTCCGGCTCCGCGAGGAGACCGGCGCGACGATGGAGGAGATCGCCCGCACCCACGCCGCCGCCCGCGCGGTGTTCGGCCTGGAGCAGATCTGGGACAGCGTCGAGGCCCTGGACAACCGGGTCGCGGCCCGGATCCAGACCAAGATGCGGCTGCACGCCCGCCGCCTGGTCGAGCGCGCCACCCGCTGGATGCTCGGCCACCGCCGCCAGCCGCTCGACATCGCCGGCACCATCGCGTTCTTCCACGACCGGGTCAACCAGGTCTGGGACTCGCTGCCCAAGCCGCTCCGCGGCGAGGACCTCGCCTGGTACGAGTCGGTCCACCAGGAGCTGTCCGCGGCCGGCGTCCCCGACGAGCTGGCCACCCGGATCGCCGGACTGTCCTCCGCGTTCCCGACCCTCGACATCGTCGGCGTCGCGGACCGCTCGGACGCCGACGTGATGGAGGTCGCCGAGCTGTACTACGACCTCGGCGACCGCCTGCAGATCAGCCACCTGCTCGACCGGATCATCGAACTGCCGCGCACCGACCGGTGGTCCTCGATGGCCCGCGCCGCGATCCGCGAGGACCTGTTCGCCGCGCACGCCGCCCTCACCGCCGACGTGCTCACCGCAGGCCCCGCCGGCGCCAGCCCCGAGGAGCGCTACGGCGCCTGGGCGGACCTCAACGCCAACCTGCTCAGCCGGGCCCGCACCACGCTCGACGACATAAGGGGTTCGGACAACTACGAGCTGTCCAGCCTCTCGGTCGCCATGCGGGTCATCCGCACGCTGCTGCGCACCGACCGCTGACACCGCCCCGAAGGGGCCCCGGGCAACCCGCCCGGGGCCCCTTCGGGCGCTCCGGGCACAATGGCGGGCATGACGGAGCCTGCGCTCGACCGACTCGCCGCACTGCTCGGAGCACCCGACCGGCCGACGCCGCCCGGGAGTTGGGACGCCGCCGAGGCGTTCCTCGGGGTCCGCCTGCCGAGCGGCTACCGGACCTTCGTGGACCGCTGGGGCCCCGGCACCCTGGACGAGTTCCTCACCGTCTTCGGACCCGACGACGGCACGCCGGAGGAGGCCCGCGCACTGTGGGGCCCCTGGTACGGCTGGCGGCCCGGCCAGGAGCGGAACCCCGACTTCGACCCGTTCCCGTACCACCCCGAGCCCGGCGGCCTGATCGGCTGGGGCGCCGACAGGTACGGCGGCGCCTGGTTCTTCCTCGCCCAGGGCCCCGACCCGGACCGCTGGCCGATCGCCGTGTTCAGCGACACCGGCCAGTGGTACGCCACCCGCGGCACCTTCCCCGAATTCCTGGTGCGCTGCCTGGAACGCCGGGACTACCCGCTCTTCCTCGACATCACCTGGCCGCACCCGCAGCCCCGCTACCGCCCGTTCCGGGCAGACTGAGCACCGCCTCCAGCCCGCCGCCCGGACGGCCCGCCAACCGCAGCTCGCCGCCGTGCGCCTGCGCCACCGCCGCGACGATCGCCAGCCCCAGGCCGTGCCCGCGCCGCGCCCGGTCGCGCTGCGCGGTGCGGCCGCCGCCGCGCAGGAACGGCTCGGTGAGCGTGCCGACCAGCGAATCCTCCAGCACCGCACCGGAGTTGCGCACCGTCAGCCGCACCCGGCCCGGGCGCTGCGGGTCCGGTCCGGTGGCGAGCTCGACCCGGCCGCCGGACGGCAGGTTGTGACGGACGGCGTTCTGCAGCAGGTTCACCGCGGCCTGCCGCAGCAGCACCTCGTTGCCCACGGTCGGCGCGGACGCCAGGTCCCGGGTGACCACCACGCCCCGCTCGTCGGCCTCGGCGGACACCGCCGCCAGCGCCTCGCGGACCGCCCGCGACAGCTCCAGCGGCGCCGACTCCGGTGTCCGGTGCGACAGTTCGGCGAGTTGCAGGAGCGCCTCGGTGACCTCGATGCCGCGCTGGTTGGTGTCCAGCAGCCGGCCCACCAGCCGCGGCCAGTCCTGCCCCGCCGGGTCCGCCGCCGCGACCTGGAGCATCGTCCGGTTGATCGCCAGCGGCGTGCGCAACTCGTGCGAGGCGTTCGCCGCGAAACGCTGCTGCGCGTCGAACGAACGCTCCAGCCGGGCCAGCATCTCGTCGAACGCGTCCGCCAGATCGGTGAACTCGTCACGCGGCCCCGCCAACGCGATCCGGTGCCCCAGATCCCCGCCGGACGCCCGCCGGGCCGCCGCCGTCACCTCCTGCAACGGCCGCAGCACCCGGCCCGCCACCAGCCAGCCGCCCGCCATCCCCACCGCCGTCAGCAGCGCCAGCGCGTACCCCGACGCGGCGAGCAGCGACTCCAGGATCTCCTGCCGCGACGGCGCGTCCGACCGGTAGCGCGGATTCGCCGACGTCAGCGGATAGTTGGGGACGTACTTCATCCCGACGTACACCACCGCCAGGCAGAGCACCCCGGTGGTCACGGTGAACAGCGTGTAGCTCAGCGTCAGCCGCATCCGGGCCGTCAGCCGGCGCGGGCGGCTCACGCCGCGTCCAGGCGGTAGCCGACACCCGGCACGGTGTGGATCACCCACGGCTCACCGAGACGCTTGCGCAGGCCCGAGATGGTGATCCGCACCGCGTTGGTGAACGGATCCGCGTGCTCGTCCCAGGCGCGCTCCAACAACTCCTCCGCGCTCACCACGCCGCCGCGCGCCGCCATCAGCACCTCCAGCACCGCGAACTGCTTGCGCGGCAACGCCACGTAGCGCCCGTCCCGGAACACCTCGCGCCGGAACGGATCGACCCGCAGCCCCGCGAACTCCAGCACCGGCGGCGCGGACTGCTCCGGGCGGCGCGCCAACGACCGCAGCCGCACCACGAGTTCGGCCAGGTCGAACGGCTTCGTCAGGTAGTCGTCCGCGCCCAGCTCGAACCCCGCCACCTTCTGGTCCAGCCGCGCCGCCGCCGTCAGCATCAGCACCCGGCAGCCCAGCCCCGCCGCGACGATCCGCCGGCACACCTCGTCCCCCGAGACGCCCGGCAGGTCCCGGTCCAGCACCACCACGTCGTACCGGTGCACCCCCAGCCGCTCCCACGCGGCCTCGCCGTCCCCCGCGACGTCGCACGCGATCGCCGCCAACCGCAACCCCGCCTGCACCGCCTCGGCGAGGTACACCTCGTCCTCCACCACCAGCACCCGCACGCGCAGCTCCGCTCCTCGACACCCGGACCTCCATTGGACCCGATCGGGCGTCTCGAAAACGTATGGGCCGGCAACGGCGGACCCGCCGCGGGGTCGGCGGGGGTGTCGAAAACGTATGGGGAAACGCAGACGCCCCCGCAACACGGGTGCGCCTGGAATGGGGCGCAGCAGGGAACGGACCGGGAGGCGGAGATGGCGAAGGTCGTGCGGCGCGGGGTGGTCGGGGTGGCGGCGGTGGCGGTGCTCGGGGCGGTGACGGCGTTCGCGGTCGGGGGGTCGGGCGGCGGGGTGCGGGCGGAGGACGGGGAGTTGGCGGCGGGGGCGTCGGTGAGCCCGCTGGACGGGGACTCGCCGGCCGTGCGGAACCTCGATCCGGCGCTGCTGGCCGCCCTGCGGTCCGCGGCCGCCGACGCGCGGGCGCAGGGCATCGAACTGCGCGTCACCTCCGGCTGGCGCAGCCGCGGCTACCAGCAGCGGCTGCTGGACGCGGCGGTCGCCCGGTACGGCAGCCTGGAGGCGGCCCGGCGGTACGTGAACACGCCGGAGAAGTCCGCCCACGTGTCGGGGAAGGCGGTCGACGTCGGCCCGACCGATGCCGACGACTGGCTGAACCGGCGGGGTGCGCGGTACGGGCTGTGCCAGGTGTACGCCAACGAGATGTGGCACTTCGAGCTGCTGACGACGCCGGGCGGCCACTGCCCGCCGCAGCTTCCGGACGCCGCCGGCTGAGCGGCGGCGCCCGGGCGGCGGGGTGTCAGCTCTCGGTGGCGCGGCGCAGCGCGGAGGCGAGCAGGGCGAGGTCGGTGGGGCCGTTGCCGAGTTCGCGGACCGGGCGGGCGGACGGGGCGGCGCCGTGGTCCTCCAGGCGCTGGGCGACGACCGTGGGGCGCAGTGTCGCGGTGCGCGGGATGCGGCCGCTGACCCGGGCGCCCTGGAAGGCGGTGACCGCGCCGTCGGGGCGGCGGAGGTAGCCGCGGCCGGGGGTGGTGCCGGGCAGGGCGGCGGCGTCGGGCAGGTCGATCAGCAGGTCGGAGTCGCCGGCCCGGTCGGTGCGCAGGGCGATCCGCAGCTGCGCGGCCTCGTCGAGTTCGGTGCCGGTGGTGGCCTCGGGGTCGCCGGTGGTGGCGATCACGTGCACGCCGAGGCGGCCGCCGCGGGTGGCGGCGGCGGCCAGGGCGCGGGCCAGCGGGCGTCCGCCGGGGGAGGCGGGGCCGAGCAGGGTGTCGTAGTCGTCGACGACGACGACCAGGCGGGCGGGTGCGGCGCCGGCGGCCGGGGCGTCGGGGGCGCGGCGGGGTTCGACCACCCGGACCCGGTCGGCGGTGTCGGCGGGGCCGCCGATCAGCGCGGGCGCCTTGTCGAAGATCCGCCGGGTGTGCCATTCGGTGAAGCCGAGGCCGTCGAACAGGGCTTCGCGGTGGGCGAGTTCGTCGAGCAGGCGCTCGGCGGCGAGCAGTGCGCCGCGCGGGTCGTCGGCGGCGTTGACGTGGTCGGTGACGTGCGGGAGGTCGGTGCAGCCGGCCAGGCCGCCGTCCTCGGCGCGGTCCCCGTCGATCATCAGCAGCGACAGTCGTTCGGGGCTCTCGGAGACCGCCAGCGAGGCGGCCAGGCTGCGCAGCAGTTCGGACTTGCCGGAGCCGGGGCCGCCGCCGATCAGCAGGTGGTCGCCGTCCTCGGCGAGGTCGACGGCGCAGGTCTCCTCGCCGGCCGCGCCGCGGGCGGTGCCGAGCAGCGCGGCGGCGCCGCCCGCGCCGGCGGGCAGGGCGCTCCAGCTCTCGGAGAGGCGGGCGGGGGAGAGCGATTCGGAGCGCAGCAGGTCGAGCAGGCGCAGTGCCTCGGGGAGCGGTCCGCGGGCGGTTTCGGCGTCGTCCGCGGCCTCGCACAGCGGGGCGAGGGTGCGGGCGAGGCGTTCGGCCCAGGCGGGGGAGACCGCGTCGAGGGCGATGTCGGTGAGGCGTTCGCGGGTGCCGCCGACCGGCCGGTCGAGGGTGAGCCGGGTGGCGACCTCGCCGGTGATCAGGCCGAACGCGCCGAGTCCGGTGGGGAGTTCGTCGGCGTTCTCGGCGAGGCACAGGGCGAACACGCCGGCTGCGGGGCCCTGCCGGAGCAGCAGGGCGAGGGCGCGCCGGCCGGCCTCGGTGCCCGGGTCGCCGTCGACCAGGACGACGGTGGCGGGCGCGGAGACGGTGGCGGAGGCGAGTTCGGTGAGCCGGGCCTCGGCCTGCGCGGGGCCGAGGCCGTACAGCAGCCGGCAGGCCTGGCCGTGGGCGGGCCGCAGGTGGGGCAGCCACTGGGCCCAGGCCCAGTCCTCGGCGTGGTGCTCGGGGGCGACGACGACCAGGGCGAGGCCGCTGGGCGGGTGCAGGGCGGCGAGTTGGGCGAGCGCGGCGCGGGCCAGGCCGGTGAGGCGGTGGCGCGGGCCGGCCAGGCCGAGGCTGCCGGCGGTCTGCAGGTCGACGGTGGCGGGGACGGCGGGCAGCAGGGTGCCGGGGACGGTGCCGGGGCCGCCGGGGAGGTCCGCGGTGCCGAGGCGCAGGGTGAGCGCGTCGGGGTGGTCGGGGCCGCGTTCCCACAGCCGGGGGCCGGTGCCGAGGGCGGCGAGCAGCAGGGTGGCCGGGTCGGGCCAGCGTTCGCGCTGGTTGGCGGCCTGCCGCAGGCGGGCGGTGGCGTGCTGGCGGTCGGTGTCGACGGCGGGCGGCTCGGGGCGGGTGCGGCGCAGCCAGCGGCCGCGGCCGCCGCCGGTGGCGGCGGGGGGTTCGGCGGCGGGTGCGGGGCCGGCCGGGCGGCCGGGGGCGGTGCGGGCGGTGGGGCGGGGGGCGAGCCGGAGCCGGCCCTCGCCGTCGGGGGTGGTGGTGCGGGGCGCTATGTCGGCGGGGTGGGCGAGTTGGAGGGTGGACTCGCCGATCCGCAGCAGCGCGCCGGGGGCGAGTTCGGCGCTCTCCTCGTGCAGGTAGCGCTCGTCCAGCAGGGTGCCGTTGGTGGAGCCGAGGTCCTGGACGGTGGCGTGGCCGTCGGCGGTCAGGTGCAGGGCGAGGTGCAGCCGGGAGACGTCGGGGTCGTCGAGGGGCACGTCGGCCTCGGTGGAGCGGCCGACCCGGATGCGTTCGCCGTGCAGGCGGTGCACGCCGCCGGCGTCGGGGCCGCCGACGACGCGGAGTTCGGCGGCGGGGTGGCCGGCGGTGTCCTCGGTGTCCGGGTCGGGTTCGCCGAGGGCGAGGACGGCGCCGTCGATCAGCGGGGGCCGGCCGAGCGGGGTCTGCTCGTCCAGCCGCTCTTCACCGGCGTACAGGTGGACGTGGGTGGCGGAGCGCGGGCCGCGGACGCCGACCGCGCCGGCCAGGGCGGTGGCGACGGCGCCGAGGGTGGTGCCGGCCGGGGCTGTGACCAGGACGTCGGCAGAGCTCCCGGGGCTGCTCGGGCCGCTGCGCGGTCGAAGGACGGTGAGCCGGATCTGCATCACGCCCGGGGTCCCTTCTGCACACGTGTGGTGCCTGCCATCCTGCCACTCGGGACGGACAGTCCGCGCACGGTACCGGATTTGACGATCTTGCGATCATCGCCATGGTGAATCCGACGCCGAGTCAGGTCAAGGACGCCCCGACACCCCAGGTGGCCGACAGTGCGCGCCCGGCCCGGGCAACACCTCGGAAACCCGCGCGGGCACCGTTAGAGTTGCCGAAAACCGGGAGCCCTCCGCGCGCGGGCGGCTCCCCAAGGCCCCGGCGCCGTTCACGGGAACGGGGGAGTGCCGGAACGCGGCCCCGGCAGCGGGCGCCGGGTGACCGAACGGAGTGCACAGGTGCGGCCTGTCGGCAGCAAGTACTTGCTCGAGGAGAGCCTCGGACGCGGAGCGACCGGCACGGTCTGGCGCGGCCGGGTGCGCGAGGACGCCGCCGTGCCGGGCCTGCAGCCCGGCCAGGCGGTCGCGGTGAAGGTCCTGCGCGAGGAGCTCGCCGCCGACCCGGACGTGGTGATGCGCTTCCTGCGCGAGCGCTCCGTCCTGCTGCGCCTCACCCACCCGAACATCGTGCGCACCCGCGACCTGGTCGTCGAGGGCGAGCTGCTCGCCCTGGTGATGGACCTGATCGACGGCCCCGACCTGTACCGCTACCTGCGCGAGTCCGGCCCGCTGTCGCCGATCGCCGGCTCGCTGCTGATGGCGCAGATCGCCGACGCGCTGGCCGCCAGCCACGCCGACGGCATCGTGCACCGCGACCTGAAGCCCGCCAACGTCCTGCTGGCCACCCTGGCCGTGGACGGCGGCGAGCGGATGCACCCGATGCTCACCGACTTCGGCATCGCCCGGCTCGCCGACTCCCCGGGCATCACCCGCACCCACGAGTTCGTCGGCACCCCCGCGTACGTCGCCCCGGAGTCCGCCGACGGCCGCCCGCAGACCGCCGCGGTGGACGTCTACGGCGCCGGCATCATGCTGTACGAACTGGTCACCGGCCGCCCGCCGTTCCAGGGCGACAACCCGATGGCGATCCTGCAGGCCCACCTCGCGCAGGAGCCGCAGCGCCCCCGCACCATGCCCGAACCGCTCTGGACGGTCGTCGAGCGCTGCCTGCGCAAGGACCCCGCCGAGCGGCCCACCGCCGTCTCGCTGGCCGAGGCGCTGCGGGTGGTCGCGGCCGGCGTCGGCGTGCACTCCTCCCCGGCCGCCGTGGACGCCGCCCTGTCGGTCGGCTCGCTGCTGGTGCCCGACCCGGCGCTCGCCCCCGTTGCGCCCGCCGGCCACGACGCCACCCTCGGCGGCGCCGGCTACGACCCCGCCGCCGCCACCCAGGTCATGACGCACCGTCAGGCCGTCCCGGGTGCCGAGGACCGCACCCAGCTGATGAGCGCGCAGCCGCCCGTGCCGCCGGTACCGCCCGTGCCGCCGGCGCCGCCCGCCGACCGCACCCGGGTGATGCCCTCGATGCCCGCCGCGGAGCCCGCCGCGCAGCCGGCCGGCCCGCACCCCTGGCAGACCCAGATGCAGGCCGCCCGGGACCGCAACGAGCAGACCCGGATCGGCTGGTTCGAGCCGGAGGACCTGGCCGACCCGCAGGTCGCGCCCCGCCCCTACCAGGCCGGCCAGTACCCGCCGCCCGGACACCGCCCGCCGGTCGCCCCGCCGCCGTACCAGGCCCAGCAGCCGCCCGGCGGCGGCCGGTACGCCCAGCCGCAGGGCCCGTACCAGCCGCAGCCCGGCCGGCACCCGCAGCAGGGCGGCGGCCGGCAGGGCCAGTACCCGCAGGACCGCGGCCGCCCGCCGGTCGCGCCGCCGCCGTACCAGGCGCAGCAGGCCGGCCCGCCGCCCGGCCACGACGGCCGGCCGCAGGGCTACGGGGCGCCGCAGCGCCGGGCCGAGCCGGCCCCGCCGCGCCGCCAGGAGCCGCCGTACCGGGAGCCGGAGCCGGCCCGCGAGCGGGAGCGCGAGCCGCGCCGGCGCGGCAGCCGCAACCGGATGTGGATCCCGGGCCTGGGCTGCGCGAAGGGCTGCCTGCTGGTGCTGGTGGTGCTGGCGCTGGGCTGCCTGGCGCTGTGGAACTTCACGCCGCTGCCGCACTACTGGGACAACGTGGTGGGCTGGTTCGACTCGGCGCGCGACTGGGTCACCGGCCTCACCGGCAACTCGAATTGACGCTTTGTCGACAATCCAGCGAAATTCCACCGGATCGGAACGCCTCCGGGGGCCCTCCGCGGCCCCCGGAGGCCCCTCGGCCGCGTAGGTTGTTCGTCGAGCACCGACCTCACGAGCCCACGGAGCAGCATTGGCACGCAAGATCGGCAGCCGGTACACGGTCCACCAGGTGATCGGCCGCGGCTCGGCCGGCACGGTGTGGCTCGGCGAGGGCCCGGACGGGCCGGTGGCGGTGAAGCTGCTGCGCGAGGACCTGGCCGCCGACCAGGTCCTGGTCGGCCGTTTCATCCAGGAGCGCACCGCGCTGACCTGCCTCGACCACCCGCACGTGGTCGGGGTGCACGACATGGTGGTCGACGGCAGCGACCTCGCCCTGGTGATGGACCTGGTCCAGGGCACCGACCTGCGCACCCGCCTGGAGCGCGACGGCGTGCTCGCCCCGCTGGTCGCCGCCTCGGTGATCGCCGACGTCGCCGACGGCCTGGCCGCCGCGCACGCCGCCGGCATCGTGCACCGCGACGTCAAGCCGGAGAACGTGCTGCTCGACCTCGCCGCCCCGGCCGGCCCCGGCGGCGCCCCGCGCGCCAAGCTCACCGACTTCGGCATCGCCCGCCTGGTCGACGCCCCCCGCCGCACCCGGGCCACCCGCATCATCGGCACCCCCGACTACCTCGCCCCCGAGATCATCGAGGGCCTGGAACCGCGCGCCGCCGTCGACATCTACGCCCTCGCCACCGTGCTGTACGAACTGCTCACCGGCGCCACCCCGTTCGGCGGCGGCCACACCGGCGCGGTGCTGCGCCGGCACGTCACCGAGAACGTCCCCCCGGTCGACGGCATGCCGGACGGCCTGTGGCGGATCATCTCCGAATGCCTGGCCAAGGCCCCCGCCTCCCGGCTGCGGGCCGCCGAACTCGCGTCCCGGCTGCGCGAGCTGCTGCCCGAGCTGGCCGGCGTCGGCCCGCTCGCGGTGCCCGCGCAGCGCACCGCCACCGAGGAGGCGCCCACCCCCGGCGAGGCCGTCTACGCCGAGGCCGACGCGGGCCGCGGCACCCACCGCCGCCGCCGCGGCCCCGCCGTCCCGCTGGTGCCCGGCCCCACCCCCGACTCCACCCGCGACACCCACACCAGCCTGCGCCGCCCCTCCGCCCAGGAGCTGGCCTCCTACGCGGAGGAGTCCCGCGCCCAGCGCACCCAGCCCGCCGCCGGCGCCCACCGCCGCACCCGGGCCCAGCTGATCCGGCGCCGCCGCACCCTGGCGGTGCTGATCGCCGTGATCCTGCTGCTCGCCGGTGCCGCCGCCGCCTGGACGGCGTTCGCCGCGGAAGCCCCCGCGGCCACCGCGACCGGCGTGCACACCGCCTGGCACCCCCGGTTGTAGCCGAGCCCCCCCGCCGAACCATTACCCTTGTGGCGTGGCAGCCGTCGATCCTTCCGAAGAGCTCAAGAACCTCGACTCGACCATGGCGTCGATCGAGGCCGTCCTCGACCTGGACAAGATCCGGGCCGACATCGCGACCCTGGAGGAGGAGGCAGCCGCCCCCACCCTGTGGGACGACGTCGCGAACGCGCAGAAGGTCACCAGCCGGCTCTCCTTCCTCCAGGGCGAGCTGCGCAAGGTGGAGACCCTGCGCGGCCGGGTCGAAGACCTGGGCGTCCTGTTCGAACTCGCCGAGGCCGAGGACGACGCGGACACCCGCGTCGAGGCCGAGGCCGAGCTCGAGTCCGTCAAGAAGGCCGTCGAGGAGCTGGAGGTGCGCACCCTGCTCTCCGGCGAGTACGACGCCCGCGAGGCCCTCGTCAACATCCGCGCCGAAGCGGGCGGCGTGGACGCCGCCGACTTCGCCGAGCAGCTGATGCGCATGTACCTGCGCTGGGCCGAGCGGCACGGCTACCCGACCGAGGTCTATGACACCTCGTACGCCGAAGAGGCCGGCATCAAGTCCGCGACCTTCACCGTCAAGGCCCCCTACGCCTACGGCACCCTCTCCGTCGAGCAGGGCACCCACCGCCTGGTCCGCATCTCCCCGTTCGACAACCAGGGCCGCCGGCAGACCTCCTTCGCCGGCGTCGAGGTCCTCCCCGTCGTCGAGCAGTCCGACCACGTCGACATCGACGAGAACGACCTGCGCATCGACGTCTACCGCGCCTCCGGCCCCGGCGGCCAGGGCGTCAACACCACCGACTCCGCGGTCCGCATCACCCACCTCCCCACCGGCGTGGTGGTCTCCTGCCAGAACGAGCGCTCGCAGATCCAGAACAAGGCCTCGGCGATGAACGTCCTCCAGGCCAAGCTGCTGGAGCGGCGCCGCCAGGAGGAGCGCGCGGCGATGGACGCGCTCAAGGACAGCGGCAGCTCCTGGGGCAACCAGATGCGCTCCTACGTCCTGCACCCGTACCAGATGGTCAAGGACCTGCGCACCGAGCACGAGGTCGGCAACCCGCAGTCGGTCCTGGACGGCGACATCGACGGCTTCATCGAGGCCGGCATCCGGTGGCGCAAGCAGCGCGAGAGCTGACGCTGCGAGGGAGGAGGCCGGCTTCGACGAACCACGGGCGCAGCATCGAGGCCGGCATCCGGTGGCGCAAGCAGCGCGAGAGCTGAGCCGCGGGCCCGGCAATGAGGAAGGGCCCCACCGCCGAGCGGTGGGGCCCTTCGTCGTTCGGTCTCGGGGTCAGCGCGCCAGCAGGGCGAGCGCGAGGACGGCGGCGCACAGGACGGCCAGCAGGACCGCCGGGCTGAGCGCGGCGAACGGCCCGTGCTGCTCCTGCTGGAGCCGGGCGCGGTTGGCGCGGCACACCGGGCAGCGGCCGTCGACGACGCGACCGTTGCAGTTGGCGCACACCAGTTGGTCGCAGGTCATGCGATCTCCTCCTTGCTGCAGAGCCAACGTGCCGGAGGCGGCTTCGGTTCCGACTCCCTACCACTCTGCCAGGTTCCGGACACCCGGGCCCCCGGAGGGGAAGGGTTACCGATCTGTGACGTACCTCGCAATTTCCGTTCCGAACCGGAACCGCACCTGACGAAACACCGGTCGGTAGGCGTTCGGTCACTGCGGGTGTCCATGGGCATCGCGTAAGGTCACTGGCTCCGATCCACCTAGGATGGCCCCCGTGATGCAGCCGTGATCAGATTCGACAACGTCTCCAAGACCTATCCCAAGCAGAACCGTCCGGCCCTGGACAACGTCTCGCTGGAGATCGAGAAGGGCGAGTTCGTCTTCCTGGTCGGCTCGTCCGGTTCGGGCAAGTCGACGTTCCTGCGCCTGTGCCTGCGCGAGGAGCGCCCGTCCACCGGCGCGGTGCACGTGCTCGGCAAGGACCTGGGCAAGCTGTCCAACTGGAAGGTGCCGCACATGCGCCGCCAGCTGGGCACCGTCTTCCAGGACTTCCGCCTGCTGCCGAACAAGACCGTCGGGCAGAACGTCGCGTTCGCCCTGGAGGTCATCGGCAAGCCGAAGAGCGCCATCAACAAGGTGGTGCCCGAGGTGCTCGACCTGGTCGGCCTCGGCGGCAAGGAGGACCGGATGCCCGGCGAGCTGTCGGGCGGTGAGCAGCAGCGCGTGGCGATCGCCCGGGCGTTCGTGAACCGGCCGATGCTGCTGATCGCCGACGAGCCCACCGGAAACCTCGACCCGCAGAACTCGGTCGGGATCATGAAGCTGCTGGACCGGATCAACCGGACCGGCACCACCGTGCTGATGGCCACCCACGACCAGGCGATCGTCGACCAGATGCGCAAGCGCGTCATCGAGCTCGACAAGGGCCTGCTGGTCCGCGACCAGGCCCGCGGCGTCTACGGATACCAGAGCTAGAAGAGAGAAGCATGCGCGCCCAGTTCGTTCTGTCGGAGATCGGCGTCGGTCTCCGCCGCAACCTGACCATGACGATCGCCGTCGTGGTCAGTGTCGCGCTCTCGCTCGCCCTCGCCGGTGCCTCGCTGCTCGTCCGCGACCAGGTCAACTCCATGAAGGACTACTGGTACGACAAGGTCGAGGTCAGCATCTACTTCTGCGCGAAGGCGGACCACAACTCGCCCCAGTGCGCGAGCGGAGCGGCCACCAACGACCAGATCCAGCAGGTGAAGTCCGAGCTGGACAAGCTGACCCCGCTGGTGCAGAGCTCCACCTTCGAGACCCCGACCGAGGCGTACCAGCACTTCAAGGAGTCCAACCCGGACAACCCGCTGCTCGCGGCGGTCGGTCCGGAGGCGATGCCGGCGTCCTGGCGGGTCAAGCTGAGCGACCCGACCAAGTACGACGTGATCCAGAGCCAGTTCGCGGGCAAGCCGGGCGTCAAGTCGGTCGAGGACCAGCGGAAGATCCTGGAGAACCTGTTCGGCCTGCTGCGCGGCCTGCAGACCGCCGCCTTCGTGATCATGACGCTGATGCTCTGCGTGGCACTGCTGCTGATCGTCAACACCGTCCGGGTGTCCGCGTTCAGCCGCCGCCGCGAGACCGGCATCATGCGGCTGGTCGGCGCGTCCAACTTCTACGTGCAGATGCCGTTCATCGCGGAGGCCGCGTTCGCCGCGCTGCTCGGCGCGGGCCTGGCCTCGCTGCTGCTGCTGGGCGGACACTTCTTCGTCCAGGGCTGGCTGGCGAAGAAGGTGGCGTTCATCCACTTCATCGGCCTGTCCTCGGTGTTGGCGGTCATTCCGCTGATGGTCGTGGTCGGCATGCTGATGGCCGGCATCGCGGCGTTCTTCACCCTCCGGAAGTACCTGAAGGTCTGACGGTCCGTCGCCGCCGAGGCCCTAGACTCGGCGGCATGCCGACTGCGCCGCGAGTACGCCAGGGGATGACGCTCGGGCTGGTGTTCGGCGCCGTGCTGTTCGCCGGCGCCGCATCCGGGGCCTGGGGCGAGCCGATCGGTTCGCCCCGGGCCCCGTCGTCGTCCGACGGGGCCCGCCGCGCCGACCTGACCGGGGCCGACCTGAGCCCGCAGGAGGCCCGGCAGCTGGTCGGCGCCAGCGGCGACCGGTGGGCGGCCTACCTCAGCCCGCAGCAGTACCGGGACTTCACCGGCGGCCGCTACCCGGGCGTCGGACTGACCGTGGGCCGCAGCGCCGACGGCCCCACCGAGGTGGCCGAGGTGCTGCCCGGCTCGCCCGCCGCCCGGGCCGGCATCACCGCCGGGGACCGGCTGGTCACCGTCGACGGCGTCCCCGCCGAGGAACTGCCGGTCACCGAGGTGGTGTCCCGGCTGCGCGGCGGGCCGGCCGGCAGCGCCGTCGCCCTCGGCGTGCAGGGCGAGGACGGGCCGGTGCGCGAACTCAGCCTGACCCGGGCCGAACTGGCCGCCCGTGAGGTCGAGACCGACCGCCCCCGCCCGGGGGTCGCGCGGATCGCCGTGCACGCCTTCACCGAGGGCGTCGCCGACCAGGTGCGCGCCGCCGCGGCCGGTGCCCGCGGCGTCGTGCTGGACCTGCGCGGGAACTCCGGCGGCCTGGTCGAGGAGGCCGTCGGCGTCGCCTCGGTGTTCCTCGACGGCGGCCCGGTCGCCAGCTACCAGGTGCACGGCGAGCAGCGCGAACTGACCGCCGCGGCCGGCGGCGACACCGCCGTGCCGCTGGTGGTGCTGGTCGACGGCGGCACCATGAGCGCCGCCGAACTCCTGGCCGGCGCCCTGCAGGACCGCTCGCGGGCGGTCCTGGTCGGCGGGCGCACCTTCGGCAAGGGCACCGTCCAGCAGCCCAGCCGGCTGGCCGACGGCTCGGTGCTCGAACTCACCGTCGGCCGCTACCGCACGCCCGCCGGCGGCTCCCCGGACGGCACCGGCGTCCAGCCCGACGTCCCCGCCCCCGCGGGCGACGACGCCGGCGCCGAGGCCCTGGCCCTGAAGGTGCTGGACGGGCTGAGCCCCGTCGACCCGGGGCCCGCCGCGCCGTAAAGGGGCTGCCGACGCCGCCCCCGAGGTGCGAGAATGACGGAGCTATGGCAAAGGAAACGGGCAAGAAGCTGGTCGCGCAGAACAAGAAGGCGCGGCACGAGTACACCATCCTCGACACCTACGAGTGCGGCATGGTGCTCACCGGAACCGAGGTCAAGTCGCTCCGCGAGGGCCGGGCCAACCTGGTCGACGGCTACGCGTACATCCAGGGCGGCGAGGCCTGGATCGACAACGTCTTCATCCCCGAGTACACCCAGGGCACCTGGACCAACCACTCGGCCCGCCGCAAGCGCAAGCTGCTGCTGCACAAGATGGAGATCCGCAAGCTCGAGTCCAAGGCCAAGGAGACCGGCCACACGCTGGTCCCGCTGTCGCTGTACTTCAAGGACGGCCGCGCCAAGCTCGAAATCGCCCTCGCCGTCGGCAAGAAGCTCTACGACAAGCGGCAGACCCTGCGCGAGCGCCAGGACCGCCGCGAGGCCGACCGGGCCGTGGCCGCGGCCCGCCGCCGGCAGGGCTGAGCCGGCGGCGTGAGCCCGCGTCAGGTCAAGGGCGTGCCACCCCGGTTGCGTGCGGTGACCGGACGTTTCCGTACGATCTCCGGGTGGACTCCTCACTGCTGAGCGGCTGGCTCCCCTGGACCTTGCGCATTCTGGCCCTCGCGGCGGTGGGTGCCGCGGTGGTCCGGGTCGGCCCGTTCTGGTTGCGCCGCCGACTGCCGTGGGTCGCCGGCGGGGCGCTCCTGGCCACCGGCCTGATCGCCGTCCTGGTGGCGCTGTTCGGCGACGTCCAGGACGAACTGCCGGTCGGGCTGTGGTTCTGGGTGTTCTGCGCCCTGCTGGCGCTCGGCACGTTCGCGTTCGGGCTGCAGCACGCCCGCTGGTGGAACATGGCCGCCGTGCCGGTGGCCGCCGCGCTGGCCCTGCTCTGCGGCGCCAACTCGCTGAACGCCGCCACCGGCTACTACCCGAGCGTGGACGTCGCGCTGGCCGACCTGGCGGGCGCGCCGGTGCCGCAGCAGATGAGCCTCGACCAGGCGCTCGTCACGGTCGGCAAGGCCACCGAGGGCCGGGTCGTCGCGGTCGACATCCCGGCCGTGCCGAGCGGCTTCCAGCACCGCCAGGAACTGGTCTACCTGCCGCCGGCCTGGTTCAGGACCAAGGTCCGCCCGCAGCTGCCGGTGGTGGAGATGATCGGCGGCCAGTTCATGGCGCCCAGCAACTGGGTGCGGGTCGGCAACGCGGTGCAGACCGCCGACGCCTACGCCGCCGCGCACGACGGCTACGCCCCGGTGCTGGTCTTCGTGGACGCCACCGGCGGCTTCAACGCCGACACCGAGTGCGTCAACGGCCCGGCCGGCAAGGCCCAGGACCACCTGGTCAAGGACATCCCGCCGTACATCGTGAAGACCTTCGGCACCGCCTCCGGGCCGCACGCCTGGGCGGCGGCCGGCTGGTCGATGGGCGGCACCTGCGCCCTCGACCTGGGCGTCGTCCACCCCGACGTGTTCGGCCACTTCGTCGACATGGCCGGCGACCTCGGGCCGAACACCGGCAGCAAGCAGAACACCATCTCCCAGCTGTACGGCGGCGACGCCGCGGCCTGGGCCGCCAACGACCCGCTGACGGTGCTGCGCGGCAAGCACGGCGACTACAGCGCCTCCTCCGGCCTCTTCATGGTCGGCGACACCGAGGCCGGCCACATCGCCAACGCCAAGGAACTCGACCGGGCCACCAACGCGGCCGGCCTGAAGACCCGGGTCGAGATCCACCCCGGCAAGCACGACTGGCAGTTCGGCGCCTTCGCCTTCAAGCAGTCGCTGCCCTGGCTGGCCCGGGAGCTCGGCCTGCCGGGCGCCACCGGCTGACCGCGGGCCGGTCCCGGCCCCGTCGCCGCCCGCCCCGCCGGACGCCGCTCGTTAATGCGCTGGACCCTTGACGCGCCGCCCGAGTACTATGGCAGCGCATCACCCGGAGGGCCCCGCCCTCCGGAGCTGTTTGTCAAATCAACATGGGGATGATCGGTTTCGACAGTGGCAGTCGAAACAGGAGAAGCGAGCCGAGGAATGCGGCAATGATCTCGTTAACCACGTGTCGCAAAAAAATAATCGCCAACTCTAAGCGCGATTCCCAGCAGTTCGCTCTCGCTGCCTGATCAGCGAAAGTGAATGGGTGTCAGCCCGGGGCGTTCCCGACCCGGATCCTGGCATAATCTAGGGAACTCAACCTTCCACCCCGGCCGCGGGGGTGGCGGGGAAACCAAACAGCGGCTGGGCCTGTTGGCGGCTTGTCCGCGTGACCGCCAGGGCCGAGAAAATCACAGCGGACTGCGCTCGGAGAAGTCCTGAATCCTCTCCACTGGACCCGGGTTCGATTCCCGGCATCTCCACCACCCCATGTGCATCGCAGAGCCGTCCTCCACGCGGAGGGCGGCTCTTCGTGCGTTCCGGCCCTCACAGCCCGGCCCGGCGCCGGGTGAACAGACGGTCAACAACCCTTCACAGCGGACCACGGATCCGAAACGGTGGACTCCTAACGTCAGTGGCACAGGCCTACGGCACTCGGAGGAGCAGCCCATGAACGGCACCACCACGAACGGCAGGACGGGCGGGAGATGGATCCAGCACTGGGATCCGGAGGACCCGGCGTTCTGGGAGAGCACAGGACGGCGCACCGCCCGCCGCAATCTGGTCTTCTCGGTGCTCTCCGAACACATCGGCTTCTCGATCTGGAGCCTGTGGTCGGTGATGGTGCTGTTCATGGGCCCCGAGTACGGAATCGACCCGGCCGGTAAATTCTTCCTGGTCGCCGTGCCGACCCTGGTCGGCTCCTTCGTCCGGATTCCCTACACCGTGGCGGTGGCCCGGTTCGGCGGCCGGAACTGGACGGTGGTCTCCGCGCTGCTGCTGCTCGCGCCCACGCTGGCCGCCGCGTACGTGATGCACCCCGGCACCTCGTACGGGACGTTCCTGCTGGTCGCCGCGCTCACCGGGGTCGGCGGCGGCAACTTCGCGTCCTCGATGACCAACATCAACGCCTTCTACCCGGCCCGGCACAAGGGCTGGGCGCTCGGCGTGAACGCCGGCGGCGGCAACGTCGGCGTGCCGGTGATCCAGCTGGTCGCGCTCGCCGTGATCGCCCTGGCGGGGGCCGGTCACCCGCGGCTGGTGCTCGGCGTCTACCTGCCGCTGATCGTGCTGGCCGCGGTGTCCGCCGCCCTGTTCATGGACAACCTGGCGCCGGTGAAGGCCGACACGGGGGCGCTCGCCGCGGTCGTCCGGGAGAAGCACACCTGGCTGATGTCGGCGCTGTACATCGGCACCTTCGGCTCGTTCATCGGGTTCTCGTTCGCGTTCGGCCTGGTGCTGCAGAACCAGTTCGGCCGCACCGCCCTGCAGGCCGCCCAACTCACCTTCCTGGGACCGCTGCTGGGCTCGCTGGCCCGCCCGCTCGGCGGCAAGCTCGCCGACCGGTTCGGCGGCGCCCGGATCACGCTGTGGAACTTCGCCGCGATGGCCGCCGCCGCCGGCACCGTCACCTGGGCGTCCGCGATCCGCTCGCTGCCGCTGTTCCTGACCGGGTTCGTCGCCCTGTTCGCGCTCGCCGGCCTCGGCAACGGCTCGACCTACAAGATGATCCCCGGCATCTTCGACGCCAAGGCGCAGGACCTGATCGCCGCCGGCACCGCCGCCGCCGACGCCGCCGCCTGGTCGCGCCGGATGTCCGGTGCCGCGATCGGCGTGATCGGCGCCGTCGGCGCGCTCGGCGGACTGTTCATCAACCTCGCCTTCCGCGAGTCCTTCCGCACCGTGCACACCGGCACCCCGGCGTTCGTCGCCTTCCTCGCCGCCTACGCCGGCTGCTCCCTGCTGACCTGGGCGGTCTACCTGCGCCGCCCCGCCGCGGCCCCGCACGGCGCCGACGCGCCCGCGCCCGTCCGGGTCTGACGTGCCGTCACGCCCCCGGGCCGCCGCGAAACACGCCGGACACCCGCCCGACCCGGGGGCGTCACCCCCGACGACGACGATGGACCACCCACCCGCCACCCACCGCGCCGCCGCGCCCCCCGGCCCAGGACCGGCCGGGCCCCCGCACGGCGCACCGAAGGACTGCCGCCGCCATGGCCGACCCCGTCGACCCCGCCCCCGCCAACCCCGACGCCGGACCGCTGGCCGGCTGGACCGTCGGCATCACCGCCGCCCGCCGCGCCGACGAACTCGCCGCCCTGCTGGAACGCCGCGGCGCCGCCGTGCTGCGCGCCCCCGCGCTGCGGATCGTCCCGCTCGCCGACGACGGCGACCTGCTGGCCGCCACCCGCGCGCTGATCGCCGACCCGCCCGACCTCGCCGTCGCCACCACCGGCATCGGCTTCCGCGGCTGGCTGGAGGCCGCCGACGGCTGGGACCTCGGCGAGGACCTGCGCGCGGCCCTCGGCCGGGCCTCGGTGCTCGCCCGCGGCCCCAAGGCCAAGGGCGCGATCCGGGCGGCCGGCCTGCGCGAGTCGTTCTCCGCCGCCACCGAGTCCTCCGCCGAGGTGCTCTCGCAGCTGCTCGCCGACGGCGTCGAGGGCCGCCGGATCGCCGTCCAACTGCACGGCGCCCCGCTCGCGGGCTTCGTCGAGTCGCTGCGCACCGCCGGCGCGGAGGTGGTCGAGGTGCCGGTCTACCGCTGGCTGCCGCCGGCCGACACCGGCCCGCTGGACCGGCTGATCGACGCGGTCTGCGCGGGCGCCCTGGACGCCGTCACCTTCACCTCCGCGCCCGCCGCGATCGGCCTGCTGGAGCGCGCCGCCGCCCGCGGCCGCACCGCGGAGCTGCTGACCGCGCTGCGCCGCGAGGTGCTCGCCGTGTGCGTCGGCCCGGTCACCGCCGCCCCGCTGGAGGCGCACGACGTCCCCGTCGTGCGGCCGGAGCGGATGCGGCTGGGCGCCATGGTGCAGACCCTCGGCGCCGCGCTGCCGGAACGGGCCCGCAGCCTCCCGGTGGCCGGCCACACCCTCGAACTGCGCGGCCGGGCCGCCGTCGTCGACGGCCGGCTGCGCCCCGTCCCGCCCGCCGGCATGGCGCTGCTGCGGGCGCTCGCCCGGCACCCCGGCTGGGTGGTGGCCCGTGCGGACCTGCTGCGGGCGCTGCCCGGCAGCGGCGGCGACGAGCACGCCGTGGAGAGCGCGATGACCCGGCTGCGGCAGGCGCTCGGGGTGCCCGGGCTGATCACCACGGTCGTGAAACGGGGCTACCGGCTGACCCTCGACCGCTGACCGGCCCCCGGCCGGTGCGCCCCGGGCGGGGCGGCCCTCGTCTGCGGAACAGTTCATCCCGTAAGATCGTCCGTCCGCCTTTTTCTCCGCACCTCTGGGGGCTCCTTGGGCGCGCACGGCTCTGCCGAGCACCACACCGACACTGTCCGCGACCGCGAGATCGCGGGGGAGCAGCAGCATCTCGACACCGTCTACCGGCGGTTGGAGGAGAAGCTCGCCGAGGCGGAGTACATCCTGGAGGACGCCGCGAAGCGCGTGCACGTCGGCACCCCCGGCGCGCTCGCCGAGCGCGACGCCCAGGTGTACCGCGCCGGCGCCCACCTGCAGCGGCTGAACAACGAGTTCGAGGACTTCCTGTTCGGGCGCATCGACCTCCAGCAGGCCGATGCCCCCGAGGAGCACGGGATCCCCTCGCAGACGCCGATGGACCCGGCCGACCCGGCGGTCGCCGAGAGCCTGCACATCGGCCGGCTCGGCGTGCTCGACGCCGAGTTCGGCCCGCTGGTCATCGACTGGCGCGCCCCGGCGGCGGCCCCGTTCTACCGGGCGACGCCGCTGGAGCCGGGCCGGGTGATCCGCCGCCGGGTGATCCGCTCCAAGGGCCGCAAGGTCATCGGCGTCGAGGACGACCTGCTGCGCCCCGACCTGACCCCGACCCTGGACGGCGAGGAACTCGCCGTGGTCGGCGACGGCGCGCTGATGGCGACCCTGGGCCGGGCCCGCGGCCACACGATGCGCGACATCGTCTCGTCCATCCAGAAGGAGCAGGACGAGGTGATCCGGGCCGCCGCGGCGGGAGCCACCCTGGTCACCGGCGGGCCCGGCACCGGCAAGACCGCCGTCGCCCTGCACCGCGCCGCGTTCCTGCTCTACCAGGACCGCCGCCGGTACGCGGGCGGCATCCTGGTGGTCAGCCCGACGCCGCTGCTGGTCTCCTACACCGAGGGCGTGCTGCCCTCGCTCGGCGAGGAGGGCCAGGTCGCGATCCGCGCGGTCGGCAGCCTGGTCGACGGCGTCGAGGCGACCCGCTACGACAGCCCCGAGGTGGCCCGGATCAAGGGCTCCTCGCGGATGGTGCAGCTGCTGCGCAGGGCCGCCCGGGCGGCCCTGGAGCTGGGCGCGCCGACCGAGCTGAAGGTGTTCGCCCGCGGCCGGGCGCTGCGGCTGGACGCCGGACGGCTGAAGGCGGTGCGCGGCAACGTGGTGGGCGGCGGCGGCACCCCGCTGAACCTGCTGCGCCCGCGCGCCCGCCGCCTGCTGCTGGACGCGCTCTGGTCGGAGGCGGTCCGCGACCTGCCGAAGCCGGTCAGCCACGCGGAGCGCGAGCAGCGCCAGGAGGAGCGCGAGTCCTTCGACGAGTACGTCTCCGACGAGGCGCCGTTCCTGGCCTTCCTGGACGCCTGGTGGCCGGCCGTCACCCCGCGCCGGGTGCTGGCCACGCTGCGCCAGCACCGGCACACCAACCGGATCGCCCGCCGAGCCGTCACGCCGGAGGAGGCCCGCCTGCTGGCGGCGTCCTGGCGGCACCTGGACGACCGCGGCGCCGGCGAGCTGTCCGCGCACGACGTGGCGCTGGTCGACGAACTGCAGGTGCTGCTCGGCGAGCCGGCCCGCCCGAAGGTCCGCGAGGTCGACGCGATCGACCTGCTGACCGGCCTGGACGAGGTCACCACGTACGGCGAGCGGGCCTACGGCCGGCGCGAGCGCGAGCGCGTCCCGGAGGAGCGCCGGGAGTACGCGCACGTGATCGTCGACGAGGCGCAGGACCTCACCCCGATGCAGTGGCGGATGATCGGCCGCCGCTCCCGGTCGGCGACCTGGACGATCGTCGGTGACCCGGCGCAGTCGTCCTGGCCGTTCCCGGAGGAGGCGCAGGCGGCGATGGACGAGGTGCTGGCGGGCAAGCCGCGCCGCCGGCACACGCTGACGGTGAACTACCGCAACCCGGCGGAGATCGCCGAGGTGGCGGCGAAGGTGCTGGCGCTGGCCGCGCCGGGCACCCCGTCGCCGAGCGCGGTCCGGGCGACCGGCGTCCAGCCGCGGTTCGCGGCGGTCCGGGAGGCCGACGCGGAGTCCTTCGGCAAGGCCGCCCGGGCCGAGCTGGAGCGGCTGCTGGCCGAGGTCGACGGCACCGTCGCGGTGGTCGTCCCGATGGACCGCCGGGCGGAGGCCGCGTCCTGGGCCGACGGCCTGGGCGAGCGGGTGGTGGCGCTGGGCAGCCTGGAGGCGAAGGGCCTGGAGTACGACGCCACGGTGGTCGCCGACCCGACCGGCATCGCCGGCGAGTCCGAGGCGGGCCTGCGGGTGCTGTACGTGGCGCTGACCCGCGCCACCCAGCGGCTGACGGTGCTGTCCGGCCCGGACGACCTGCCGGACGCGGCCGGCGTGCCCGCGCTGCTGAAGTAGCGACCGCCGGAGCGGCACGGACGCGAAAGGCCCCCCACCCGGAGGTGGGGGGCCTTTCGTGAAGCTGAACACCGACCCGCCATGCTCGCCTCGCGGCAAGTGGTCCCTCGAAGGGACGAAGGTTGGGCCCGGGGGCTTGGATCGAGCCGGTGCCGTTCCAATGTAACGCATCCGCGCCGACGGGCAAGGAGGCCGTCGGACCGGGGCCCGGTGCGGTTTGTCGGATCCGCACACTCAATGAACGTTATTTCTGACAAGCCCCCGGTTGGTGCGACGATCGAGACCTAGCATGCTGCGCGATTACCGGGCCGGTCACGGCCTGCTGATTCTAGGAAGAAGGACGTCGATGGCGACGGTGCCCAGTGTCTCGAACTCGATCACGGTCCGGTTGGAGGTGCCGGCCACCGGCAACGCGGTGAGCTCCATCACCACCGCGGTCGAGTCCTCCGGCGGCTCGGTCACCGGCCTGGACGTCACCGCGTCCGGCCTGGAGGCGCTGCGCATCGACGTCACCGTGGCCGCCTCCTCGGTGGCGCACGGCCAGGAGATCGTCGAGAAGCTCCGGGCGATCGACGGCGTCAGCATCGGCAAGGTGTCCGACCGCACGTTCCTGATGCACCTCGGCGGCAAGATCGAGATGTCCTCGAAGCTGCCGATCCGCAACCGCGACGACCTCAGCATGATCTACACCCCCGGTGTGGCCCGGGTGTGCATGGCGATCGCCGAGAACCCGGAGGACGCCCGCCGCCTGACCATCAAGCGCAACTCGGTCGCGGTGGTCACCGACGGCTCCGCGGTGCTGGGCCTGGGCAACATCGGCCCGAAGGCCGCGCTGCCGGTGATGGAGGGCAAGGCGGCGCTGTTCAAGCGCTTCGCCGGCATCGACGCGTGGCCGATCTGCCTGGACACCCAGGACGCCGACGAGATCGTGGCGATCGTCAAGGCCATCGCCCCGGGCTTCGCCGGCATCAACCTGGAGGACATCTCCGCCCCGCGCTGCTTCGAGATCGAGGCCCGGCTGCGCGAGGCCCTGGACATCCCGGTCTTCCACGACGACCAGCACGGCACCGCGATCGTGGTGCTGGCGGCGCTGACCAACGCGCTGAAGGTGGTCGGCAAGGAGATCGGCGAGATCCGCGTGGTGATGAGCGGCGCCGGCGCCGCGGGCACCGCGATCCTCAAGCTGCTGATGGCCGCGGGCGTCGCGCACGCCACCGTGGCGGACGTGCAGGGCGTGGTCCACCTGGGCCGCGAGGACCTGAACGAGAACCTGCGCTGGATCGCCGAGAACACCAACCGCTCCGGCCGCACCGGCACCCTCAAGGAGGCCGTGGCCGGCGCCGACGTGTTCATCGGCGTCTCCGCCCCGAACGTGCTGGACGGCGACGACCTGGCCACCATGGCCGAGGACGCGATCGTCTTCGCGCTGGCCAACCCCGACCCGGAGGTCGACCCGGCGGTGGCCCGGCAGACCGCCGCGGTGGTCGCCACCGGCCGCAGCGACTTCCCGAACCAGATCAACAACGTGCTGGTCTTCCCCGGCGTCTTCCGCGGCCTGCTGGACGCCCAGTCCAGCAGCGTCGACACCGAGATGATGCTGGCCGCCGCCCGGGCGCTGGCCACCACCGTCGCCGACGACGAGCTGAACCCGAACTACATCATTCCCAGCGTGTTCCACCCGGGCGTCGCCAAGACCGTCGCCGCGGCCGTCCGGGACGCCGCCGTGGCGGCCCGTGGCGACGCGGAGGCGGCCCCCGCGAGGCCCACCCCGGGCATCGTCGGAACGCTCGACACCGCCGCGTTCCCGGCCGTTCAGCTCTGAGCCGGTGAGCGACCGGCACGCTCGCCGCGCCCGGATTGCGGCGAACGTGCCGGATCCCTTGCGACACAAGGGCAAGGGGCGTGTTTGGGCTTGTCGGTGCCAAGGCGTACCGTAGCCCTGCGACGGGGTGGCGTGTCCGACAAGTACGGAACGTCCCCGGTTGTGCCACGGCGTGTCGTCCCGGCCGCCGCCCGCCCCGGACACCCCGGAGCCGACGGAGCGTCATACCTCTGTCCGGCGGGCGCTGTTCGGGTCAACCACGCCGGTGCCCGATTGGCTTTCTCAGTGCCGGTCGGGGCAGGATTCGTACCCAGGCGGGCAGTTTGCGGCGCTTCGCGGTGCGAGCCCGGCCCCTGACCACCCCTCGCCTGAACGAGCACCGTTCGCGGACCGGCCATGCCTCCGCGCACGGCAGAGCAACAGACCACAGGAGTACACATGAACCGCAGTGAGCTGGTGGCCGCGCTGGCCGAGCGCGCCGAGGTGACCCGCAAGGACGCCGACGCCGTGCTGGCCGCCTTCGCCGAGATCACCGGCGAGGTCGTCGCCAAGGGCGACGAGAAGGTCACCATCCCCGGTTTCCTGACCTTCGAGCGCACCCTGCGTGCTGCCCGCACCGCCCGCAACCCGCAGACCGGCGAGCCGATCCAGATCGCCGAGGGCTACAGCGTCAAGGTGAGCGCCGGCTCGAAGCTGAAGGAAGCCGCGAAGGGCAAGTGACCCTCCGCTGAACGCACCGGTGGCCGGCCGCCCCTCGGGGGGGCCGGCCCCCCGCGGTTTCGCAGGCCGTCAGGCGGGGAGGCCCACCACGACCGGG